>DATMOD010000036.1:0-16049 GCA_035568355.1 Patescibacteria group bacterium
AGTCATTACCTACATAGTGCCTGGTATCATCATGAATCCAGAAGACATCTCCATTGGGAGAGAGGAGCATTTTGTTGTTGTAGGGAGAGGCGGCAAAGGAAGATATTAATGTATAGCCAATGATTACTATGATGAAGGCTACAGACAGGGAGATGAGACGAGGGAGGGAGGAGGGAGAGGGGGTTAGGAGGAAAGATTTAGGGGGCGTTGGGGAGGGTTTAGTGTTCATGTTTGTGTGCAATTCTATTTATGAATATTCCAGAGCTTTTGCCAGATTATCTCGTGTACTTAAAAGTCTCTATTGGAACAAACTTACAATAGCGGCTACCCCTGATATAGCCATAATTGTGGTGATGACCCAGCCTGTCATGGTGGTGAGTTTTTTATTTACCCACTCCCCCATCACTTTTTTGTCACTACTTAGCTTTACTATTACAAACAGAATAATTGGCGCCACCAAGCCATTGCCAACGGCTGAGTAAATAAGCGCCTTAATGGGGTCAAGGCCTATAAAATTCATGCCCAGACCGACTAACATCGATATGATTATGACTCCGTAGAAGGCATGGGCTTGTTTAAACTTGCGGTACAAACCTTCTTTCCATAGAAAGCTTTCGGCCAGAGCGTACGAGCTGCTGCCTGCTAATACTGGTATGGCTAGCATGCCAGTACCGATGATTCCGATAGCAAATAGAAAGTACGTGGCATCTCCGGCGAATGGCCTGAGAGCTTCAGCGGCCTGAGCTGCAGTGGCGATGTTGGTAACGCCATGCGCAAATAAGATCGCGCCACAGGCGGCGATTATAAAGAACATGATTAAATTGGACAGAGTCATTCCAGACCAAACATCAACTCGCATTTTACGTATGCCTTCTTTTGAGCTGCCGCGACGCGACGCAATAGAAGTTTTGCCCTGAAGAATCTGTTCCTCAACTTCTTGTGATGTCTGCCAGAAGAATAGATAAGGCGAGATTGTGGTGCCAAGTATGGCACAGATTAGCAGGGCTTGATCCTTGCTGAACACGATCGTTGGTATAATAGAGTGCTTTAGTACATCTGCCCAATCTAAGTGTGCCAGAAGTGCTGAAAACACATAAGCGAACAACACCATGGCCAGCCATTTAAGATACTTAGCATAGCGGACGTAAGGCATGTATATCTGCATCACTAGACTTACTATGGCAAATCCAACAATCAACCAGCCTTGGCTAAGATTGGGGTTGAGCAATCGAGCGCCTTGAGCCATAGCTCCAAGGTCGGCGCCGATATTAAAGGCGTTAGCCGCAAATAATAGCAACGTACAGGTGTAGAGCATCTTGCGTGAGAAGCGTGTGCGTATATTGCCAGCAAGCCCGCGGCCTGTAACTACGCCAATACGAGCGCACATCTCCTGAACTATAGCCATTAGTGGCAATGTGAATGCTGCTAGCCACAAAAGTTGGAAGCCATATTGGGCGCCTGTTTGCGAGTAGGTAGCTATACCACTTGGGTCATCATCGGAGGCGCCGGTAGTCAATCCTGGCCCCAGGGTGTGCCAGTAATCTCTAGTCTTTTTTAGAGCACTTCCACCTGCAATTCTGGCAGTAGCGTGTTCAGCTGCTTCTATAGTTTTGTCTAGCGCCGAAGGCGGGGCTTCAGCCAATTTCGTAACGACGTTCTTTTTCATGAATGCCTAGAAAGCGCTTTTTAGTACGTCCCTAGCCGCCTTAGCAGTAGCATCGTAAGTTTTGTTGTCGGCTTTAATAATAGCGTCACGTGTCTGAGCCAGTTTTTGGGTCTGGGACTTAGTACTGCCCTGAGTTTTGCGAGCAGTGTTAAAGGTTTGACGAGCGGACTTCATAGCTGTCTGGAAAGTATTTTGTATAGTAGCCCCTTCACTAGGGGTGGCTTGGCAGCTGGCTTGAGCGCTAGACTCGGCATTATTAGTCGCTGAGCTAAAAGTTGCGACTTGGCTGTCTATGACCGTTCTGTGGTTAGCTATGACTTGATCTTCACCGCTGCGGAAGGCAGCTCGAGCAGCATCATTAGCGGCTCGTTGGATCAAGACGGCATTGTTGATGGCAGATTCATAAGTTTTTACAGCGGTTGTTTGAGCAGGCGTCTTAGCCTTTGACTCAAATTTCGTGTAACTGGCCTGACGTAACTGATCCCACTTAGCGCGTTCAGCGACTAGGCGCTGGTCCCACTTAGAACGGTTGCTGGCAAGTTGTTGATCGCTCTTGGTTCGTGAAGCAGCCAGATTATTAGTAAGTTTTGATAGGTCGCTATTCACTCTACTAATAGTTGTAGATAAGTTAGTGCAAAACGGGCTAGTCTTTGGCATTTTTGCCATTTCGGCGGGTGTCATAGCACTCACTGTTGGTATGACAGCAAATGCAAAAATCAATGATAGTGCTGAACATCTAAAGAGACGATTCATTGTAAGCTCCTCCTAAATCACTAGCTGCATCATCCGAGACGTTAGACGAAGCTTGGTCACTCTCAGTAAATTGACTATCGATGCTGGCTTCAGAGCTTGAATCGCTGCTAGCCTGGGCATCGATATTTTGCACGGCCTCTATAGGCGCTGGTAACGAGCTAGGAGCTACCGATGTTGGCGGCGTATTTGTTATGGGTTTGACGGTGGAGTTTGTGACGGGGCTTGCTTGGTTATTATTTTGATACAACCTATAGCCCATCCAGCCTACTATCCCCACGACTGCAATCATTAAAACAACCACTACCCCAGAGAAGCCGTATTCTGTTTTTCTCATAGCTACCTTTCTAGTAAGAAATTCAATGCTGAGATTATTTTAGCCCCAAGCGCTTTACAATGCAAACTGAGTCTGTGCAGTTAGATAACTAACAACTTTGGTCTTGATTTGGTGCAACACTAAAAGCGTTGACTAATACAGAAAGAAGGTTGTATGAAGAAGTCTTCGTTGTTGTACGTAGTTATAATTTGCATGTGGTTGTTGCTACTAGGTATTGCGATCTGGCCGCTTGTTGGAGAGGTGCAAAGGGCGACAACTGCTGGATGGCGAGTCTCGGCCATGGTAATTCTTAGCACTGTTTTTATTGCTTACTTTTGGCTGAATGGTGTCAAAGACCTAGTGTACACAGCCTATTATTACTTGCGCCGCAAGCAATTGTTAGTTTTGCCGCCAGCTCAGTATTGGCGGCAGACAAAGGGGCGCCTGAACCCCCCAAGAGTAGTAATGGTTTATTGTACCGCGAATGATTTCAGTGCAAGCAGTTTGCTGGCAAGCATGCAGCAGAAATATCCGAATTTCGAAACAGTAATCTTAGATGACTCTAATAAAGAGGCTTATAAAAAAGCAGTTAACGACTTTGCATCGCAGAACAATTTAAAGGTAGTCCGACGGCCAGATAGAGCTGGTTTTAAAGCCGGCAATCTCAATAATTATTTGCAGAAAGCTGATTATGACTATTTTGTAATCTTAGACAGTGACGAGATCGTGCCGCCCAACTTTATTGCTCGTTGTCTTGATTATTTTGCCTTCTACTCCAATGCTGGCATTATTCAAGCTAATCACGTGGCTACTCGTAATCGCAATAAATTTATGAGCCTGTTTGCGGTAGGGGTGGATTCGCACTGGCTAACATATCAGGCCGTTAAGCATCATCATGGTTTTTTATCGCTGCTTGGGCATGGGGCGATGGTCAGTAGAGAATGCTATCTGGCGGCCGGCGGTTTCCCGCATTTGGTAGCAGAGGATCTGTGTTTTAGCATTGAATCTCGAAAACAGGGTTTCTTTACTGCTTTTGCTGCGGACGTAGTGTGCGAAGAAGAATACCCTGTGAGTTACCTGGCGTTTAAAAAACGGCACTCCAAATGGACTCAGGGTAACATGGAGTTTATCAAAAAATACACTGGTCGTATCGTGATGTCGGAAATGACATGGTTTGAAAAGCTTGATATCTTTTTATTCACCTATAATTTGCCGCTGACTGTGTTTTTCTCGCTCTACGTGGTTATAAATGTAATTATTTTACCGATGCTTAGTTACCATATCCAATATCCAGTTTGGATGTTGGCGCCAACACTTCTCTTTTTGCTGGCGCCTATGTTTAATGACATAATATACCTGTTTAACAAAAAGAACCCCTTACAATTAGCCTGGTATCTTGTGCACACAGTCTTTTTGTATGGGTCGATGTTCTTTATTAGTCTTATGTCATCCGCCAAATCAATCTTTGGAAAGTCGACTTTTTTGGTGACGCCTAAAGAGCAAAGCGCTATCTCTATTAAATATGCCCTAACCTCTAACTGGGGGGAGATCATGTTTTCGGTATTGCTACTGGGCATATCAGTGGTGTGTGATGGTAGCCCACTGCCAACACTTATGATTGTAATCCCTGGGTTTTTTAGTGTTTATCTGACTTTAATGTCTAATAGTGTAATCTTGGCGACAGAACGGGCAGAACCTGTACTGACAGAAGACGCCTTATTCCCCAGCTAAAACTCGCGCAGGGTCTTCGCGGCTGGCTTTGTAGGCCGGGTAGAGGCCAGATATTATACCGAAGATGATTGGCATGATTACGCCTAAAACCAGTAGCCACCAAGGTGTAATCGCGACATGTACAACAGATAAGTTTTGAGCTTTGAGCATCAGTCCAATCTTCTGATCGATTACTGTCGTGGCTACTGTACCTAGACCTACGCCTATCAACCCTCCGATTAGCCCGAGTAAGCCTGATTCTACTAAAAACAATTTAGCAACTACCGAGCGACGAGCACCGCAAGCTCGCATAACTCCGATCATGTAGCGCTGCTCGCTGACGGACATCATCATCGTGTTGACCACACCAAGTGATGCGGCAATTAGGGCCACTAGAGCTATTGAGCCCAGTATAGTCCACATAATAGTAGAAAACTGCATGAGTCTGTCTAGTTGGTCTAGGGTAACTATCTGACCAAAGCCCATTTGGTTTATAACCTGGCTGACGGGGCGCACATAGGCAACGTTATCTATTTTTATAATAATAGAGCTGTATCCTTGAACGGCAATTTGGTCAACTGGCCCTGGGCTGATGTTCTGGGTGCGTATTTGTCTGGCCCAACTCATCGGCACTAACAAGGCGTTCTCGTCACTGCCGGTTGATGTAATTCCGGCAATTTTTGCTGTTAATTTGCTGGGTGTGTGGGCAAAAGTTTCCCATTGATCTTTAGTGGCTCCCGGGCCAGGCGGGTTGGCACCATCACCCAGGTAGCCATCCTGAGTGGTAATGGTTACGGTCTTGCCAATTAAGGCTTGGGGGTTGTCGGCAAGGCCTAGGCCTTTAGCATAGGTATAGCCGAGTATTATCTCTTTGGATTTGCCATCGACAGAAAAATGCTGTCCGGCCGACAAAGGCTTATCTGTGGTTGGACTGGGTGTGACGCCCTCTGCCTGAGCTACAAAATCTTTATCTGTGCCATCGACTCGAAAGCTTTTAAATTCCCAAATGTTGGCTACTGGGCTGGCGGCTTGTACATGCGAGAGGGCGGCTAGGTTTTTGACATCCTCATCGTTTAATACGTGCTGGTTTTGACCGACTTCTTGAGCGCTGCCGAACATGCCTGGGCTAGTTGGGTGGTTGGGAGTTACAAGAATGTCTGTTAGCCCACCATCCGGGCTTAGCTGATTGACCAAAGCTTTTTTAGCGCCAAGGCTAATTGCTAAGAGCGTGACTAAGATAGTTGCACTTATACTGATGGCTATAATTGTCAGACTGGAGCGTACTGTTTGTCGCCTTATATTTTTGCTGGCAGTGGCTAAATAATCACGCCAGCGCATAGCTGCCTTTGTTGATAACTTGGCCATTATCGATAGTAAGTAAACGACCGGCGTGTCTAGTGAGTTCTAAGTTATGGGTAATCAATAGCACTGTTACGCCCCTTAATTTGTTGAGCTGGTGTAATAATGATGAGATTTCTTGGCTATGTGCGGCATCTAAACTACCAGTTGGCTCGTCGGCTATCAGGATGGACGGGCTCATAACCAAAGCCCTAGCGATAGCCACTCTTTGCCGCTCCCCGCCCGACAGCTTGTTAGCAGACTGTCGTGATTTATCGGCTAAGCCAACCGCGCGTAACTGCTCCAGAGCCAAAATCTGGCGTCGTTTCGGATTGACTTTGGCTAGCATCAAAGGCAGCATAACGTTTTCGATGGCGCTATATCCTGGCAACAAGCTGAACTGCTGCAGAACGAACCCAACTTGCTGATTACGATACTCAGACAGCCTTTTATCACTACGTTTATCGAGCGGCCGACCGCCTACTAGCACCGTGCCGCTGTCAGGTTGTGTGAGCCCTCCAATTATTTGTCCTAGCGTGGTCTTGCCAGAGCCAGATGGTCCAACAATTGCAATAAACTCGCCTTTATTGACGCTGAGATTCACATTCTTTAGCACATGAGATGTTTCACGACCGACTTTGTAGTGTTTGCTAACTGAGCGTAGTTCAATCAGGGGTAAGTGCATACGTCTTATTATAACTCAGTTATGGTTATTTGGATTTTGAAACCTGACTTGTATAGGCTTTGTCTCTAATCAAGTTTGGGATCACAGTGCGCAGAAAAAGCAAATTATCACAATTTTGGGGCATATATATGACCGCACGGTAATAATTACTACGGGATATCGCTTAAGTTTAAGACGGTTTTGTGCCATAGTAGTCATTGTAGCTTCATCTAACTGGTCAAGCTTATTATGAAGTCATACGATAGTTTTTTAAAGAAATTTCGCATTGTGCGCTTTAAAAAAGGTGAGGTCATACTTCAGCAAGATGAAGTCCCGCCAGCTGTTTATGTTGTTCAAGAAGGTGTAGTTAAGACCTATAACATTACGGCTGACGGCAACGAAAAACCGATCTCTTTTGAAGTCAAAAACGAAATTTTTCCGGTTGCATGGACCTTCTTTCGGGCGCATCGTACACTGTTCTATTACGAAGCTTTAACTGATGTGAGATTATTTGTCGTGCCACGTCAAGACTTCAAGACCTTTTTGAACAGCAGTGCATCGATTGCTTACGATATGTTTGATACGTATATTGGGCGTTACGTTGGTTATACATTGCGAGTGCACGCTTTGTCTCAATCTAAGGCTAGAGAGAAGCTGCTTCATACATTGCATTTTTTATGCCTACGATTTGGGAGAGACATCAGCCGAGACAATGTAAAAATAGGTATACCACTAACGCAGCAAGAGATTGCTAACTTTATGGGGCTCAGCCGCGAGACCACGGCCATTGAACTTAAAAAGTTAGAGCAGCAAGGGGTTATAACTTACCGACAAAAAAGTTACCGAGTCTTGACTAATAAGCTCAACGAATTACTGACGGACGAGTATAATCCCGGTCTTCGTATTAAATAGCCGCGTAAAATCTTACTGTAATTGTGTTTAGATTGTGTCATACTTATCTACATAAGTTAAGTATGATAAGGAGTGTGCGCAATGCTAAAAGGCGTGCTGATGGCAAGAAATCCTGCTGGCAATACTCATAGCCTAATGGAAGGCATGTGATGTGTCTCGTTGGTTGAAAAGCAGTGTTGTAATAATTGTGGTTATGTTTATGGGTTTGGATCTACCCAGGCCAGAGTATGCAACCAAAGCAAATAATGGCAAAGATATTAGCGATTACGCGCCACCACAGCCTACTAAACTTGCAGGCTGCGTAATTAATGTAGATTTACAAGATAGAGACTGCACGCCGGGCGCTGTAATGGCCGATGTTACTGTGGAGCAGCTGTGCACCCTTGGTTATGCAAAATCAGTTAGGGATGTCACGGCACAGACTAAGCGCGAAGTCTATGATGCTTACGGCATAGACTATCATTCCAAGGGGGAATATCAGGTGGACCATCTTATTAGCCTGGAGCTTGGTGGTTCTAATGATATAGCCAATCTTTGGCCGCAGCCAGCTAGCCCCCTACCCGGGTATCGCGAGAAAGATCGTTTTGAGAATTATCTGCATGATCAAATATGTGTTGGCAAGCTGAAACTAGCCAAAGCACAAGAAGACCTGGCTACTAATTGGGCTTTGGCTTATAAGAGAGCTGGCTTGTGAAGTTTTTTAGCTTACTTTTTTTGTGCCTGCTGATTGTTTTTACTGTCAAACCAGTTGTGGCGGCTAGCGAAGAGGTCGATTTAATGAAGGGTCAAGATTGGGCGCATATGGCGGGTAGCAGCGTCGAGGCAGATGGCGTGCATGTCACACGCCTGGATCGCAAAATTGTTAACCAAGATGGTTCTGGTGGTCAGCCCAACCCACCAGTTAATACCTATGGTCCTCGCCTGTCAGTTTCTGGAAACTTTAGTATTAAAGCCGACATTAAACGGGGATCAGGTCGAGCCATCTTGCGATTCTATGGTCGACTGCCGCATATTTATGATGAATGGCGAGCCGAGACGCCTAGCCTGAGTATCACGATGTCAGGCTCCCAAAAGCTAGTTGCCCAAATCTGGGATGGTAAAAGTGATGAGCCTATTGAGGTCAAAGATTTCGATGTTGAGTCTGGTAACGAAATACAGCAGTTGAAGGTTGAGAGGCATGGAGGCTGGCTGAGTTTTTTTGTTGATGGTCAGTTGCTTGGCAAGCTACGTGATCATAAGATATTCGCTAGCAAAACCCTGTGGTTTGGGTTAGACAATAGTAGTGATAAGGATTGGGTGTTACAAGATCTAAGGGCAAATGGTCTGGGCTCTGGGCAAATAATCTTAATATCACAATCAGATCTACAATTACCCCACGATGACGAAGACAGCCTGCGTAATCTGGCTGCGTCTAGAGACAGGCCTCTGCTTATCGGTGCGGCTGTTGCGAGCGGCCCGTTAATGGGTGACGATAATTATCGTAGCCTAGCAGTCAATCAATTTTCTATATTTACACCAGAGAATGATTTTAAGCCTCAGTTTGTGCACCCTGCCCCGCAAATCTATAGTTTTGAAGATGGCGACAACATTGTTGAGCTAGCCCGGGCTAACGACATAGGCATACACGGCCATGCTTTAGTATTTGGCGAGGCTAATCCACGTTGGATGCAAGCTACTCCGATCTACCAGCGTCAACAGGTTATGGTCGATCATATAGCGAATGTAGTTGGGCATTATAGAGGGCAAGTTGTTGAATGGGATGTTGTGAATGAACCGTTGTCTGATGACCTAGACGATTATAAAAATCATAATGGGCTACGCCGACATTTGTGGTGGCAAGCTATGGGCGAGGGATATATTGATTTGGCCTTTAGGACTGCGCATCAAGCAGATCCAAATACTCAACTATACCTTAATGATTATGGTCTAGAATTCGATGGTCAGCGCTGGGAGGCACTTCTTGGTTTATTGTCTAGGCTTAAGTCTGATGGCGTGCCAATTGATGGGGTTGGTTTTCAGGCTCATATTTATCGATCTTCTGACCAGATTGATCCGCAAGTTCTATCTAGGCATATTCAGATACTGAAACAGCTAGGTTTAAAAGCACGAATCTCTGAGATGGACGTGCATGGCGGAGACAAGTTAGCACAGTCTAAGCAATATTCTGAGGTGTTAGAAGCCTGCCAATCAGAGCCAAATTGTACTTCGTTTACGACTTGGGGGATTAGTGATTTGTATGGTTCGACAACTAGCCTGCATACTTACCCCTTAGCCTTTGGTAATAACCTTATATGGAGTGCTAATTTCAGGCCAAAGCCAGTATTCAGAGCAATGCAGGCTGTACTCAACGAATGAACTATTGGTTTTGCGAGCATACCAACGCATGTCGACAACAGCTTTTTGCTTTTTGAGGCATTAATTGGTATAGTTTAGATTGAAAATATATCAGGATGCATTTTTATGTCGTCTCAATCTGCATATTGGCTTGTTGTTGCTATCTTTGTGGTGTTTATAAGCACAGTAGTTACGTCTAACCTACTAGCAATGGTCACAGTGTATATCTTGGCGCAGTTAACTAAAAGAAAACTACGCCGATTATTGTGAATATCGATATGCTCATTAATATCTATAGGCAACATAGCGGAACAGCCTTTAAGGCCGTTTTTAGATATTTGATTATGGGATTTTGTGGTTTGATAACGTTGTTTGTTTTTGCGTCAAGTTACAGCACCACTTTTAATCGTCCGTTGATGTTTATTGATGCCGTAAGTAATGTGGATTTACGGCCTTTTGATCGTTTTTTACAATCTTATAAGCCTGAGTTTCAAACAGAAGTTGGTAATTATGGCAAACCTCAGTACTTAAAGTTACCATCGCAGAAGCTTAGAATGATTTTAGCGCCAGCCGCAAAAGTGAATGGCCAGTTTGTGGCTCGGGCTAATGCAGGTCACTATGCTATTACTTCTAGCCCAAAGAATGGTAATCTTGGCGACACTATAATTTACTATCGTAAGAGTTGGCGTACTAACGATCGACCTCAGAGATCCAAGATTGGTGACAATATCTTTATTGATACTGACCGGGGTTGGCGTTATTTTTACCGGATAGACGAAACAAAAACAATCGCAGTTTCTGCCCCATATATAGCTCGCAGTACTCCGGCTGCTGGGTTACTTTTGGCGGCAGTTGATAGTAGCGCTGGTGGTACTGCAACTGTGGCACACGCCACACTAGTTAATGTGCAGAATGTTCAGCAATAACGAGGCTAATTATGATAGATGATCACTGGTTTTATACCTTCCGCAACATAGCAGTGTTTTTCGCAACCACAATGCTTGTAAAATACTATCTGTTTCTTATTATCTCGCCATGGTATCAGGTTAAAGAGGCTTATCGTAAACTAAGGTTTGCCGAGCAGTATCACTTCGAGGCAGCGTCTAGGCCCTATAAGCCCCTGGTGTCTGTAGTTGTTCCTGCCTGGAATGAAGAAGTAGGCATTCTGCGCACAATAAAATCTTTGCTTAAAAACACATATCACAGAATAGAAATCGTTGTTGTAAATGATGGCTCAACAGACGGGACTCACCGAATAGTTACTCAGTTTTTAGCTACCCAAGAGGCTCTGCGGCGGGAACCGGAAGTCAAGATTCATTATAAGTGGACTCCCAATGGCGGTAAAGGTAAAGCTTTGAATAATGGTATTACTATGGCCAAGGGCGAGATTATTGTGACTATGGATGCTGACTCAGTATTCGCCCCAGACGCTATAGAGAGAATGGTACATTATTTTGCAGATGATACTGTCGACGCAGTAGTTGGAAATGTTAAAGTCGGCAACACAAATACAATTATCGGCCGCTTGCAGTCTCTTGAGTATCTGTTTGGCTTTTATTACAAACGAGCCCATTGTGTCTTGGGAGCTGAATATATTTATGGTGGCGCTTGTGCGGCATTCCGGAGAGCCACGACCTTTGATGTTTACGGTTTGTTTGATTTTACCAATAAAACCGAAGATATAGAGATGAGTATGCGTACAAAATATTACGGCCTAAAGAGTTGTTTTGCAGAAGACGTGGTTTGTTATACAGAAGGTGCGTCGACATTCGTCGGTCTTATTAATCAGCGCCTACGCTGGAAGAAGGGCCGGTTTGATACGTTTGTTAAATACCGTCGAATGTTCTTTTCGGGCGATAAACGACATCGCAAGACTTTAGGTTGGTTCATACTACCCTTTTCTTTGCTGGCCGAACTACAGCTACTATTTGAGCCGATTGCAGTCAGCCTGTTGATCACTTACAGTGTTATAGCTGACGACTATGTGTCACTGGCGTTAGGTACGTTATTTGTTTCTGTAACTTACCTGGTGGTTGGTTTGTTTAGTCGCGATTTCAAGCCAGCGTTATTCTTGTTATTCCCTTTTACCTGGCCGTTGTTTTATTTCTTGGTATGGATTGAGTACCTGGTGTTAATTAAAAGTTTGGTCATGTCTTTGCGTGGCCAAGATATTGAATGGCAACGTTGGGAGCGTCAAGGTATTGAAACTCCGGAGGCTAGACAAGAATGAAACGTCGCGATTTTATCTGGGCAATTGGTTTTATGGTGGCGACTGCGGCTTTTTCTATTTACGTCACCAGTCTGGCGCTGCTTAATCGGCCACCTATAACATTAGATTTTTTACGCAACCTTGGTCTATCGCGCACTTTTACCACAGCTCAGTGTGGTATGGGGCAAAAGTTAATCGGGCTAGAGGGTAGTTCTGAGCCGCATCTTAAAAAATTGGCTGAGTATCAACAGGTTTGCGGTACAAACCCGGCCAGTCGGTTAATGGTTTTTACCGACATGCCAAATAGTGATTCTGTGGCGGTAGATAATGCTACTAAAATGGCTAAAACACTTAAAGATATGGCCGGTGCAGGTGTGAAAGCCTTAGTGGTTTTAGAGCCAGTCACTAATTGGGGCGCAGTAGATTTTAACGAGTATCGTAATGGTTTTTATGATGTGTGGTTAGATACATACTTCAAAACCCTTAAACAGTCGGGTATTACCGATGAGCAGATGGGTATGTGGGTGCCCTTTCCAGAAGCCAATCTACCTTATTGGAATCATCAAAACTCTAAACCAGATGATTTTGCGGCTAATGTTACTAAAACAGTTATTCTGCAAAAAAAGTATTTTCCTAATTCTAAAGCTAGTGTAATGCTCAATAGTGCTACGTATGCTAATGATGATTTTGACTGGCGCCGCGGTGAATATATAAGTTTGGTACCATATCTAAAAACTATACCTAAAGGTCTGATTGATAGTTTTGGGTATCAAGGTTTACCGTGGGCACCGCCGAGTAATCAACCTGGTGTGGGAGTGATGGATGCTAACGAGTATCTTAACACTAAAATAGCGATTGAATCGGCCAATCAGCTGGGAGTAAAGTCTATTTGGCTTAACACTGGGACCTTTGGCCGTAAGTATACCCTAGATCCTGAAAAGACTGTTGTGTTTACGGCTGAACAACGCAAAGATATCTTGGCTGGAGTTCAAACTCAGGCCAAAACGTTGCGCGACCAGGGCTATTCAGTGGCTGTGAATTTGTTTGCTGAAGACAAGTCGGGTACTCAAGAAGCAACAGACTGGTCTTACTGGGCCAACGGCCAACCTAAAAAATCGCCAGACAGTGTAATTTTTGCTGATTTTGTATCTGATTTACATCGCGAGCATATAGATTTTTGGTTGTTCGACCAAATACATGATAGATAAGATTCAGTTATTGCTAAAACCCGACCACACTTACTTTTTCATAACCACAATCTGTTTACCACTTAATCTAATATCTTAAGACTTAGTGTTTCGTTAAAGAGGGGTTATGCAAAAATGAGGGGGGGTCAGGTTAAAAAAATCGACCATGCTAAACATGTGTTACACTTAAAGCAAAAGGAGTTTGGGTGCTCTATGAATGTCAAAATCCAGATTGATATACGAACATTCGTTAAGTTCCTGTTGGTAATAGCCTCTTTCGTAGGTACTATTTTTGTTTTATGGAAATTGTTATCGATTCTGCTGATTATTGTTATATCTTTCTTTTTAGCTGTTGCGTTGAATACCCCAGTTAGCATGCTGGCCCGTCATCTGCCCAAACGTAGTCGGGTGGTGGCTACGGCACTTTCGTACATCGTAATTGTGACCATGCTTATATCGTTTTTATTGCTGGTAGTCCCGCCCGTAACTAGGCAGATAGGTACGGTTATGGGCAGTTTGCCTCATGCTATTGATCAGATTAGTCATAATCAGTCGTTTAGCGGGCGTCTGGTTAATCAATATCACCTTAAGGATATTGTTGACCAATTTGTTATTGGCATAGAACGGCAAACTGGTGATATAGCCAGAGCGCTGGGGGCCAATGTGTTGGCTGGGGTTTCTAACGTGTTGGCTGGTTTTATTACGATTATAACGGTATTGGTTTTGACTTTTATGATGCTGGTAGAAGGCCCTTATTGGTTAGCGCAGTTGTGGAGTTTGTATCGTAACAAGGCCTTGCAACTTCGGCATCAACAACTTTTGCATAAGATGTATTTAGTGGTGACCAGCTATGTCAACGGCCAGGTTTTGGTGGCGGCTATCGCTGGTCTGATGGCTGGCGCGATGTTGGTTGTGTTGGCCAACTTCTTTAAGGTGCCCCTGCAGGCAGTGCTGCCGTTGAGCTTGGTAGTTTTTATAACAGCCTTGATCCCGATGATAGGACTGACTCTTGGCTCGGTGATAGTGACTGTCGCCCTATTGTTTAACGATGTTAGTGCAGGAATTATATTTGGTATCTACACATTGGTTTATCAGCAAATAGAGAATAATGTTATACAGCCGGCTGTGCAATCGCGTACGGTAGAATTGAGTGCTCTGGCGGTCTTAATCGCAGTCATAGTCGGTGTAGTTCTAATCGGACCGGCTGGCGGTTTCTTGGCTGTGCCCGCTGCAGGCTGCATGCGTGTATTGCTCTTAGATTACCTCGAACATCGTAAACATCCCAAACCGGGAGCTGCGCATGGGAGTCAGGTTTAGACTGGTTCTTCGGTGAACTCCGAATAGCTTAGGCCTTTTTCTATATTATCCAGAATTATTTTTACATGCGGGAGCATATTGTTTGGTAAATTGTTTACTGGGTGCCAGGATAGATCATCGCACTTCGTAGGTTCGCCTATAGCAATAGTGCCTTTCCAATCAGGCGCTTCAAAGAACAGGTCAACACGCTCCTGCCCTGGCTCGTTTCTTGTAAGTCGATGGGATGTAGGAACGAGCTTTAGTTTGTTGGGGTCGATTTCTATACTGGCCTCTTCTTTAGCCTCACGAGCTAGAGCGTGCGTAGCAAGTTCGTCGCCGTCTAGGTGACCAGCGACTACACTGTATTTGCCATCCTGATAACCAGTGTTAGCTCTTCTAAGCAATAGTATCTCGTTATCACGACGCAAGATTAAGAAAACTGCTGGGATTAACTTGAAACGCTCCTTTGAACTCACGATTAACTACCCTTCTTTTATTTAGACTGATTGTACCAGCTTTGGAACAAATATAGAGCCGTAATACTCTGCCCGTCGTTGATCTCGCCATCTTTTATCATAGTATCTATAGCAGATAGTGATACGAACTTGGTGTCACTGATTTGTTCGTCGGCTTTTTCTTTATGGCCTGAGAATGCCAGATCACGGGCCAAGTATGTGCTCATCTTTTCTGTCATTAGGCCGTTGCAGACTCTAGTTTCACCTAACTTTTGCCAAGTATCAGCGAGTATACCAGTTTCTTCTTCGAGTTCGCGCTTAGAGGCGTCGATAGCTGCCTCTTTATCTCCACCGCCACCTGGGATTTCCCAGTTCCAGGATTGGTCTGGATAGCTGAAAGTTCGCACAAGGTATACTTCGTCTTTATTATTCACTACAACAATCATGACGGAATCATTAGACTCCATAACGCCATAAATACCTTCTTTGCCTGTTGGAGTTATTACTTTATCTTCGCGTACACGCATCCAAGGGTTTTTGTAAGCTATGCGGCTAGATAGGATTTTCCATGGGTTGTCTGTCCTCATGAGTCTCCTGGGATACTATATCTAGACCAGATTAGCCCTTCTTGGCCTATATAGTTACTGACAATGATTCCGTAGTCACTAGCCAGCTTATCCTTTAATTCATCTATTTTGCTGAAATCGTAGCTTTCTCCGCTGCCGCTTATTTTTTTTGCTTCTTTCCATAAAGTGTCTTCGAGTGCTACAAGATCTTTTTGTTCTTTAGTCAGATCCTTTTCGTCTAATAGTTTGAGGCCGAGAGATTGATCAATGAATCTGATTAAGCCTCGTAAAGCATCAAAAGCCTCTTTACTGCCTAATTTATCTGATCGTATTTGACTATGTGCCTGATTGATTTTGGCAAGGAACTGGGGCGTCCTGAGGTCATCAGTAAGCAACCCGAGTAGTTCTTCTCTAAGTTCGTCGATACTTTCTTTTTGGATTGTCCCGTGTTTATCCCATTCGACAATTAGATTTGGCTGGTGCTGAAGCTGAGCGAACTTGCGTAATTCGAGGAGACTATTACGTGCATTTTCTAGGGCTTTTTGTGTGTAGTTAGGTGACGATCGGTAATGGGATTGTAGAACCAGGAGCCTAAAAGCGCTGTCGGCGTCTGGTCCCAACTTTTTAATATCATCTAAAGTATGAA
>DATMOD010000037.1:0-7053 GCA_035568355.1 Patescibacteria group bacterium
CGCAGCATAAGGCAGTACCGACCAAGCTAAGCGGTTGCTGATAGAATCGGGGCTATCTATAGAAAAAGGGCTGGTCTTTAGGTGCTCGGCGGCTGTCATGCGGTTCATCTCTGGCGCAACGGCTAGTTCAGATTCATAAGCCAGTAGTTTGCTAAGAGGGTGGAGGCCATTTGTCCAGCCAGTTTGCTCTGTTAGGGCTGTAGCACCAACAAACATTGCTTCACCAGCCAATTTACCGCCATCAGTGAGGCCGGGCACGGCGCCCAAAAGAGCACGCACTAGATAGGGTTGGATAACTGAATCTAGCATAGACATAGCTAGCACCATTGGCAGAGATAAGGCCATCATTTTCAAAATAGCGGCCACCCCACCAGTAAAGAATGTTGCTATAATTGTTGCGCCGAACACCACACCCTGCGAGACATTAGAGCAGGCAAGCTTACTATTAAAGGGCTTCAGAAAGGTCCTAACAGTTCCCCATGTTTTAGAACCACTTCCGGGTTCCGTTAAGGCTACCTTTGCCAAGTCTTTGTCGGCGTTAATACCCCCTCCAAATATAAAGTGTTGCACGTAATTAGACTGCACAAAAGATTTGCCGTTCTTGCCAGGAATAAAAAGTAGGCCTAATAAAAGTCCTAACTGTGCAGCATTGCCACCACCAGCTTGAGCGGCGTTAAGTACATTAAAGAATGCCTCAGCATAGGCTATCATTTCTTGGTGCTTTAATAACCAAATGCCAAATTCAGCCTTTCGGAACTCGCTGGCCACGTAACAGCCACTACCCAGTGCCGCTCCTAGGATGCCCATTAGCTTTGATGCATTAAGCCGGACCGCAATTTGCGTAGGCGATAGGCCGTCTATAGGATTGTCAACCGGCAGTTCTGGTACCGTGCCGTCTGCTACAGCCTTTGCCCTGGCTGCATCCGCCTCGCTATTTGCATTATTGCCAACATCACCCAAAAGCGGTTTTGCCTTTTCGCCAAAGAGCTTTTCATAAAGTTTTTGCTTGAGGGTTTTTGTATCAGACACGTCTTTGCTGCCAAAAAAATAATCTAGGGGTATCTTCCATTTACCAATTAGCAACCGCAGAGTAGTTGGTCCCCTAGCTCGCCAAGACGCCAAGCGCGAGAAACCGCCAGTAACACTATCTGCCCAGCCGGCCATTTTCGGGTCGGCTAACGCTTTAGCAAAGCCGGCTTTGTCTATAAGCTGGCCATCGGGTCCGATTAGATGGCGAACATAGGGGTCGCCATTAGGACCGGTCCCCACGGCTGCAGCAAACTTGATAGGATCTTTTGGTAATATGCCCTCTTCTTGCATGGCCGCTATCTCCCCGGCCTTAATGCCGTATTTGGGATCATAGATCCTGGCTTGTAACTTCTCTTGCCTTTTAGCAAGAAAACTACTCTGATGCTTTGAGTAGTTCGAGCCACCAAACCCAAAATGAGGTATATTGAACATACCACTTATAGCACTATAAACACTAAAGCCACCGCCAAGGCCGAGTACACTAAGTATTCCGCCTATAATCCATTTTTTGGTACTAGATTTACCAGGTGTTTTAGCTTTACCCTTGCCGGATTTGTTAAAACTGGTAGGGATAGACGATTGGGTGGGTACGCTGCCTGATCCCTCTAAAGTGTTTGGTTGTGCGGTACTCGCCTCCTTAGCAATCTGTTCAGCTGCTTCTGCTGCTGATGCTTCGGCCATGGCTTGTTGCCTGAGCTTCTCGGCGTGTGGATCGCCATAATTGTCTGCGATTATCTTCTCGAAATTGGCATTACTAGGATTGTGAGCTGGGGTTTTTGCGTCTGGTCTTAACTTTGTATCTGGCATTGCAACCTATCCTAAGAGGTGCTGTAATCTAAAGGTTGATTTTGCGGCTCTGATGAATTTATGGCTTGAGTTGGTGGATTATCTATAGATTGGTAATTGTTCTGAAGCGGCTGTAATTGCTGCGGATTAGTAGTAATCAGCGAGGTTTCGGTCTCGCTAGCAATGACCTGAATATGAACATGGTTCTGGCCAGCAAAAAACAAGCCCTGGCCGATTGGGAACTGACTGAGCCGTTTTCGCTCTTCTTCTGTAAGCTTAAAGACTTCACCTAACACATCAACTGCCGAGGTAGATTGTTTTAGTAGCATTTGCATTGAAGCGTTGGCTACAATAGCCCGCCCTAACTTGCTACCCATAAAATCCTCAACATCTTGAGTTATGGTGGTCAGGCCTAAGTAATATTTGCGGGCTCGTTTGGCAAGACTAAACAAAAAGTTAGCTGAATCGTCGTACTTCATTAACTGCCAGGCTTCATCGACGATTAGTAGGCGTTTGCGTTTGTCGGTGCGAGTTTTGTTCCAGATGTAACTGAGCACAATGTACATGGCGACAGGGCGAAGTTCGTCCTCAAGATCACGCACATTAAATACCACCATCTTGTTGTTAATATCAACATTAGATTGTTGGCTGAATATGCCGGCAAAAGTACCCGTGGTATATTTGCGCAAGCGCTGAGCCAATTGTGGGCCACTGCCTGTCATGTGCAGCAGTGTGTCGTACAGATCAAGTATAGTTGGCGGCGGTGAGTTATGAGTTAGTGGGTCACTAGTAATGCCGGCTCTGGCATAGGTATCGATTAAGGCTTGATCAAGATCGGCTTCTTCTACCGGATTCAGGGCGGGCATACTTGAGCCGTTGGCAGCCATTTGTGCTCCACCAAGCATTAAACGTAATAAACCGTGCAGAGTAATTAGGTTAGCTCGCAGGGCGTCCTCGGCTTCTTCGTTCTCTACTACCCGCGGCAGATCAAAGGGATTAACTCTGGTTTCGGAATTGAGCGATAATCTAACGTAGCTACCACCCACCGCTTCGCATAGTCGTTGGTATTCGTTTTCTGGGTCGATAATTATAACTTCTGTGCCCATCATCATGCTGCGCAAGGCTTCTAATTTAACTGTGAATGATTTACCGGCTCCAGACTTGGCAAAGACTACCATGTTGGCATTCTCTAGGCTAAACCGATCAAAGATTACTAGACCGTTGTTATGCATGTTGATGCCATACAATACGCCTTTTTCTTGGGTTAGGTCGGCGCTAGTAAACGGAAAGCTAGTCGATATAGCTCCGGTGTTCATGTTGTGGCGAATTTGCAGATGGTCTGTCATCTGTGGCACGGTTGAGTTAAGGCCTTGTTCCATCTGGGTAGTGGCTACTTTACTAAAGACCAATTGTTGGCCCAGGATAGTCTCTATCTTGTGCTGAACAAAAGCTACTTCGTCTAAACTATCGCCATACAAGGTTATATAGAGTCCAAAGCGGAAGAAACGTTCTGCCCCAATTTGTAACTGGTCACGTAATTCTTCAGCGTCTTGAATGGCTACTTCTAGGGCTGGGTCACGTACCTTGCCGTGTTCTTGGTTAATAGAGACACTGGCCTCTAGCTGCCCAACCTTTTTGCGTAGGTTATTTAACACCACTTGGCTTTCCACTGGGTATATAAACATCGAAACGTCAATGACTTCGTCGATGTTTATTACGGGGCTTAGCCAGCCTGTAAAAATTTGGCGCGGATAAGCATATATGTAGATTGTGCGGGCATATCTAGTGCCAAGCCTAAAATAATGGGCCTGAATTTCTAGTGAGCTAGGTGCAATAACATCACGTAGTGTGGTGATACCGCGCAAGAACTCTTGTTCGATTTCTTGTTGTTCCCGCAATCGCTGTTGTTCGGCGATGGCGACGGGGTCTTTTTTATTAAAAAAAGACATGTTTAAAAAGTCTCCCTGTCAAGGTATGACTGTGATGCCTGCCCTTGACCTTTAGTGGTTGCAACCCCAGATAAGTTTTCGAAATCTCCCAACGGTTCTCTAACGGCCACATCTGGGTTGTAAACATTGTAATAGAGCGATCCTAATTCTTTGGTGCTGAGCTGGGTGCTGTGAACGCCAAGCTGCAGCAATCCGTTGACTACGGTTTGTACGCGGTTGCGAAGTTCATCTTTAGATTTGGCATAGGTTGCTTCGTCTATGCGGACACGCTGCTGGGTTTGTGGAGCAAATAAGTTAATAATCAAATTACGGCTGGCATTAGACACGCTTGTTAGGTCGCCACTGGGATAGTAAGGCACGGTAATATAAAAATCTTTATCCATGATGTTTGTTTCTCTGGAAATTGCATCAATAAAGTTTATATAATCGTCCATCAAGACCCCAAGCAGCATGTTGTCTTCATCACGCCGGATCTTAGTTAAGCGGTCTAAGTATGGGCCGATATCTACTTTTTGTGAGCGTATCAAAATTTGGAGTGGAAAATAAAGGGAATTTAAAAAGTTCTGGTAGGCATATTCGACTGACTCTCTTTCTTGCGGGCTCATCAAGTCAAAGTTGATTGATCGGCAAGTAATTACGGCGCGCATGCTGCCGTCGTTCATAATAACTAGGTTGTCGCGAATCTCTGATACTAACAAAGAATTTTGGGTACTGTTTTTGTTGATTAAGGGTGCGGGAGGCGTTTCTAAGGCTGGTCCACCAACTTGGGGAGCCTCCGCGGTAGGTGCTTGAGCTGGTCTAGGTAAAATAGGTAAAGGCTGCACCGGCGTTCCAGCCGTAGTTGATTGTAAATCTTCTGGTTGCATAGCCGATTCGCCACCCCTCGGGAAAATAAATAAAATTATAGAAAATTATACAAATCAGTGGAGAGAAATCACCACCTCGCCCTCATCACCCTCCTTTAAGCGACGAGCCTCTCTGGCAATAACGCTTATGCTTAAGTCGGGGTTCCCGGCAAGTCTTATTATATCAGGCGAGACAGTGCTTGTCATGGCCGGCGTTTTTAGTGGAGTCTGATTATTTCTAGCAGGAACGCCATTGCGGCCATTGGCTTGGACCACCTTTTGGTGCATAGCTGTTGGGTACGGGTTAAAGCGAGGCACTACCCCATCGCTAGTAATAGTCGATGCCAACGTTGGAATGCTTGACACCAAACCTGCATCGTTTACTGTTGCCATTTGTGGCTGCGTAAACCCGGCGCGCATGGCTTGCACGGCCGAAGAAATATTCTGTTGCTTTTTTTGAGCAATTAAAGCGTCAAACGATTTTGCTAGATCGGCGTGATCATCCATTATGTCAGAAGTATTAGTTGCCTCTGCAATGACCGCTTCGGTTAGATGGTCGCCTGGAGTACGGCCAACCCCTTTTACAGACCAACCTCTGGTATCCATGATTTTAGATAGATACTCAAGCCGCTCCTCGGCGCTGGCTTGGTCAAAACCTTTGCCAATAACTTCATCGGTTGCTGGCGGTGCAGTTATTATTACATAACTGGTTACCCCGTCTGGGGACCAGATGCGTCGCTTAGGTTTTAGGTAAAAACGCGCTACTGCCAGCAGGTACATTTCCATTGGCTGATCTTTGCGCAACGGCAGCGCCAAAATGCCAAACAGGGCAATAATTGGCAAAAACAAAATAATCAGGGCTGGTGCAACATTGTATATAAGAAAGCTGATGGCGATTGACCCGCCCGATATACCAAGATAAATAAACTGCCTAAAACTAAACGGTCCAAGCAACTTGTCTTCGGCTTCGACATCCTGCGGGACTTTATAAATGGCCATGGTTATAGTATGGAGTAAGCTGGGGGATTAGACAATATGGATGGTTGGCAATAAGCTATTGCTTCCGAGCCACACCTATTAGGTAGTTTGTATGTGACACAGTGTCTAGTCTAGCGAGAACTGCCGTACTGCGCGTGGTAGGTTTCTACCCCAAGCTCTCGTGTCAACACACTAGCTAGAGTTTTTGAGTCCCCGTCGGAGCTGACGCGATCATATTCTTGGGCATCGATAACTAGCCGGTTAAATCCAGTATGATTAATCTGTGCCTGTATACTAACTAATGCATCCCATCTTTCCATTGGGAGCATAGTGCTTGAGTGAGTGACACCCCTGTGTTTTTCATCGTAGAACATACTAACATCAACGGCTTGAATGGTTCGAATAGTCTCCTCAAGTGTAGGCATCACTACGCGAACGTCACTAGTCACCCCGAGCTTTGCTCGAATGAAGTCGTTTAGGATAGCATAAGCCCTTGATTTCTGTTCAGATGCGTGCCGAATCGTATCCATGCGTATACCCTCTAGCTCAGTCTCATATAAACGAAGTTCATAGGGGGTGAATGTGTGCAGGTGCTTTACAAACCCGTACTCACTCAAGGGCAGTTTATACCCAGCTTCTGTAGGTTGCGGTTGCTCAGGGCTTAGGCCGGGCAGCGAGCGATCTATCGCCATACCGCCTAAATTTTCTGCATGACCTTCAGTACCACCCGTGTTATCTGGCGAACTCATGTCAACGCTCCTTTAGTGGAGACTATTAAACATGCTGAAGTAATGTAATGCAAGCACTAGCAATATTAACAGATGACTAGGTCTGGGCGGTAAATGTTAATATATTGACTATAGAATGGTCCAGAACGCCCTGACCTCACTAACATCTCAGGACTATGTTGAGAACAGTAGTGGTTATAAGTCTGATCTGACCTTGTTGGCTCAGACGGTCTTAACTTTGTCTGCGTATCGTTCGCGTAATTGATCAATCGTTAAGCCACTCAATGCAGGGTCGAGTCGCCCGCTGGTAGTCGTGGGGTTCAACTCAGTTTCTATAGCCGCCACAACCTTTGCTTTTGCTCTTTCGTCTTTCCAAGGATCATCTAAGGCTCTTACTACATTACGCAGGCCTTCTGAATCGGAAGCGATAAAATCAACAAAACTATTTGCTCCATTCGGGTTAACTTTTTCGTCAAATGCGTGGCGGCTAATACTGTGTGCGTCAACCTCTTTCCAGGCCCCACCCCCAATACCTGCATCAAACGTATTTTGCCGCTTTGGTCCCCCGGATGAGTCACCAGCTAGGTCGCCACGGCCAACCCCGCGCCAAGTGCCGCGCATTTCTTCGGCTAAGGCGTGTTTGTCGGAGGCGGATGTTGTAGGGTTTAGGTCTTCTATCTGTTTATAAACCTGCTGTACCATATCTTGGTTGCCTCTGCCCGATTGAGCAACTCCACG
>DATMOD010000038.1:0-12625 GCA_035568355.1 Patescibacteria group bacterium
TGCTATGCAAATTTATTACTACAACCACAAGCGAATCCATACAGCATTTGGTATGAGTCCGGCAGCTTACGCTGCCAGCCTCAAGCCAAATACTGTATTAAAAGCGTGAGACAAGGTGTTCGGGATTTGGGGACCTTGACAGCCTGTCGCGAGTTGACGTGGATATGTGGTCCCAATCGGGGACTGACACTAGGGTTGGGACTAGGCTAGGATTACGAAAATAGTGAAGCGTTAAGAAGTCTGGGCTAATATCTCGGCCTTCGCCAAGATTATAGGATGCGTCCTCGACGTGAAGACCGAGCTCGTGTGGGGCTGCCGCGCTATGTCCAGCAACCTCCTCTAGTTGCTTAACCTGTACGATGTTGTTGTGAATAGCTGATGCTTGCTGAGTCGTGTATCCATATCCATACCAATCAGCCATGCCTATAAGCATACCGCGGTATATGTCTGGCGCAAACAGGTTTTGCTCTCCAGGCTTCAGGTGCTCGGCTGGGGTAGGGCGTACGCCGAAGGTAGTCGATTCGGGGAAGCTCACGATTGCGACTTTTGCTGCCGTATGAGTTGCTAAGAGACCTAGAAAATCGGCAATCTCGGGCAATTGATTGCGAGCTTCTGGTGCGCGATTCTGCATTTCGTCAAGAAAATCCACTTCGGTCATTTCGCCTAGGCGGGGGACCAAGTCACTTGTAAGCTCACGAAAAGCGTCCACTTCCCAGGGATCAATAGATGCTGTAATTACCTCACGATGTGTTTCAGTTAATTGCATTGCAAACCTCCATTTTACTTAGTCTTTTATTGTTGCTAGGTATCCAGAAAATCTTCTATTTTATCCAGTAATAATTCTGCTTCAGCTGGATGATCGCGCATCCACAGCACTACGGAGTGCCCACATTTGGGAATTTCAATGAGCTGGAATTGACTATCGGGTACTTCTTCGTAGACCATATCGATCACATCTTTCGGTATAGGGCTATAGTATTTGTTGCCTCCTATTTCAACCTCACCAACCGCACCGCCCTCCGGCTTACCATATTCTTTCGGGTCGAGCCCATCATATTGACCCTTAATGAGTAGTAGGTCGCCACGAAACCTACGTAGCAAATCGATTGTGTCGGTGTTGCGATAGCTGAATGGTTTGGTAATAGAGGTACGAAACTCCTCACCAAAGTGCTTGTCATAGGCATCCCTTGTATAGATTCCCGGGTAAAACAAGATGAGCTTTGCGATATTGTCCGAATGGTTCTCTAGCAGCTTTAGGGCAGGTGTGCCTCCTAAACTGTAGGCAACGACTACCTTTTTACGATTGCCGTCGAGTAGTTGATAGAACGCCTCGACTTCACGCACGTTGTTACCTAACGTGGTTTGTTCAGGTTTTAAGACACCTGCACGACTATGGCCAGACAAATTCATTCCGAGAAGTGAGTATCCGCGTCTCTGGAGACCAAAGGTCACGGCATCTGACTTAGTGAAGTCTGCCCTTGCCCCATGGATCGATAACACCCAAGGCTCTTCGTGCGCTTGGTTATACAATATTCTCCCTTCCATTGCATACTCTCCAATAGATTTCTCAAAATAGACGACATCACCGGGTGGAGCGTCAGCAAACCACAGTACATCACGATATTTTGATTCGGAGTAGGTCTGATGTTCTTTTTCGACCATGGACGCAATAGTACAATGAAAAGGATTCAATTATCAATAGCAATTAATTATATCAGTGTGGAAATTGTTGATAGCACGTTACACCCGATCGTGCTCCCGTTTTCATTGTAAAGTGGGGGGGTAAAAACACAGCTGTGTGTACTGGTCTGTCAGTCATCGCGCACCTAAAGCAATGACCAGCTACCAACTCTAGCTTTTTATCAGCAATACTCGACCATGAATTGAGGCATAATAGGCATTAAGACCAGAAAATTGACAAGCTTTATGGTGCGCCCGGCAAGATTCGAACTTGCGACCCCTTGGTTCGAAGCCAAGTACTCTAATCCGCTGAGCTACGGGCGCATACATAAATATTTTGGGGCGAACGACGGGGCTCGAACCCGCGACATTCGGGACCACAACCCGACGCTCTACCAAACTGAGCTACATCCGCCATGAATTCATGTATTACAGAGACATTTTAACAGATTGACACAAAAAACGGTAGATGTCCTGATCCACACTCATTTTTCTAGCCCAGGTCCTGTCATCTGCCCCGCCGGATGTTACCTGTCTTGAGGAAGGCTGAATATGGAATAGCTGACTTTGCGTAATAAACTTTAATGTGCAAGAATGATCGCATGAGCAATAATCAAGATAACACCCGACCTACTTGGCGAAAACTTAGCTCTAAAGTTATTTTTAAACACCCTCGTATAAGTTTAATAGAAGACCAGGTTGAATTGCCGAATGGGCACAAAACAAGTTATCTGCATTTTGGCGGTACTGGCAGTGGTGTGACTATAATTGCAATCAATGCCGACAATAAGATACTGGTTGAAGAAGAATACAGCTATCCACCGAATAAGTGGATCTATCAGTTCCCGGGTGGCGGGGTTCCTGAAACTGAAGATATAGCAGAAGGGGCCAACCGCGAGCTTATGGAGGAATGTAATTTGCGCGGGGGCAAATTAACGCATATAGGTAAGTTTCTTTATGATAATCGGCGTTCGGCAGCACACGTGCACATTTTTGTCGCTCGTGACCTACAACCGAAAAGCCTTGATGGTGACTTAGAAGAAGACATCAAAATAAACTGGTTTACAGAGGCCGAAATAGACGGACTTATTGCCACTGGCGAAATTGAAAACGTCATGACACTGGCCGCCTGGACGCTCTATAAGCACAGTAAGCTTGTCTAGCTATTTGCAAACAAGGCAGTCTTCTTCGCTCTGGGCCTCAGCCAACCATAGCTTAGAGGCCTTCCACCATGGTTCAATATCGTGATACGCCACTAAGTCGGCTGCACGACGTAACACCCAACCTATCCAGCCATACAAGCGTACATTGCCCCATAGCACTGCTGCCCAATGTGGGCCAGCTGGCATAACATAAATTGGTTTTTTAGGTTTGTAGATTTCAGCCGGCTGACCTTGAGATTTGCGCTTGAGATTTTTAGCCACAAAATCAGCATCATATAGTGCAGTTTGGGCCATCCCAGTATAAGTTGTCTCTGCGTTGTCGCCCAGAACATAGATGCCAGGCTCAGACTGTAAAAACTTGTCGACAATAACTCGACCCTTAGGAGATAATTTAAAATTATTGGTGGCAAAGAACGAGTTATTAGACATACCCGCCGTCCAGACAACTGTATGGCTTTTTAGGGCTTCGCCGTGAATCACAATGGCATCGGCAGTTTCGGCCTGCACGGCCTCGTTCATATAGAGTTTGATCCCCAATTTAGTCAAACGATCTGCCATAGCCTTTGATATATCTTCTGGCATGCGCGGCATTAATCTAGGCGATGCCTCGATAAGATCAACATGAACGGGTCGCGGTGATATGCCATGATTGTGCATAATGCGTCGCATATAACCTGGTAGCTCGGCAGCCAATTCTATGCCAGTCGGGCCACCACCGACAACTACGTAGTTAAGGTCTGGCTGGTTGTCATCGGTCAATTGTTGGTGGATGTGTCGTTTTAATTTTTCGGCGTCTTCCAATGATTTAATACCGTATGAATATTGTTCTAACCCTTTAATACCAAAATAATTTGTGGTGGAGCCCAGTGCTAATACCAGAACATCGTATTCGAATTCCTTGCCATCTGCGGTGCGAACTACCTTAGCATGGCGATCTAGTATCTCTATTTTTTGATACTCTATAGTTATTGATCGGTGCGCAAAAATATCAGCTAGCAGTATAGCCGAGGCCGTTCGACTACCTCCAGTTGCAGCCCTGAACAGAGAGGGATAGTAGCGGAATTCTGGTTGGTCAGAAATGAGAACGGTATCAAAGCTCTCGTCTTTAGACAAATCCAATGCCAATTTAACTCCACCGAAACCACCTCCAACTACAACGACCCTAGTTCGCTTTGATTCATTCATGTTTATGATTATACATAACCCCTCCAACCATTCCCATGCTTAAATGCCCGGCTATAACCCTAGCCACTCCCATTTTTACAGCCCACTCCATAACGAAACACTAAACTTATACATTTAGATCAGTGGTAGTCAGCTCGTGTTCTGTAAAACTAGAGTGAGTCAGGGTTATGGACTCGCTGGCACGTGTTAAGCTTAGAGTATGGAAGATTTTAAGCAGCAACTTATCCAATCCGGCTTTACTGGCGAAACCGATGATACTGATGACACCAGACAGTTTTACAGCCATGACGCGTCGTTATTCGAGATAAAACCACAACTAATAGTTTACCCAAAAAATAGTGCTGATGTTCAACGCCTGATCAATGTGACCAGCAAACTCAAACAAACCCATCCTGACCTATCAATTACAGCTAGATCAGCCGGCACAGACATGAGCGGCGGAGCCATAAACGAATCTATAATTGTTGATTTTAATAAATATTTTACAGCTATAGAAGAGATAACCGCCAGTTCAGGCCACGCCCAGCCAGGCGTTTTTTATCGGGATTTCGAGAAAGCAACGCTAGAGCAAGGCTCACTCATGCCAAGCTATCCAGCCAGCCGTGAACTTTGCACTATAGGCGGCATGGTTGCGAATAACTCTGGTGGCGAGAAGTCACTTGAATTTGGCAAAACCGAAAACTTTGTAACCGAGCTAAAAGTTGTGCTGGCTGATGGCAAGGAATACACACTCAAGCCGCTAAACCGAGCTGAGCTTGATGCCAAGCGTGCCCAAAAGGATTTTGAGGGCCAGGTATATAGCCAACTATTTGCTTTGCTTGATAGTCATTACGACCAAATAAAGGCCGCGAAGCCTAGTGTCAGCAAAAACTCCACAGGCTATAACCTATGGGATGTTTGGGACCGAGAAACTGGTGTTTTCGACCTCACTAAGCTAATCGTTGGCTCCCAAGGCACACTAGGTTTTGTAACCGACATCCATCTAAAGCTTGTGCCCGCCCGACCACACTCTGGCTTACTAGTCTGTTTTTTGAAGGATATCGATCGTCTAGGCGAAATCATAAATGTTGTACTCGCCCAAAAACCAGCCACTTTCGAGTCATTCGATGACCACACTTTGTGGCTATCTATAAAGTTTATGCCGTACTTCGCTAAAACATTAGGTTTATGGGGTCTTGTAAAACTTATGTTTAGTCTAATACCCGATGGTTTTATGCTACTCAAGGGCATCCCAAAGATGATTCTGATGGTGGAGTTTAATGGTCAATCTGTTGATGAAGTCACTAGCAGGATTGAAACAATGCGCACCATTCTAAAACCATACGGCATGGCCATGGAGCGCGACGAGACCGAGGTAAAGAGCAAGAAGTTCTGGATTATGCGTCGGGAGGCATTCAATCTGCTGCGCAAGAAGGTTAAAGACAAACACACTGCACCATTTATCGACGATCTAGTTGTGCAACCCAAATATTTACCAGAGTTTTTACCGCAGCTGCGCAATATAGTCAAAAAATACAACTTGCTTGCGACTATTCAGGGTCACATTGGAGATGGTAATTTTCATATTATCCCACTTATGAAGATCGAAGAGCAAAGTGAGCGCGATAAGCTTTTGCCAGCCATGAAGGAAGTTAACGAGTTAGTACTCAAATATCACGGCTCGCTATCTGGCGAACATAATGACGGTTTAGTACGTGGCCCCTGGCTAGAACAGATGTATGGTCCCGAGATCTTAGCGCTATTTCGTCAAGCTAAGCAGATTCTTGATCCTGAAGCTATTTTTAATCCCCACAAAAAAGCCAACGCTGACTGGGATTATAGTTTTAGCCATGTTCGAGAGAAATTCTAGACAGACGCCTGCGCTTCTGACGAATATTCTTCTCTGTTAGAAGACAGTCTTCGAGATTTCTGTATTCGTGCTATATGATAGAGATATATGCGCATAACTAATGCTCCCAAAGATTACATATGTCCAGTATGCATTCCGTTAAATGGCATAGAGAATAGCGATACTTTAATGCACCAATCAGACATCTTTTACAAAGATGATCTAATTACCGGATTTATCAACTCGTTCTCTCTTGGTGGGATAAAAGGCAACGCGCTTATAATTCCGAATCGGCACTTTGAGCATGTTTATGAGTTGCCTCTAGAATATGGGCATCGCGTTTTTGAAGTCCTACAAAAAACTGCCATAGCTATGAAACAAGCCTACAAATGTGACGGCATCACCACCTTACAATGCAATGAGCCTGCAGGTTGGCAACATGCTTTTCACTATCACCACCACGTTATGCAACGTTACACTGATGACGACTTTATTAGCAAGATGTTAAACAAAACCGTTGTGTCAAAATCAGAAAAAGCCGATTATGCTGACAGGCTACGGGCTGCTCTAGCAAAACCTAGTCTTTAATCTTCAATAAACCCACCAGATTGATGCGACCATAGCTTTGCGTAAAGCCCAGGTTTGGCTAGCAGCTCAGTGTGCGTGCCATCTTCTACTATCATTCCATCGTTTAACACGATTATGCGATCCATCTTTTGGATAGTACTCAGGCGATGAGCGATTACTAGTGTTGTGCGGTTCTTCATAAGTTGCTCTAGCGCCTTCTGAATATAAACCTCACTCTCAGAATCAAGCGCACTGGTTGCTTCGTCTAGAATCAGAATTGGTGCGTCCTTGAGAATAGCCCGGGCGATAGCTACACGTTGTCGTTGTCCGCCACTAAGCTTAACCCCACGTTCACCAACAATAGTGTCGTATTTGGCGGAAAGTTTATTGATAAAATCTGATGCATAGGCTAGCTCTGATGCCGCTTGCACCTCAACACTAGTTGCATTTGGTTTGCCATAGGCGATGTTATCAAAGATAGAACGATGGAACAACAGCGGCTCTTGTGGCACATACGAGATTGCCTGGCGAAGGCTGGCTTGAGTAACCTGCCGTATATCTTGGCTATCAATAACGATACTTCCCTGATCGACATCATCAAAGCGTAACAAAAGTCGGGTGAGCGTTGATTTACCGCCACCGCTCGGGCCAACCAATCCTACTCTTTGCCCACTCGGGATATTGAGAGTCAGATCTTTAAATACGTTTTCTTCTGACGACCCCTCATGGTATGAGAAGTTAATGGCATCAATCTTAACAATGCCCTCCTTTACAACCAGTCGCTTGGCCTTTGGCAAGTCCACGATCTCGGTTGGTTCAAGAAAAATCTCGGTCATAGACGCGGCCATCAGGAACGCTTCTTCGATATTACGAATCATTGAACCTACTTCGAACAGCCTGTTAGTAAGTGTAATCATGTACGAGAAAGAAAATATACCAATGGCCAGAACACTTGGATCACGATGCAAAAGATAGCCTACAAAAGCTATAAATATAATCTGCAAAGCAATAAGCACTCCCATACGAGCGGTGCCCGAACGAGCCGTGGAGGTCCAATCACGAAGTCTAAGACCAAGAAGAAGCGCGCCGTAGGCTTTGTGCTGCTTAAGCTCGTCATCCTCACGAGCAAATGTTTTTACTGCTTGAGCATTAACGATTGTATCCGATACATGTGCAATCATGTTGTTTGTTGCTTTTTTGCGCTCGACGCGCAGTTTAGAGCGACGCCTACTTTCGATAACAATAAGAGCTAGCGTTATGCCAGTTAAGCCAACTAGAGCTAAGCCCATAGGCAATGAACGGCTCAACACGATCCCGATGCCCACGAACATAATCAATAAAAAAGGCGCCACGTTTATATAAACCGTGTCAATGAGTTTGCCGAGAGCTGACGGGTAATCGAGTGCATTGCTGACCAGCTTCCCACCTATAGTATTAGAATGGAAACCAACGCTACGTTGTAACAACTTATCTAATACTATCTGCAAGAGATCGTATTGAGATGAGGCATTAAGTTTTAGGACATTAGCGAATCCAAACCAATTGCCAAGTAAACCAACGCTAGCCCCAATTATTAGCGGCAGCAGATAGCCCATAATATCGCCTCGGTGAGTGGCCAGTCCTGCTAGTGCCATGCTAATAAAATATGGGGTCACAACATTGATGCCGATAACACCCACTAAGTAGGAGAGTGAACGAAGAAATATGGGCTTGTTGCCCCATATAACGCTCCAGAAAATTGAGAGTGTTTCTTTTTCTAGATTAGAACTGCGAGTTGATTGTGTTGATTTTTGTTTATTTGGGCTCATAAAACTCTTACTTTAACTGTTTAAATATAACACATCTGATCTGTTAGATAGCGTAGAAATTGACTGCTATCATTACGACTGCTATATTCAGCAACAAGGCTATGCTAAAAAATATTAGGGGGAAACTTATGGCAACCGTACAAAAGATCACACCAAGCCTCTGGTTTGATAATAACTGCGAAGAAGCGATGACTTATTATACCTCGGTCTTCCCAAACTCTGAGATCATATTGATCAAACGTTATCCCGAAGGCATAACCCAAGGCCCAATGGCCGGTATGGACGGCAAGGTATTGACCGGTATATTCGAGTTAAATGGTCAGCGATTCATGGCACTTGATGGTGGACCGCTATTTAAATTTACAGAGGCGATTTCGTTTTCTGTAGACTGTCAGACACAAGAAGAAATCGACCACTACTGGCAAAACCTGTCTGCCGTACCAGAGGCTGAACAGTGTGGTTGGTGTAAAGATAAGTACGGCATCTCATGGCAGATTGTACCTAGTATCTTGGGTAAATTAATGACCGACGAAGACCCCGAAAAGGTAGGTCGCGTTACTCAAGCCTTCATGAGTATGAAGAAATTCGATATTGCCAAACTGCAAGCAGCCTATAATGGTTAGTCAGCAGCACTCTCTATAGTTTACATGTACTTCCTTTGCGCTACGTCATTCCCGACTTGATCGGGAATCTAGGACAGAAATGGAATTCCTTTTTTACTGGATTCCCAGTCAAGCTGGGAATGACGGGAGCGCAAGGTGTGAGCCAGCATGCTGCTTCTGCTCTGGTCCTTATCTGTTATAATAGCCAGTTAGAAATGCAAAAGATCCTACTCTACTACAAATTTGCGCCATTAGCCGATCCAGAAGCAGTTCGGTTATGGCAACATACGCTTTGCGAACAGCTCAACCTAAAGGGTCGTATCTTAATTTCGCCCAAAGGTATCAATGGTACAGTTGGCGGCGATTTAGAAGACGTAAAAGCCTATGCCAAAGCTACAAAGCAGTACGTTCCGTTCAAAGGTATCGAGTTTAAGTGGAGCGATGGCAGTCGCGACGACTTCCCCAAATTAAGCGTTAAGGTCCGTGACGAGACCGTGACTTTTGGTTTACCAGACATAGACGTAGATGAAAAGGGCGTTGTTAATGGCGGCAAGCGGATAAAACCGAATGAGCTAGATGATTTTATGACCAAAAACCCCGACGCAATATTATTCGATGGTCGCAATAATTACGAAAGCGCCATTGGTAAATTCAAAAATGCCGTTACGCCAGATGTTAATCATTTTAGAGAATTGCCAAACGAGCTAGATAAACCAGAGTACGAAGCCTTAAAAGATAAACAGATAATTACATACTGTACAGGCGGCATACGCTGCGAGACCCTAACTGCACTAATGAAACAAAAAGGTTTTAAAGACGTTTATCAGCTACATGGCGGTATCGTAAAATATGGCGAAGCCAAAAAAGACGACGGTCTTTGGCAGGGTAAGTGTTTTGTGTTTGATAAGCGAATGAATGTAGCTTTTAGTGACCGATCAAAAGATATCGGCACCTGTAGCCAATGCCAGGTTAGTACCAGCAATTATGCTAATTGCGCCTATATGCCTTGCAATAACTTGGTACTCATCTGCTCAAAATGCAGCAGCACTACAGAAACCTGCAGTGCTGCTTGTGCCGAAAGATTAGTATTATCTTCGGAAAGAATTGCGTAGCGAGTGGCGAGCGCGAGCGTAGTTTACGCCAGCAGCCGTGATTCCACCCAGACCCGTCATGCCGCCAAGGATCTCTGTTGGACCAGTGGCAGGTAATTCCGCAGGGGCAACAGCTACAGGCGCAGGCGTCGGAGCTGTTGGGGGTGTAGGGGTTGGAGTTGGTGGTGGAGTCGGCTGACAAGTTGTGCTACCAACTGGCACACCAGGCTTACACTCTTCTACCGGAACAACCACTTTGGCAGTACATTTTTCTGAAGTCACAATCTGCGTATTGCCATTAACCTTAATGGTCAAGGCAGCTACAGCAGTGAAGTCGCCAGCTGTTTTATATTCGTGTTCAGCCATAACGCTATTACCAGCAGCGGTCTTAATCCCGACAGTATTGGTTTTATCACCAAAGTCGAAGTTAGCGCCCTCTATAGTTGCGCCATTTTCGGCACTACCACTGACTTTAAAGCTATATTTGGTACGAGTGATTTTGGTAGCTTCTAAAACTGTACATTCGAACCGTGGTTCTGGTGGGGCTGGCTTGACTTCGACTGGTTTTGTGCAGACATTGCCAGTTAGCTCTTCGATCTTGCCGTTAAGCTTTAAGAAGATAGTTACGCGAGCTGTGAATTTGCCAGGCATAACATACTTATGGGTGACTACGGCCGAGGGGTTGGTATTTTCGGTTGTCGTACCATCGCCAAAATTGTAGATTACTTTAACAATTGAGCCACCGCCTAGAGTGTTGAGCCCACTTGTAAAGTTGAATGTGTCTCGATCTACAGATGTTACATTCAAAGTCTGGCAATGGCAGGCTGCCGCAGGTGCAGCAGAAAGCGTAGTAATAGCCATAATCCCGACAGCAGCAAGGGTCGCTGACACAGTATTAAAGAAACGATTCTTTTTGATAGCATTAGCTAAAACAGTAAATATACGGTTCACAACAGTCTCCTCGTTAAAGTCTGCATTGTATAACAGACGTGACGGTTTGTCAACTATGTTGGTAATGCTTTCGCTTACATACTGTTGGTACTGGCAGTTTTTGATCTGTTGTGGTAATATAACAGCGTTGTTTTTATCTAAAATAAAATTAACATATTTAGGCTATGGCCCCATCGTCTAGCGGTTAGGACACCAGGTTTTCATCCTGGCAACCGGAGTTCGACTCTCCGTGGGGTCACCAAAGAAATTTTTTCCTACCACCACACCAACTATTCCTAGCATCAGTATGTTTTTAAAAGAATATGCTTAGTTTATACGATTTGACTCCTCTGGCATATTAAATTAGACTTCGTAGCGTTGAAATAAAATAATAGGGATAAATAGCATGCCGGAAATACAATTAGCTCCAATAGATTCAGAACCCGAACCAGTTGTAGAACAAGCTTTTTCAGAATTCTTGCAGGGTCATCCTGAGCTACTGGGAGGGAAAGTCTTATCTGATGCCGAAATCGTGCTTGATACAGAGACTGTTCAGCCCTTTGGCGAAGAGCTAATGATAGACGTGAGTCCCGGCACGCCCTTAGCCCTAGACAAGGCTTCTAATAGCCTTGTCGGACAATTATTTTGTAATGATGACTAGCCCAAGCCCGAGGCTTAAACAAAAAAAGATAGTCATAATCTCCTATGAAGGTGATGCGCACATCACCTTTGTTGCGCAACATCTCGGTATACCCTATGTTACGATCGACCCGATATCCGTCCCTAACGGGAATAGTCTTTCATTTGGTTCAAAATCTGGCCAGACGATCATTACTTACAAGGGCGAGCAGCTGAAAAACGTAATAGGGGTCTGGTATCGTAAGCCACAATCAATTGATAAGTCAAAGCTACCGGTGCCCGAGAATTACCGCGAATATTCTTATTCTGCTTTGCAGCAGTTTATTGAGCTCCTAAGAGGCCAATTTGAGGATGCTCTTTGGGTTTCAGACTATTACGCCATCCAGCGAGCGCGCAATAAAGTCACACAATTGGCTGTCGCTAAACAAGTGGGGTTTCGAGTACCAGACGCCTTAACAACGTCAGACGAAAACGACGCCCGATCTTTTGTGAATAAGTATGGTGTCGTTATCGTAAAACCCCTTGCAAGTATATTCCCTGTGAAGAATGAGACAAAACCATTAGGATTTTTCGCAACTAAGATAAATCCTAATCAAAGTTTGAATGGGCTAGCATTTGCGCCAGCTATTTTTCAACAACTCATTGACGCCGTATATGATATACGCGTTACAGTGGTTGGCGACAAAGTTTTCTCAGCTGTGATCACAAACGAGGGGACAACTTCTAAGGAAGTACGCGACTGGCGCCTTGGGCACGTCCAGGGAAAGATCAAGATTTCAGCATTCGATGATCTTCCTAGAAATATTGCAGCTGCCTGCATAGCTCATCAGCGAGCATTCGGTCTCAACTTCAGTGCTATTGATTTGGTTATGGACAAAAAGGGGCAATTCTGGTTTCTAGAGAACAATCCCAATGGGCAATGGGCTTTTGTCGAAGAAGAGACTGGGCAGCCAATCGGTAAGGCTATCGCGCAACTCCTTATGAGCAGTGACAGATCGTAGGTGACTGCTGCCCATCTGGTTTGGGCTAGCACTTAGATAGAGTAAACAAAACTAAAGCGGTTTATACAACCTTATAGTGCAAAGTAATACAATTTTCGTTTAACTTTTCACACGATACCAAGTTCAACTTA
>DATMOD010000039.1:0-8078 GCA_035568355.1 Patescibacteria group bacterium
AGACACTCTACAAAGAGTCTATGTCATGCCTACAGGCGAAGTAGACGGACATAGGAATTTGGGAGACTGGGGTCCTAACCAAGTAGATTGCTATGGAGTAAAACCAGGCCCAGGACCTAGTCCTACGCCAGGGCCTACACCACAACCGGGGCCTGTGCCAAGTCCAGTGCCAACACCGGGACCGGTGCCTGTGCCTACACCAACACCTGTGCCAGGGCCGGGACCAGGCAGCTGTGCCAACGGAGTCACTGGTTCAGCACCAGCCTGTACAATTACTCCCCCTGCGGCAGCCACAAATGGTAAACATTGGGATGTATCCTTTACCGAAGAATTCAACGGAGCTGGCTATGACCCAAATAAGCTCACCCCCTGCTTTGACTGGAATACGGGTGACTGTACTAGCACCTTTAATAATGGCCGGGAACATTACCAGCCATCACAGGTGGTAGTCTCGAATGGTACCGCCAAGCTTATTGCCAGCCCGCTCTCGCCACCTTTTGCCAGCAGTGCTTGCCAGAACGGGTCTTGCACCTATAAGGCTGGGTTACTATCCACAGCTAGGCCCAATGCCAGTTCAAACTATCTTTATAAGTTTACCTACGGCTATGTCGAATCCCGCTTTAAGTTTCCTGCCACTCAAGGATTCTTTACTGCCTTCTGGATGCTGCCGGCTGATCCAACGTTTAATTATCAACACGAAATCGACATCCTCGAACTACTTGGCAACGATCCCCGGACTATGTTCATGACATATAGTTACAATGGTCGACAGCAGTCCCATCAGGTTAACTCAGGAACGCTTAATAATGGTAATTGTCCGGTCAAGGACTATTCACAAGATTTTGTACGCATGGGTGTCGACTGGGAGCCTGATCATATTGCATGGTACATTGATGGCATCAAGTGCGGGGAGTTCACCGATGCTTCGCAGATCGAAAGTGGCCCTATGCAACTTATCCTACACATGATGGTTGATAATACCTGGCAACGATCTTGGAATGTTGGCCTTCGTGACCCTACGCTAACTCGTCAGCTAGAGGTAGACTACATACGGGTATATCAGCAACGATAAAGTCACGTACAGATCTCTATTCCGGTTTGATCCCAACTTCGCCTACCCTACCAATATAAATATCCCACGCAAGGTGGGATATTTATATTGGTAGCAGCGACAGGAATCGAACCTGTGACCTGAGGCTTATGAGTCCTCCGCTCTAACCGACTGAGCTACGCTGCCATTAACATTTAACGGTGGTATTGTAACAGATTGATCTGTTAATCACAAAAATAGCCCAACCAAATTGAGCATTACAGAGAATAAAAAGACAATTCGTCGTATAATCAAAGAAAGGAGCCAGAATGAGCCGCCATAAGTATGATTATGATCTTATAGTTATTGGTAGTGGTTGCGGAAGCCTCGCAGCCCACATAGCAACCAAACTCGGCAAGCGTGTAGCTATTATAGAATCCGATTACATGGGCGGCAACTGCCCAAATTGGGGTTGTATACCTAGCATGGCCTTGCTACATGCAGCGCATATTTACGACGAGGCCAAGAATGGCCAGTCACTTGGTATTCGCTCTGGCGCTCTTAGCTACAACTACCCATCCATCAAAGATTGGCGTGATTTAGTTGTCGCTCGTACTGGCACCACCGAATTAGAGAAAGCATATACCACGGAGGGCGTAACAGTTATTGGTGGCGAGGCGACGTTCACGACACCCCATGAAATAACCGTTGGACAATCAAAATACTCAGCCGAGAATTTTTTGATAACCACCGGTGCTCACACTATCGTGCCGAATATCAATGGGCTAGAAGAAATTGGCTATATTACTCATAAAGAAGCTGGTCTGCTCACTCGCCCACCAAAATCATTATTCGTAATTGGTGCCGGATGTATAGGCACTGAATTCGCTGAACTGTTTTCTATATTTGGTACTAAGGTTTATTTATCTGATATTACTCCGCGCATCCTACCAAAAGAAGATCAAGAAGTTAGCGAACTCATGCGCGATATCTTTGAACAAAACCGTGACATGATAATCCTACCCAACACCAAGGTACTAAATGTTACCAAAGAAGGCCTAGCTAAGCGCGTGCATTATCAGAAAGGTGGCGAGGTACTGTCTGTTAAGGTAGACGAAATCATGGTTGCTGCCGGACGCTCAGCTAACGTAAGTATTGGTCTAGAAAACGCTGGCATAGATTATACCCCCAAGGGTATAGCCGTTAACGAGTTCTTACAGACAAATGTTAAACACATATTCGCTGCGGGTGATGTCTTAGGACCACCAATGTTGACTCACGTCTCTATTTACCAGAGTCGTTTAGCCGTCCACAACATGTTCAACAAGCACAAAGTGGCAGCCAGTTACCGCGCTGTGCCACACGTGATCTATACAAGCCCAGAGATTGCTTCTACTGGTATGAGCGATGATGAATGCGTTAAGCGTGACCTAAAAGTCAAACGTACCATCTCGCCTATCTCTATCATTAGTCGAGCTAACACCAATAATGTTCAGGATGGTTTTGTAAAAATTATTACCAAGCCCGACGGAACATTACTAGGCGCTAGCATTGTTAGCCCCTGTGCTGGCGAGATGATTCAAGAATTGACCTTAGCCATCCAAATGAACCTTAAGGCTTCGGATGTCGCAGAAACCATGCACGCCTTCCCCACCTGGAGTGAGGCAATACGTGCCGCTTGCGCTAAAGCTAGCCGATAATATTGCAGAGTTGGGGGGGTTACACCCCCGGTACGTAAGTGATGTACCGGGGGTGGCTCGTGAAGCTCGGTCGCTACCGACGCCTCTCCGCCTTCATCAGATCAGACACCCACTCGCCCATTCCAGCCGTCCTGAGTTCCCCCAGGAGGGCGGTGGGGTTGGGGACGATCTGCCTCAGTCCCGGCAGATCAAGATGGGTAAGTTGCCACATCGTGTGGATGTCACCCTTCTTGAGCCGTTCGTACGATTGAGGTGAAATCTTGAGGGATTCTATCCCCTCGTATGATGCATCCCGCCCGGCAAGGTAGCGAGATGGCTGTTGCCTTGCCAAGCCGCGGACTATTGACAGCAAGCTTCTATAGCCGATGCCCTCCAAGGAGAGCAATCCGGCCTCGGTCATGGCACAGATGTCGTCGATCTTAGTGACACCGAGCCTTGTAAGCTTCGTGTTGAGCTGAACGCTCAACCTCAGCCTTACGAATTCATCGGTGAAATCTCCCACCGGGATTTCGGTGAAATTCAGCACGGTTTCCGTTGCGCCCATGAGCGCGAGGGTGCGCAAAAGCGCTTCAACCTGGCCATGCCTTTTGACTGGCACCACACCTGTGATCGAAAACATTGCGCTTGTCATGACGCTACTCCATTCCATCCAGACGGGTTTCACTACATCGCAAGTCGCGGTGCAGTGGTCCCGCCTAGATAAGAAATGGCGATCAAGCCGTTCACGAACTAGATAGATGATTAATCTATCGTGAGAGCTATATTATCATCTTTGGAAGAGTTGTCAAAATTATGCTATGGGGTACTTTTCTACAAATATGCCCCTCGCACTAAAGCTAGCCGATAAGTCAGTGGCTTAAAAGCATGGCTAGCGCCATCAATCCCATCGATACATCTTCAATCAAGCTGACTGTACCAAGAGGCAATTTAATAATATTGCCGAGGCAGGCACAATGCACTCCGCTACGCTTTGCCACCTCTTGCGCCACTCCAATAGTACCAACGCTCATAACAATAACAGTCAGTATATCGCGCGCAGTTGGCATAAGGTTAAAAAGATACAGCCCACCCAAACCTAGCTCTATGAATGGATAAGCGTAGGAGTAGGCCTTGATGCGCTTGGCTACAATGTCATAGCCAGAAAACATTAAAGCAAACATACTGTAACCTACAAATTTAAAGCTAGCAAAGACTACAAAAAACACACCCATAAACCAGCGAAGCCAATCGTTGAGGGCCGAGGCTCCATAAGAGATACCAAGCCACCAGGCAATCATGGTGATCGCCACAATAATGCCCACCAACTTTAAATATTCCTTGCCCGATGATTCACCAGGCACCATTTGCATATCATGGCTAGAATGGCCCGAGGACTGTGCGTGATCAACCATAAGCCTATAGTAGACCTAAATGACCCCTCGGCCAATACGCAAACGTTGATGGCTTCCGTTACCAGACAGACGACAAGTCGAGACTTTTGTTGCAGCTATAAGAGTGCGTTACAATCAAATGCAGAGTAAGGCATCGCCTGCAACGGGGTGTCTTGTCGGTGGACTCTTTTTAGGAATCTACTAAATTACTCTTTACAATATATAGAACATGAACACAACTGCACTCGACCGAGCTCTTACTTTTCTAGATTCATGGCTAGCGTTTCGTTTTCGCCAGCTTGATCTGCCTGGATTAAGCATAGCTGTGTATTCGGGTAATCAAATTGTCTTTTCGCAAGCCTATGGTATGGCAAACCTAGAGCGTGGCGAGCAACTAACCTCGAACCACCTATTTGGCGTGGCGTCACAGTCCAAGCTTTTTACCAGTACGGCAATCATGCAGCTAGTGGGTCGGGGCAAGCTGGTACTCGATACGCCCGTAACATACTATCTGCCTTGGCTCAGTACGCATCATGACCCACGCGTCCAGGGCATCACGATCCGTCAGCTACTCAGCCATCAATCTGGATTAATGCGCGACGGGCAGAATGCCGACTTTTGGCAACTCCAACGTCCGTTCCCGACAATTGCCCGCCTACGCCGCGAGGTTCTGGCTGCAGAAATCGTAACCACGCCGCGTGTAGCAGTAAAATATTCCAATATGGGCTTTGCTCTACTGGGCCAGGTGGTGCAAGCTGTCACCGGCCAGACCTATGCACGTTATATTACCGAACATATCATTAGGCCGCTCGGGCTTAACTCCACTGTAGCCGACTATTCAAGTCGCATCGCATCGCGCCTGGCAACTGGTTATAGTACGCCCTTTGAACAGCTTCGTTCACCACTCCTGAATACACGCTCCACTGGGGCATTCGCTGGCGCAACAGGCGTCCACAGCACACCCGAAGACATGTGCAGATTCGCAGCCGCACACTTTGCAGATAACGATACTATATTGGATAACGCGCTCAAAGAAGAAATGCAGCGGGCTTGGCAGCCAAAGACCGACAATCCAATCACGCATTTCGGATTAGGCTGCCAAATTGCCACAATCGGCTCAAGACGAGTCATAGGGCATAGCGGTCACATGCTTGGCTATCTAAGCGCAACCTACTTTGACCCTAAACAAAAATTAGCCGTTTCAGTGATGGCCAACTGTAAAGATGCGCCTAGCGTACAGGCTGTCTATGGCATTTTTGAGACGCTTGACTTCTTTGCGAACAACGCAGGCCAACCCACACCCACAAGCCTCGCACGACTTAACGTCCGGCTCTGCAGCAAACTCTCAAGCGTCGAGATTGTTGCCACAAAAAAACGTATTGTCGCTATCGACCCCGACGACTGGCGTCCATTTAACTGGGCCGAGGAGCTCAAGCTTCGTACTCCAAACATACTGCAAATCGCTACTAAACGTAACGTATTCACCGAAGGCGAATTGATCCATTATATATTTGACCGAGAGGCAGTGAGAGCAGTACGCTATGCTGGCTACACCATGCTGCCAGAGCATGATTACCAACAACAAACTTGGCAGGCAGACCGAGAGGCACGCTCTCAGCTAGTATCTTTTGAGGACTTGCAAGACATAAACCTTAGGGTTGGCAAGATCGTGAAAACCGAAGCACTAAATACTACTGCCAGCTTAAGCCAGCTACTAACCATCGATTTTGGTTCCGAATTCGGGGTTAGGAGAGCCTTATTGCACCACCTCCCCCAACCGCTCACCCCCAAACTGCTACACGGACGATTCGTCTTTGGTGCTGTCTACCCCGTGTGGTCTTTAAAAGGGACTGTCGCCCATATCGCGATCTTAGGTATTTCACGCCAACCAATACACACCGCTACTTTGTTGCCTGGCAGCCTACTGCCTCTAGGACCGGATCTTAGTGGGCCCTTTACACTACCAAAGCGAGCTGCTCAGAAGATGTTTGAACAGTACTGCTCATTACCACATGAGAGCACTTTTAGATTTGAGCCTCTACAAGAGTATCTTGGGCCGCTAATATCAGAACCTTCTTTTGAGGCCTGGCAACAAGGGCAGCATCTTCGCGCCAAAGCGATGGTCGAATACGAAAGCACTAAGCAAGTAGCTTGGATACGCAAAGAGCATAACCAAGCAGATACCAAAAAACGCCTCCGCATACGTATAATCGACGACGTTCTATCGCCGTTTCAGCAATGGGAAATGGAATATTTTAGACGCATAAATATCCCACTTGCTAAAGAGACTATCTATCTCTTGCCGCGAAAAGCTCTTAAAAGTACCACTGTACCTGAAGGCGACCTTATACTCTTTGGTAACTCGCATGCAGTAATAAACAGTGGTTCTAGTAAGCATCTAACTCATAGGACTTTTCACGACAGTTCGCAGGGCCATGACATACGCCTATTAGTAGGCCTTAAGAATCAACTTTTTAAACTTGCCCTTACAAAGGGCCAGCTCTTGGTCTAGGTTGTCTAAAACTACAGATACAAAAGAAGATGCGACTCGCGTCGCATCTTCTTGATAGTAAGAGCCTCGCGGTGAACTAAAGGCCAACTTGCTTCTGGTCCCCTTGATGGGTGCCAGACAAGATATTTTCCTCTGCAGAACTCACTCCACTACCTAAACTATTGGCTTTTTCCATAAATCCTCCTCCTTTTAAGTCAGCTACCGCTTTAAGAATAGCATGAGCTATATGACGATACAAAACCGTCTGCATTAGCGATTCGATGCTCGTCTTTAGAACAACTGCACCTAACCCACATGGACTTTTTAATAACCACGAGCTGTCTACCACTTAATGTAATATATTAAAGACTAGTGTTTCGTTAAAGAGAGGTTATTAAAAAGTCCATGTGGGTTAGGTGCAGCACTATTCAGTAAACAAAAAATAGACTGGATATAAAACCAGTCTATTTAATAATCTAACTTGGTAGCGGGGGTAGGATTCGAACCTACGACCTCTTGGTTATGAGCCAAGCGAGCTGCCGGACTGCTCTACCCCGCGGCACAATGTAACCTGATTATGATACCAATAAAACACCTCAGTCGTCAACCTATATAGGTTTCTTAGCCATAGAGCTGTGAATGCGTACCGATCATTAGATAGACAACAATCACAATATCGAGTTCCTCGTATATAGCACGAATATCGCCACTAACGTTGATACTGTGTTTGCCCTCTAATTTTCCTGACAGAACATGATGCTTTAAAAGTGGGTGTGACGGTTGTTCTTGCCACAATTCTAAACGTTCCCAAAACTTTTGCTGTATCTTTGGGGAGAGCTTTCCAAATTCTTTTTTAAAATCCTTATGAAATCTAACTTCCATTAGGCACCTAGCCACTTCTTGGCAGCCTCAAGACTACGAAAAGATGGTGAAAGGTTAACGCCTTTCTTGGCATCTGCAGAACGTTTAAGAATCTCCTCCTCAACCGCCGGCAACAACCTAGGGACTGCACTCATAGTGATGCTCTGCGTTACTACAAATTCACGCAAACTGGCTGCCACTACTGTACTGATAGGTAAACCTATCGATTGAGCAACCTGCTGGGCTTGTTTTTTGAGTTCAGGATCAATTTTTACATTCAAGACTGTATTCATATAACCATAGTATATACAACGGTTATATATGTCAACTCTAGCTCTTCTGCCCAAACAAAAAATACATCCACTGATCAAAATTGCTGCGATTGGCAATAGGTTTAATGTTTGGTGCTTGGTCAGGCTCTGGTGGAGTCGTGGCCGTGGTTGGCGGCAATATAAGCAGCTTTTCGCCCGGGTTTGCCTTGTTTAAATGCTCACGAGCGCTTAGCTCTAGATATTCCCGACTGGCATAATATTTGTTTTGCAGATCCTTGGTCTCGTTGGTCAGCTCGTATAAGGAGTTCTCTTGTGCAAGAGCATCAACCTTTTGCTGTAAAATAAAGTTTTTTT
>DATMOD010000040.1:0-3098 GCA_035568355.1 Patescibacteria group bacterium
TGATACTTTATGGCCAGCGAATTCAAAATATTGCATCTAAAAATCCTGATTAAATTAACATCTCGCAGCAGCTTATCGCCAAGATTTCGATATATTCACAGCAATTGTTCTCGAAGCGCTTTAAACCGACCCTGAGCCAACTCTTTAGAGCCACGAGTGACTGTGGCGACACCAACGCCCAATTCCTTGGCTATCTTAATTTGGGGTTCACCCTGCAGGAGCCGCTTGATAATTTCGACCCTCTGCATAATTTCTGCACGTTCTCTAGTGGTAGTGATCCCCAAGAAAAAGTCTTCTAACAAAGACTTATCCTTTATGCTATGTATCAGCTCAATAAATGAATCAAAGTCTTGCATACTTACATACTAGCACGCTAGTATGTAAGTATGCAAGGGATGGAACAAAATTGCAAGGCCGTACACACAATTAGTTTGCCTGGGATAATTATTGTTGAAGTGAGGTGTGCAAAAGACTATGATGGATCAAGATTACAAGAACCATTAATAACCCTAGGGAAGAGTGGAGAGAGCTAGCTACGTGAACAAAGACAAGAAAGCCCAGCTGGTCAAATACTTAAGCATCCAGTCTGTGGCGGACACTAAGGGTATCGAAAAAGCAAACAAATTCCTGACCGACTGGCTGCTGACTTTCTGTGATGATGTGCAGTCCATTGGAGACGTCAATCCGCTGATACGAGCATCTATTAAAGGAGATTCGGACAAAACACTTTGCCTATATGGGCATTATGACGTTCAGCCAGCCCTCCGAAGCGACGGCTGGGACACCAACCCTTTTCAGCCAGTTGTTACAGAAGACACTATCATAGCCAGGGGCGCATGCGACAATAAAGGTCAGCACTTCGCATTTTTATGTGCGTTGGAAAACTTGGTACGGGCTGGCAAAAAACCGCGTCATAATATCTTGATTCTACTTGAAGGTGAAGAAGAAATCGGCAGCCCACATCTAAAAGAATACTTAATACGAGATCGGGATGCCAACCATGCCGACCAGTATCTTCTGGTTGATGGCACTTCGCCGTACAAGGATCGCCCTGCAATCTATACCGGTTCTTTGGGCGTGGTTTTTGGAGAAATTACGATCGACAACCAACGAGGCGACTTGCATTCAGGCATATTCGGTGTTGAAGCCATACAATCTGTAGCGGTTTTGACGTCGTTGATTCAGGGTTTGTACGAAAATCGCCCTTCGTTAAATTTTAAAGCCGTAGAGCAATGGTCCTTTAGTGTCAATTATCTTTCTGCGGGATCTCACCCTGCAAAATCAATCATTCCCGGCAGGGCGCTGGCCACAGTTAGCTATCGTTTTTCGGATGGTATTGATCCTACAGACATCCTTGCTAAGTTGCAGCAGTACTGCGATGACGCGGCACACAAGCACAAGGTAAAGGCCGGATTTACTCCAAAAGCCGTCGTAGCGGCCACCGAGGCGCAACCCGGCTGGTTGTCGAAATTGTGCACAATTTCGCTCAAGCAAATCGGCCTTAAGCATACTACGGGGCGGCTGCAAGGAAGCTTACCGGTGGCGTCAATCATTAAGGACGTTTACAAGACTGATTCAGTGATCCTGTCTTTTGGGTCGAAAGACAATCGTACCCACGGCGTTAACGAACAGATGGCAATAAGTAGCTTAGAAAACTCGATTGCTTTTTTCGAGCACCTCTGCGGTGCGCATTCTTAGTCATGCAGCTTGGGCACTTTTACCACTAATAGAACAATCTGAACCATAAAATTCATACATAAGTTTCTTTAAGGTGTTGCGCCCCGACCCCATATTCATGCCCCCGTGAAGAGGCCGGCTGGGGTCGGGGTTGTTCACGCTCGGCTGTGGGTCTACTCGACGAATTCCATGAGAACCGTGGAACTGTCCACGTCCCAATAGGAGCCCTCTTCCGATCCGCCTTCCAGAAGGCCGGGCGGAGTGGTGAGTACCCTTAGTCGTACGAGGCCATCTGCGAAAAGAATGCAGACGATCCGGCAGAGAAAGTCCCCCTGTGGGGACTTTACTACTACTCGTCGCCCTACATCCGCAATCGTGACAATCATTTGCCCTCCAACACGCGAACTTCCGAGACCATGTTAGGGTCGGATTCATGAATCATGTCATCGATGAGACAGATTGTCAAATATGATGGCGCTAGGCATCCTTCTTAACACTCTTCTTGGTTACAAAGGTTTGAGTTAATACAAAATGACTTGACTTTATAGTTTTCGGTGGTATAGTAGCCATCCTGAAGAACCTGCTTCTTAACAGGACCAAACAAGTCACTCAAGAATCATATCGACTTCAGGGAATAAGAGTAAAAGCATATGGCCGTTGAAGACAGAAATCCAGACACTCAATCATACCCTCCCCACTCTAAAGAGGGCAGCACTAGATCCGTGGACGATGTAACTCGAGAACTTGTAGAGCATGAGGAGCTGGATAACCGCAGTCGAATCAAAGTTGGCATAGGGCTGGGTTTAACGGCTGTCGGTTTAGTCATTGGGGAATTTATGACACAGCGCTACGGCGCCAATATCCGACTGAGCCATACTCTCCCCTTTCTGGCTAGCGCACAAAACGCCATCAATCATATAGACGATACCCTGGTGCCAGTGGGCGAGTACGGTATTCCTGCAGCGATTGGCTTGGTTGCTGGAGTGAAGGCGTGGTCACCTTTTAATAATCTAGCACGTTTTGCAGATACGTTTTCAGGGCGTGAGCCTAATGCCGATAATTCTAGCCCCAAGTACAGTTTTGGTAGTTTACGACGCAAGGTAGGTAGCGTAAGTCTGGCACTTGCCGGTGCAGGTCTTGCAACCTTTACAGCTGCTGTAGCTACAGAAGTAGGGAACGGTCCAGATCGTGCTTTAGATACCCTTGACTCACTTGTGCCCGGCAGTTCAGTAGTAGTCGAATACCCGAAAGCTATGCCAATGGTTGAAAGTGTTTTGAACCGCGAGTTAGAGGCCCAGATTCGCAAAATAGCGTCTAGGGATAATATAGCGTCTCACCCTTTCGCCCTCAACCTGGGCACGTACGAATCTAATGGCCATTCGAATACTGATCTAATTGCTGGCATAGAGACTAAGCCAGGC
>DATMOD010000041.1:0-3000 GCA_035568355.1 Patescibacteria group bacterium
CCAATCGTCGCGCCCAACATCCCGATTATCGGCCCAACAGTCGAACAGACCTTGATCGGTCACTACCCTCGCGTTAAATGCAATTACAGCCAAAAAATAAAGACTGGATAAGTACGTTCAACGAACAATCAACTCTTATAAAACAATACCGGCAGGCAAGAAAAAGGTTACGATAGTCACGACTACAAGGATAGCGTATTCAATTTTACGATCGATTTGAAAATGATCGTGCGATGCAAACAAAAGACCAATGATTAGGCCTAACGGAAAACCGTTGATAAGCAATGCGCCGATGGCCAAAGGATGGCTAAATTTTAACCAAAAAGAGCCAGCTATTATATATAGCACTAACTTTAAAAAATAGGCGCTATCTGCTTCTGTCTTAGCTTGCTTTTTTGGCTTTACCACTTGCCCACCCCCTATTTTATATCCACTTTAACTAGGAACCTCAGTGAACTACATGCGTATTTCGGCGTCGCAACCAGCTGGTAAGGATAGATTTTGTAAGGCATCTATCGTCTTTGGAGTGGGGTCGCTAATATCGATTAGTCGTTTGTGCTCGCGAATCTCAAAATGCTCACCGCCCTTTTTGTAGACATGGGGGCTTTTGATAACCGTAAAGTCGCTACGGCGAGTCGGCAATGGTACAGGACCAGCGATGGTAGCCCCTGTACGCAAAGCTGTATCAATGATCTGTCTAGCAGACTGGTCTATAACTCGGTGGTCATAAGCCTTTAGGCGAATCCGGATACGTTGCTTTTGTTCTGTTGGTTGTGTGGCTACCATGGCTTTTTTATCCTGTAAATGTACGACTTACTAATTTAATTCTATGACTATTTGGTAATCTTGGTTACAACACCAGCACCAACAGTTCGGCCACCTTCACGAATAGCGAAGCGTAGACCTTGTTCCATGGCAATTGGCGAGAGTAATGTTACCTTGAAGGTGATGGTGTCACCTGGCATAACCATTTCTTTGTCGGCTGGTAGTTCAACTTCACCAGTTACGTCTGTTGTGCGGAAGTAGAACTGTGGTTTGTAGCCCTTAAAGAATGGAGTGTGGCGTCCGCCTTCTTCTTTGGTAAGAATGTAAACTTCGGCTTCGAACTCTGTGTGCGGCGTAATTGTACCTGGCTTGGCAATAACCTGGCCACGTTCGATATCGTCACGCTCAATACCTCGGAGCAAGATACCGGCGTTGTCGCCAGCCTGACCCTGGTCAAGTTGCTTCTTGAAGGCTTCGATACCTGTAACAACCGATTTCTTGGTAGTGCGGATACCGATGATTTCAACTTCATCCCCAATTTTTACAATACCTTGTTCGATACGGCCGGTAGCAACTGTGCCACGACCTTTGATACTAAAGACGTCTTCGATCGGCATTAGGAATGGTTTGTCGAGATCGCGCTTTGGCATTTCGATGTAATCGTCCATAGCCTTAACAAGTTCCATAATGGAATCTTCGTATTCAGCAACACCCTCTAGTGCTTTAAGAGCAGAACCCTTAATAATTGGAGCGTTTTCGTCGAAACCGTTCTTCTTAAGCAGCTCTTTAATGTCGTCTTCGACTAGCTCTACTAGATCTGTGTCAGCCATGTCCATTTTGTTGAGGTAAACAACAATCTTTGGCACACCAACCTGGCGAGCAAGCAAAACGTGTTCGCGAGTCTGAGGCATTGGACCGTCAGCGGCTGATACAACTAGGATTGCGCCGTCGATCTGAGCAGCACCAGTAATCATGTTCTTGATGTAGTCGGCGTGACCTGGCATGTCAACGTGTGCGTAGTGACGGGCTTCGCTCTCATACTCTTGGTGAGAAGTAGCAATAGTAATACCACGCTGACGCTCTTCTGGAGCGTTGTCGATTTGGTCGTAAGCTACAGGCTTATTAACAGCGCTAGGTAGTTTTTTAGCGAGTACTGCCGTAATAGCTGCAGTTAATGTTGTCTTGCCGTGGTCAACGTGGCCCATTGTGCCAACGTTTACGTGTGGCTTGGTGCGGTCAAAAGTAGCTGCTGCCATGATGAGGGGTTCTCCTTGTTTACTATAAAATTTATTTAACAGTGTGATTTGTGTAAAGCAACAATGCCAACAACTTCACACCCGTACATACTGCCATGAATTATACAGAGATAGACCCTGTATGTAAAGACTAAAACTAGCCGGCTTTTTTGGCAATTATGGCTTCGGCAACATTGTTAGGCATTTCTTCGTAACCCATAAGCTCCATTGTTGAGCTTGCGCGGCCTTGAGTCATGCTTCTTAGATCTGTTGTGTAGCCGAACATTTCGCCTAGTGGTACCATGGCAGTAACAACTTTGGCACCCATGCGGTCGTCCATGCTGTCTATGCGACCGCGTCGACTATTTAGGTCGCCAATCACGTCGCCCATGAATTCTTCTGGTACTACCACCTCTACCTTCATGACTGGTTCTAGAAGAGCTGGGTTGGCTTTTTTGACACCCTCGCGAGCAGCTAGTGCGCCAGCCATCTTAAAGGCAAGTTCAGAAGAGTCAACTTCGTGGAAACTGCCATCAAACAAAGTGGCCTTTACGTCGACTACAGGGTAGCCAGCTATAACGCCGCCGTTTAAGGTTTCTATAATGCCGTTTTTAACTGGCGTGCGATATTCTTGAGGAACAACACCGCCTTTAATCTGATCAACAAATTCAAAGCCCTTGGCGGTCTCGTTAGGTTCAAGCTTAAGCCATACGTGGCCGTACTGTCCGCGTCCACCAGACTGTTTGATGTATTTACCTTCGACTTCGATAGCTTTTCTGATAGTCTCGCGGTAAGCAACCTGAGGCTGGCCAATAGTAGCCTCAACTTTAAACTCACGCTTCATGCGATCAACGATGATCTCTAGGTGAAGCTCACCCATACCGCTAATGATGGTCTGACCAGTTTCTTCGTCTGTATGAACTCGGAAGGTTGGGTCTTCTTCTGCCAAACGTTGCAAGGCAATGCCCATTTTTTCTTGGTCGGCCTTAGTCTTAGGCTC
>DATMOD010000042.1:0-20976 GCA_035568355.1 Patescibacteria group bacterium
CATAACAACCTTTTACTCCACGCCAGTAAACTTGCAATACAATACCCCGAACGCCAATAGTTGCCCTTTAGCATTCGTTGGAAAATCAACAACGGCCGGATGGTTCGCTATTATTGCTGATAGTGGCAATTTACAAATCAAAAAAGATAGGCTATCTATACCCCGCGCTGGTTTTGTGTCAGCTTCGTGCTCACAAATCACAGGCTATGCCTTTGATGGGCGCCAGCCTGATCAGAAAGTAAAAGTATACTTGTTTTTTGGTGGGCCACCAGGTATAGGCAAAGTTTATGGTCCTATTGTTGCTAATAAAACAATACCTGAATTCACAGATAAAGACAGTCACAGCTTTGCATTTGCGGTACCAGCCGAATATAGGAATGGCAACAATATCCCTGTCTGGGGAGCTATGCAACCCATGCGAGTTTGGAGTGAGCCCTACGTGCAATTCAGCCAACCTACTACTATTAACAAAGCGTGTAGTACTCCGACCGCGCCGATCGTAAGCTGTGAGTCATTGTCTATCTCTATGATAGAGCGTACTAAATTAAAACTTAATGCCTCGGCTCAATCTCAACAGGTCGGGCTTATAAACGGCTATCGATACACTATTAAAGATTCTAAAGATCAGTTAGTGTTTAATAAATACTATCAAGCCAGCACGTCAAACAACGAATCTGAAGTTATCAATCTACAGAGTGCGGGTAATTATAGCGCGAAGGTTGTAGTCGATACTACAACTAACAGCCCGTCTAGCCAACCTCAGTGTACCGCCACATTCAAGATAGCTGCCCCAGGTAACTGCATGTTTAAAGATCAAATATCCGCCTCTAGCCACGATTGCCTGCCCTGCCCATCCAACCAAGGAATATGGATCAAAGACAACGACTGCGTGCCTGCCATTGTGAGCTCTAAACAAGTACACAATCTAACTCGCAATATTAACGATGCGAACAACACAGCTGTGCTCCCAGATAACCGCATAGAGTATACCCTCTACACAACAAACCTCGGCAGCGCGCCGATAGCGACGAAGGTCGAAGAAAATTTTGCTGAAGTGCTCAGGTATAGTTCGATGATCGATTCAAGTGGCGGTGCCTTCATGGATGGCAATATATTAAGCTGGGGCAATGTGACCATTGGGCCAGGTAAGAGTGATGTTCGTAGGGTGGTTGTACAAATTAACAACAGTATATCTCCTAGTGCAGTCGGGGCCAATGATCCATTAGCTTACAATTGTGTTGTCACTAATGCTTATGGGAACACAACTCGCCTAAAGGTTGCCTGCCCATTCAGTAAGCAGATTGAAAGCGTCATTCAAAAGTTACCAAACTTCGGGGTCAAACAAAATTTGGCCTTCAGTGCAGGATTATTCGTTATAATATATTACTTTTATCAAAGAGCTCGCCTCCTCAATAAAGAGGAAAGATTAAGACACAAGATAAAGAGCCTGGCGACTTTACATCAAATACCACTACAGGATTTACAGCAACACTTATCATTACCATCTAGGCTATTTAGCATACTTGTTCACAACAACCTTATAGCATTCATCAGCTATTACGCATCAAGAACTTTAGTAAGACCAAAAGCAATCATCGTAGGCAGTTTTATGGCCTTCATAGTGGTCCTAAGCCTTTATGTGATGGCTCGGTACATCGGGTTCGCAATATCTGGATTCGAGATAGTTGGTACATTCATACTAGGCTGGGCTATAGGTTTAGCCTATGACACAGCTAAATCATTCGTTACTCGTCACCTTTAGAAGCCCACAATTATAAGGTTATAGGGGTTGTTTTTTAACGCTGTCTCTATTGTGATCAACGTAACTGAGCTGGCCCCTAATATCCACCGTTATTTCGTCAGCTACAGGTACGCGCGTATCATCTGAGCCGACAGGCTCATTGTTAGGCCTTGTGCGTGCTATCTCTAAGACAGTGCTATCTGGAACAGCAGCAGGCAATTTAGGCTTTTCTGGCACCACCACATTGGCAATCTTAGCGGGTTTTTGTATCTGCGGGGGAGCCGGTGCTACGGGCTTAGATTGTGTTTGGCGCTTAGACAACCAGCTATCCATAAAGGAAGTTTTTTGTAATGCAGGAGGCACCTTAAGAGACTGAGCATTATTACCCAAACTAGCAAGACTAGGCGTTGTTGTCGGCCGCTTACTCAGGGCTCGCTCTTCTTCCCCTGACCTTAGCCTCTTAAAGATAGCCTTGCTCACCTCGTCTCGAGGTCGACCATATTTATACGCCGACAATTTCTTAAGTGCCTCGGCTAATTTAGGGTTGGCTTTACCTAAAGGCGGTATAAAAGACATGCTAAATGGCTGTGACGGAAAGTTATTTATCATAACTGATGCCACACTCTGGAAGTTAGGCAATTTAGTGAGCTCCTCTGCATCGAAGACAGGCGCAAATCTTTTAACCATCAAATCAGCATCTGTTGTGCCTATGCGACCAGATATAACACTACCGACGTTACCGATGACAGCTTCTCTAATCTGATCACTCAACTGACTCATAAACTGGTTAGCCAAGATCAAGCTCAAGCGATATTTTCTAGCTTCAGACAGAATACTCTCAAATGATTCGGTCGCAAAGTTCTGGAACTCATCAACATATAGGCTAAAATCTACTCTCTGGTCTTCTGGTGTGTCAGACCTGCTCATGGCCGCAACTTGGAATTTCATAATAAATATCATTCCCAGTAACTTCGAATTGAGCTCCCCCGTCTGGCCTTTGCTAAGATTCACCAAGAGAATCTTTTTATTATCCATGACATCTCGCAGATTAAACCCACTTTTGGTTTGACCGATTATATTGCGCATCATTTGGTTAGACAAAAAAGCACCAAACTTACTAACAAACCAGCCCAACACTTCGCTTTTGTGATAGTCGCTAGTCTGAGCCATCTCTTTGTTCCAAAAATCCAAGACCGTCTGATCTTTTACATACTTCAATTTGGCCTTAGAGAAATCTTTATCATTAAAAACCTGAGGTATATCTATAAAGGATGTGCCAGCGGGATCACTCATGATAGTCAAAGCTGCATTCCTAAACCAATGTTCGTAACGAGGACCGATTATACCCGTATGACCGGGGTCATATAGTTTATACAGCATACTGATTGCTTCTTGAATCAAAAAGTCTTTTTGCTCATCAGTATCAAATTCAAATAAATTAAGCCCTATGGGAAAATCCATATCACCAGGTGAAAAATAAATAACATCCTCAACCCGTTCTCTGGGCACCATGCCGAGCAAATTCTCCACAGCATCACCATGAGGGTCAATGAAAGCAAAGCCTTTGCCATCAAGCATATCTTGCAAGGCTAAATTCTCCAGTAAGACCGACTTACCTGTTCCGGTTTGACCGATGATGTAAACATGTCTACGACGATCAACTGATCCAAGCCGGACTTCTTTTTTTATACCCCTATAGACATTGTATCCAAGCAGAAAACCTTCGTCGGCCATTTTGTTGGGCCCATCCACTTGTTTAGACGACTGGCGTTGTAATTGTGACGTCGGTGTATTACGCTGGTCGGGCAGATGAAAGATAGTTGCAAGTTCAACACTATTCAGAATATCTGATTTCTTCTCTTGTGGGAAAAATCTAAGAATAAATGCTGTTGTAAAATCCTCAATACTCTTAGCTGGAACAAACTTAAATTCATTTTTACCGGGCGCATCAAACAATGCAAAAGCTGCAACAATATTCTTTAAGATAGCTTGTGAGCGAGCTGATGTGTTAGAAGAAGCAACTACCCTAATTAACACCTCAAAGCCGGGATGACGCGATTTCTCTTCGATAGATTCAACGATCGACTGTTCTAAATGACTCAACGCTCTATCTTCAGGTTTAACTTCTTTCGCTTCTGGTGTTTGCCATAAGGCGGTGAGCCAAGCTTTAGGGGTAACACTCTTTTTTGATTTGCCCTTACGTATTTTTTCAGCTCGCTCCAGTGATATGTCTGTCCATTTGTCTGAAGCCGGGCGAACCAGAATCTGTATTCCTGCTCCATCCTCATGGCCCACAACAGAAAGGGCGTTTAAAATAATTTGCATCGCGTCACGCTTAATCTCCTGAAAAGTTGCTATTGGGTAGCTAGACTCTTTCTTAAGGGTCAACTCACCACCCATCGTGCCAGTAATTTTACCAACCTGGCTAAAAACATTGTGTTCTTCGTGCTCTTCAAGACCAGCGCTAGGATAAGCAGCTATAACAGCCTGCTTAATGACATCTACCATAACAATGGGCACAACAACGTAATAGTGTATGAGGCCTTTGGTAGCGACTATTTCGAAGGTCATATGCCTTTGGCCATAGATCTTAGTCTTAAAGCCTTTCACGGCCGTGCTAGATATAAGGTTGTACATAATCTGAGCTTGAGAAATTGTCTCTTCGGTCACATCTCTAACATCTCTACTCCCAACTTCTATGTCGTCACTCGATGGCGGCAAATGAATCAATAAAGGCACCATTTTTAAGCCGCGCTCGAAATTCTTGGCCTCTCTTATAACATTCCTATATTGCAAGTACGCTAAATAGGTGAATACAAGCAACACTACGGAACCGATTAAAAATCCAATTACTAGAATAAACATATTTAGTAGCTTGCTAGTTTAACATCCTTCCCATAGCGTTTTTTTAGATAGTCGGCCTGGAGCTGGCTAACTTTGGTCTCTTGCAGATAAGGATCGCCTTTAGTCTCTCGCACAATCATTTTTGCTTTTTTAACCCAAACGCTCTCGATCAAGTCTTGGTCTGCTGCAACAAGCGGATTATCGTCTGCAACGCTCTGCGTAGCTTGGCCATCGCTTATAATTGCAGGATCTGTCGCTGTAGAATGAGGTGGTTGCAATGGTTGCGGCGCAATCACCGGACCAGGATCTGCGCCTGGGCCTGCAGTCTCGCGTCTTTCTGCGGGAGTCGGCTGAGCTTCTGAGGCTCGAATAGGCGCCGGCAATTGCTCACCAGCTAATCTCGGATTAGCCCCGGATTCAGGAGTAGGTGCTGATGTAAATGATAATTGCTCCTGTGCCATAACTAGCTAAATTGTAACATAAATCATTATGTTTAGAATCGCTCACAATAAGATGTGAGACGGCCTACCTATACCGTTTAAGAATATAGAAACAAATTACACCAATAAATGACAATACAAGTAGATGATCTTTTAACCCGGCCTGACCAATCGTATTTAGTGCAAGCATTAATATAGGAGCCAGAGCAATTGTGGCTGACACTGCATAATATTTACGATCCGAAAGTCGCTTGTCGCCATAAAAATGTCTAACGCCCTTTAGGCATAGGAACACAAAGATACTGCAAGTTAGCGCGACAAACACGTACATGAATCCGAAAGTCACTAGAATCCCTAGAGGCCCTATTTTGAGCGGGCTGGTCAAGTTCAGCAAAGCCAACACTGCGACAAAAAGCAGGAACGGCGATAAATAAAGAACGATTATTTTTGATTTTTCAACCACACATCAAGTTTATCGTTCATCCACCACTTCTACCAGCCATAATCAGTTTTCCACAACTTATTCACAAATCAAAAAAGTTGTTGACAGTTCCAAACAAGGCCATTAACATGATGATAGCGCTTGAATAAAAAAAGTGCTCAAAAACAAAAAACAGACATTAAACAACGGCTTCTCGCAGGCCGTTGTTTTTATTTCGCCCAGTTGATGACCGAGCGTCTACAATAACACTACAAACATAAAAGTGACCCAGAGATATCCGGGTCACTTTTATTTAATGCACATTATGGTGGAGCTGCGGGGAATCGCACCCCGGTCCGTTTGGTTACAACATTACCATTCTACAAGCTTAGTACGTCTTAGTTAATTTATGTTCCTGTGAGACGCACAAAAACGAAACACAAATTTCGTGTAAACTTCAGCTAAATGGCCACGAGATATTTAGCCTACGCTGGAAAACATATGACACCAGCTAGTTCTATCCAGTGTCGATCAAAGCTGATGACTGTCTTAATATTAGACAGTTGCTGTAGCAAAATTAGAAGCACTAAAGCCGAAGCTAAAAGCACTCTTTATAGTAGCTACAACGTTTGAAAGTTTTTCTGCATTTACAGATACGCTATGCGTGCGTAATTCGACTTGCTAAGTAATGTGTAAGGTCCTAACGTCGAAGCTTATGTCAGCCCCATACGTGCGCTCTTATTGTATCACATTTGTCATTTTAATACTAAACGTGGTTTAATAAATCATACTATGACATCCAAAACCTATTCCGCTACCAATGTTGGTTTTGGTGGAGAATTTATAACTGTAGAGTGCGACGTAACCCAGGGCTTGCCTAACCTATTGATTGTCGGCTTAGGCAATAGAGCTGTGGACGAGGCCAAAGAGCGCGTGCGTAGCGCCATACGCAACACAGGGCTCGATTTCCCGCGCAAACGAATAACTATCAACTTGGCACCTGCTAACCTACCTAAAGATGGCGCTCATTTTGATTTAGCAGTTGCTATAGCCATACTCACAGTTAGCAAGCAATTGCCCAACGAAGCTGCTGGCGGCAAAACTCTGTTTGTTGGTGAGTTAGCTCTTGACGGTTCTCTCCGGCCCATCGGGGGTATAATCTGCTTTGCAGAAACCGCATTAATACACGGCATGAAGACTATTGTTATGCCAGCACAAAATTGCGCCCAAGCTAGTCTGGTTGAAGGCGTAGACATTATAGGCGCAGAGTCACTTCGGGATGTTTATCTTCACTTAAGTGGCGAGGTAACCTTGCCGACTTACATAGCCGGGAACATTAAGGCTAATAAGCCGAACCTTAGCCTAGTCAGTATTGATGATATCCACGGCCAAGAACAAGCTAAAAGAGCTATCGTAATAGCCGCAGCCGGACATCACAATGTCTTAATTGATGGGCCACCCGGTGCCGGCAAGACAATGTTAGCCAAAACTTTAGTCAGCTTACTGCCGCCTTTATCTAGGGATGAGATCATCGAAGTCACAAAACTACACAGCTTAGCAGGAGAAAACACAGAGGAAGTCATGGTTAGCCGCCCTTTTAGGGCACCCCATCACAGCACTAGCCATATATCACTTATAGGTGGCGGAAGATATCCCAAACCCGGCGAAATTAGCCTAGCCCATAGAGGAGTGCTTTTTCTAGATGAAATGCCGGAGTATAGTCGTATGACTTTAGAATCTTTACGCCAACCACTTGAAGACAAACAAATACATATAGCCCGCGTAAATAATCGAGTATCTTACCCAGCCGACTTTATGTTAGTAGCCACTAAAAACCCTTGCCCCTGCGGCTACGCCAATGACGCAACTCAGCAATGCAGATGTTCTAGGCTGCAGATTCTAAATTATCAGAATAGAATATCAGGTCCGCTACTTGATCGAATAGATCTAGCGGTGTCAGTTTCTAGGGTAGACCACAACAGTCTGCTCTCCCCTTCTGCAGAGCACACCAAGGATTATCGCGCGTATATTATTAATGCCCGGCTTGCACAACAACAGCGCTTTGGCTCATCTACCAAAACAAATGCCCACTTAACCAATGATGATATAAAACACATAGTTAACCTAGAGGCCACCGCACGTAACTTCTTGAACTCCGCTGCAACCAAACTTTTAATGACTGCTAGGTCTTATTTTAAGGTCATAAAAGTCGCCAGAACCATCGCTGATCTTGAAAGATCAGTCAATATAACCATTCCGCATATTTCTGAAGCACTCCAGTATCGCCCTCGCACTGCCGCGAACCTGTTGAACTAGATGTGATTATCTGTTAAAATGTGCACTAAAGCCTATAGATCTGTTTAAAGCAAGGAGGAATTTTATTAGTAAACCAGTTAGGGTTAATGAAGCCATACGCGCTTCAGAGCTCCGTGTCATTGGAGCTGATGGCGAGCAAATAGGTATAATTACCAGAGCCGAAGCACTAGCTCAGGCAGAACTTGACGGGCTTGACCTAGTTGAAGTTTCTCCTAATGCTAGCCCCCCGGTTGCGCGAATCATCGACTGGGGTAAATATAACTACCAGCGCACCAAAGAGTTGCAGCGTAGTCGAAAAAACACAAAGGCTACCGAACTTAAACAGATGAGACTAGGTTTAAAGATTGGGTCTAATGATTTAGACATAAAACTTCGTAAGATCCGTGGCTTTCTGGAAGAAAACCACAAAGTCAAAATTGTCATCTTCTTTAGAGGTAGAGAGATGGCTCATCAAGATTTAGGATATGTACTTATGAACAAGATAATACAAATGCTAGAGGAAGTGTCAGTAGTTGACCAATCCCCTCAGTTAGCCGGCAAGAATTTGAGTATAGTGATAAGGAGCAATAAGTAATGCCAAAACTAAAGACACACAAAGGAACCGCCAAGAGAATCAAGATTACTGGCACCGGCAAGCTCATAAGAGAAAGAGCTTTCGGCTCACACCTTCTACAAAAGAAGAGTGGTTCCCGAAAACGATCTATCTCTATGGGCAAAACCGTAACAGGTTCTGTAGCCGATAATATAAAACGAGCACTAGGAGTATAAACTATGAGAGTTAAACGAGGCGTTACAGCCCGCGCTAAGCACAAAAAGATTCTAAAGCTTGCTAAAGGTATGCAGGCTACTCGCAGAAGCTCTTACCGAATGGCCAAACAGGCCGTCATTAAAGCCTTGCAGTATGCTTACCGTGACCGTCGTAATAAAAAACGTGATTTACGTGGCACCTGGATTACTCGAATCAACGCCGCCGCCCGCGAAAACGGCATCACATACAGTCAGCTGATCGACAATATGAAGAAAAAGAATATTGATCTTGATCGAAAGATTTTAGCTGAACTAGCTGTATCAGCACCTAAAACTTTTGGGGCAATCGTAAAAACTGCTGCCGACACCAAATAGTCGAGAGACACAAAAAAACACTGCTTAACTGAAACAGTGTTTTTTTTGTGTCAGGCTGCCTGTAAGCCGGGTTCTGTCTTGGATGATCATCTATCTAGCCATACGATTGCTCGCATAGTCGAGCGGATTAAAACAGCCTGTTTGGCGGAGCCACCAGTGCCTTCTCAGGCATATAACAAACTTCCTTGCAGCAGACAGGGTTTACACCCATGCCGTGTCACCACGGCACGCTGTGAGCTCTTACCTCACTCGTTTCACCCTTACTTGAAAGACTAAAGCCGTCCAAGCGGTATCGTTTCTGTTGCACTTTCCCTAGGGTCACCCCCGGTCGCCGTTAGCGACTGTCCTGCCCTTCGCTGCCCGGACTTTCCTCTTGGTAAAACCAAGCGATCACCCAGCAGTCTGACAGTTAAATAATACAACGGCGCATACTTACCAAGCAAGCATCATTTCCCTATCAGCTTGCCCTTACGCACTAACCAACTTTTATGCGACTATGTTCATCTAGTATCTTATTAACCATAGCATCGGCTTCTTTATTAAACTCACGGCGTACGTGAGTAAATCTTACATCATCGAACTTTTTAACTATATTCCTTATACTTTCATAGATTGGCCAAAGATCGCGATTTTTTACCCTATATATACCAGCCATCTGATTAACTACTAGTAAACTATCCATCTTGAAATCAACAAAGCTCGCACCCATCTCTAGAGCTTTTTCTAGACCCAGAAGAACAGCTCGGTATTCAGCTTGGTTATTGGTTGTAACCCCTAGATACTCACCACCCTCAAACAATAGCTTGCCAGCTTGGTCGTATATAACAAAACCAGACGCCGACGGACCAGGATTCCCTCTAGACCCACCATCTGAATAAATAACTACTACTTTATCGGATTGTTGCATATACACCTTATCTGTCGTTGTTTTTATTATGGTCGGGGTGACAGGACTTGAACCTGCGACCTCACGGCCCCCAGCCGTACGCGCTACCAACTGCGCTACACCCCGGAGAAACATAAAATCCTGCGGGACGGAACAGAATGGCTGATCATCCCGCCTTACAGGCAGGTGGGTATCCTCAACGCGCTCCCACGGGAACACGCCATATTAGATTCCCTTAAAAACGAACTTGTTCAGGAAATCACGCCATCCTGCATTTGTACCCACAGGACAACCTTCATTATAACACCGTAAAACCTCCAATAAAATGCACCAGCACTTCAACCAGCCTCTGGAAGGGATGAGCTAACACAGAATAGAATATCAGCATAAAAAAAACGATACTCATAAAACCCATGGATTCAAGACGCTCCATAATCTCACGTAGTCCATCAGGCGCAATCGCATATAGAACTCTCGATCCGTCTAGGGGCGGGAACGGAATCATGTTAAAAACAAAGAAGCTTACATTCACAAAAATAAACAACTCTAGGACTTTAGCAACATCCATACTCAAGCCATTACCAAGTAACTGAAAAATCACCCCCACTATCACCGCTAGTACAAGATTAGTCAGAGGACCAGCTGCGGCTACTATTGCCGCCCCTAGCTCTCCGTATCTCACCCTATAGGGGTTAAACGGCACCGGCTTAGCGGCACCGAATGGCGGCAAGCCACTTGCTAATAGCAGTAGCGGCAATATTACTGTTGTAAAAGGGTCTATATGTGCTAATGGATTAAGCGTCAAGCGACCATGTGCCTTGGCCGTATCATCACCAAGCCAATAGCTAGCAAAAGCATGCATAGCTTCATGCATGGTCATAGATACTAAAATAGAGACTAAAACTATAGCCAAATCTGTAAGTGATATGCCCATTGCCCCTATTATAACATTGGGAGGCTCCCTCTGGCTGGTCTAGCATGCACTTTTTCATAACCCACAAGCTGTCCACCACCAATGTAATATACAAGACTAGCTTTCTTGCCTTCTTCTCTTGCACCACATAATTTCTATTGACTTATTGACCTAAAAACAGTAGTATTTATAGAATTGTATAAAGAAAGTACCCTATGGCAGCTAGATGTGAGTTAACCGGCAAAGGCAAACAATTCGGCAATAATGTTAGTTTTTCTATGCGCCATACCAAGCGTGTCTGGAAGCCTAATCTCCAAAAGAAGACCTTTATGATCGATAATCAAAAGGTCACTATGTACTTGTGCACAGCAGCAATACGTACTTTAAAGAAGAAAAAGATTATCACAACACAAACCTCCAAGCTAGCCACAGCTTAAGACGACTTTCTTCGACCCTTTAAAGAATATATAAAACGAGCTCTGGTCATAAGGCCAGAGCTCGTTTTATATTGACGCTTTTACAACCTCTATCTATTTACCAAGTAGATAAATAGTCATACCCTCACCTACCGGTAGGGTTTTTAGTTTTAATTTGCTTACACTTTCTTGCTTGGCTGCAAGTTGCGTAGCTAAAGTCTGAGCTTCTTGCTCTTCTTTGTAAATTGGCACAACAATTTTAGGGCTGATCTTTCGCACCACACGCAGAGATTCATCAACAGTCAGAGTGTCTCCTTCGCCACCAACTGGCAATACTACAGCATCTATAACACCTATTGCCTCAAGCTGCTCTTCGCTCAAATCCGGCGCAATCTGCCCAAGAACCACCGCGCTAAATTCCTCGTTGTATATCTTAAAAATTGTCGCCCTAAAAGGCACGTCTTTGTCATCATTGTGAGCCTGAGCAGCTATACCCTTTACCGATACTCCCCCTATCTCATATTCTCCAGGGCAATCGATAATCAAAGCCCCAGAATCAGCCTGTACTCCAAATTCAGGTTGTGTTAATAAATAAACTTTCGCTTCTTTAGAAACAGAATCACTAAATTTAGGGTCAACAGCAAACAGTAGCTTGCTCAACATAATAGCTACAGAGTTGCCACCTACTAATTCAATTTCCATTTATTACTCCTCTTATTTAGGTTTTGACAGCACATTTTCGGTATCAAGCAGAATCGTAAATTTACCGTTTATTATAGAAGTTATAAAACGATCTTTAATGCTCAGCCGATAATAGAAATCTTCATACGACATAACCGTATAGTTTAGCGGGTGGCCTTCGTCATCTTCTAGCTCCTTAATAAAACGCTTGGATTGTGTTTTATTTATGTCGCCAGCCAACAAAATATCTACCTCGCTACTGCTCCCCCGCACCAAACTGCCACAGAATAGTGCGACCCTCACATCTCCAAGCGGTTTTAAGCGCTTTGCCCAGTCTTTTACATCTGACAGAACAGTTGTAGTCGTTTGCAAATTATCGTCCGCAAAAATAGCTCTCAGCGGCTCATAGTAAGGGTAGGTCTGGTTGATTTCGTAATACAAGCGATTATTAGAGCTATCACTTTTAATAATGGCGATGTTCAGCATATTAGCTAGCTCTCGACGAACCGAATTAATCTGCTCATCTATTTTTCTAGTGATTTCACGCACATAAAAAGCCCTGTTGGGGTTATTTAGAAAAAGATGCAAAAGTTTTACTCGGGTCTTTGAACCGAACAACGAATCAATCATACTGGTTCACTCCGCATGCTCATATTGTAACAAAGTTTTCGCCGACAAGATATGCTGCTGATCTTTAAGTACTCAGCCCAACAAACTTATCAATTGCGGCAATCAAACTCTCTGGCTTGTCGCTCCATATTATATGTTTATTACGCTTAAACCAGGTAACTTGCCGTTTGGCCAGATCCATATCAGATTTAACAACTTCATCTATTGCTAAATCAATCGACTTTGTTTCTTTTACAACGTTGCTAAATATGCGGTATATATTTGCAGTCATAGCTTCTGAATCCCAGCCATACTTTTCACCCACAAACTGAACTTCTTCTATAATCCCCCGCTCTACCATTTCATGAGCACGTTTTTCTATTCTAGCTCTTAGTTTTTCTCTTTCTGTAGATATACCAACAACAATCGTGTTGCTTCTTAGTACTTTTTGATGGTTCATCAGCCCGCCTAGTTCTATAGCCCTAATAAGATGTCGTCTATTCTGTTTGTTGATTGGGATATCGATGTTAGACTCACTACACATCAATTGGAGTTCTTCTAAGCTTAGCTCCTCTAAATGATCGCGAAGCTTTTTATCTGACGGGGCGCCAAATTGATAATCAAACAATACCGCGTCAACATATAGACCCGTCCCACCGACCATGATTGGTAATTTGCCTCTAGACCCGATCTCAAGAATAGCTGCATCGGCTAGTTTCTTAAACTCGGCAGCCGTAAAAAGCTGTCCAGGCTCAACGATATCTATTAAGTGATGTCGGACCTTAGATTGGTCTTCTTGACTAGACTTAGCTGTACCAATATCCATACCCCTGTAAACAGTCCTGGAGTCGGCACAGATAATCTCGCCATTATGCTTCAGAGCCACCTTCATTGCCAGATCAGACTTACCGCTGGCTGTCGGACCGACTATAGCTACAAGTGAGGTAATCATAACAACACGTTTATGTTACAACGAGGTCTTGGTTGTTCGAGATTTAACTTCATTAGCAACTGTTTTAAGGAAGTTCACTACCGGATATTCACTTGAATCACCGTTAACAACAAGGTCTTTGCGTATTCTTGGCGTTACTTTTTTAGTTTCAATCTCTTTTTGACCAACAACCACTACATAGGGCACCTTCATCATCTCAGCTGCGCGAATCTTTTTGCCAACAGACTCATTGGTGTTGTCTACTGATATACGTAAACCAAGCTCTTGACCTTGCTTTAACATGTCATCGGCACAGGCAACCGTAGCATCTTCTTGGTTAACAGTGATTATGCGAATATGCTCTGGGGATAACCAGACTGGCAACTTACCGGCAGTTTGTTCTAACAAGAAAGCCATGAATCTCTCAAAGGCGCCCATAATAGACTTGTGTATCACTAAAGGATACTGGTCCTTGCCTTCAGAATCTACGTATTTTATACCCATACGTTCTGGCACTACGATGTCTAGTTGCACAGTTGCTATACTATCTTCTTTGCCATGAACATTCTTGATCTGAATATCAACCTTTGGTCCATAAAAGGCTGCTTCATCTAACTCTTCAACAAACTTCGCCTGAGCACCTTGAAGGCATCTACGGATAATATCTCCCGCCCATTCCCATCTTTCTTTATCGCCAGCATACTTTTCCTTCGCAAAATCTGGCAACGACAGTCGGAACCAATAATCTTTTACACCTGTCTCTTTGTAGACCTCCTCAAAGAGCTGTAGAACATTCGTAAATTCTGCTTCGACTTGATCGGCAGTTACATATATATGTGAATCGTTCTGCGTTATTGGTCCTCGCATCCTTATAAGACCCGTCAAAGCTCCAGACAACTCGTATCTGTAAAGGCCAGCATGCTCTGACAGACGTAGTGGCAAATCGCGATAGCTATCAACTAACTTCTCGTAGATCATGTGATGATGCGGACAGTTCATCGGCTTGAGATAAAAAATATTGCCTTCTTCGTCAGGTTTTGTGCCATACATATTCTCTAGATAGTAGCTTGCATGACCAGATCGTTCATAAAGCTTAGACTGAGTTAGCACGGGAGTCGAGACGTATTGATAACCTCTATTCTGCTCTTTTACGCGCATGTAGTTCATTAATTCATGCTTAATAGTCTCTCCACGCGGCATCAACAAGGGCAAACCTGCCCCAACGTTCTCTGATATAAAGAACAATTTTAGGTCTTCACCAATCTTGCGATGATCACGACTCTTAGCTTCCTCTAACATAACAAGATGCTGTTTTAATTCAGCTTCTTTTGCAAAAGCCACCCCATAGAGCCGTTGCATTTGTGGGTTGGTATCTTTGCCTCTCCAATAGGCTCCGGCTACTCGCATAAGTTTAAAAGCACCTACTTTGCCAGTACTAGCAACATGCGGGCCACGACAGAGGTCGGTAAAATCACCGTTGCGATAAAAAGAGACTTCTTCTACCTTACTGTCGCCTTTAGCTTTTAGACCTAGCTCAGCTGAATCTAGATCTTTGGCCACTGTTGTGCCAGCACGTTGGAGGTCGTTTAAAAGTTCGAGTTTATAGGGCTGTTTTTCTTTTTTTGCCCAGGCTATAGCTTCAGTAATCGGTAGATTGAAGTGCTCAAAGACTTGGTCTTCGGCAATGATTTTACGAGCCTCTGTCTCGATGCGCTCAAAATCAGCTTCAGATACCGTTACTTTGCCTAGATCAATATCGTAATAGTAGCCGTTCTCTATAACCGGGCCAACACCAAATTTTGCGTGTGGCCAAAGTCGCTTTACTGCTGCGGCAGTAATGTGTGCCAATGAATGGCGCATAGCATGTAGGTTATCTTCTGGCTTGCTCATTTCAATCTATCCCCTTATGGTTATATGGTCTTTGCAAAATATTATCGGTAATCAGAATATCCCCCTTACGGGGTTGTCGTGCGAATAATGACTGATCCGGATAGAATTAACATCTATAGAAATTTTAACTCATTCAATTGCTGGTTACAACTAAGCCTAGCCTACCCCCTGACCCACATACACTCTTTAACAAAATATCATTACTATGCATAACATTAGGAGTAGCAACTCTCAATTATGGAAAAATACATGTTGGCCAGCAACTAATCGCATTGTTCCCTTACCTCTTATACTTGCCTGTCTTACGCTTTTGCCGTAATATTTGCGTACGGGCTCTTAGCTCAGTTGGCTAGAGCGCTTCCTTGACGTGGAAGAGGTCAGAGGTTCGAGTCCTCTAGAGCCCACCAGTTTAGATATCATATAAGAAAGGTCCCATAATTTATGGGACCTTTCTTATATGCGTTCACTACCTGCGGGTATAGGTCCGACCTGACCCACCCTCACTTTTTCATACCCTCTCCTTAACGAAACATTAGGTCTTTAAGTATCAGATTAAGTGGTAGACAGCTCGTGGTTATGAAAAAGTGAGGGTGGGTCAGGTCGGACTCTGCTATGGTTCAAAAATGGTACCATGTTACGTATGAGCATAAATGGTCTAAAAGATACCATAGATTGGTATAACTCGAATGCAGAACAGTATGCGAAAGCGGGTGCTTCATACTTTGACATGCACCACATTACTGATTTCACAAATAAGCTACCTGAAGGCGCGTCTGTGCTTGATGCAGGCTGTGGTCCGGGACGAGACGCACATATACTCGCCGGGCAAGGCTTAAAAGTCACTGGTCTTGATTTGTCGGCCGGTCTACTCAAAGTCGCTAAGCAAAAATACCCAGACATTGACTTTATAGAAGGAGACTTACTGTCTTTACCATTTGATGATAGGAGTTTTGATGGAGTGTGGTCTAACACATCACTGTTGCATCTCGAAACAGTCGAGGATGTTAAACAAGCTTTGTCTGAGATGTCTCGTGTACTAAAGACACCGGGTACGTTACATGTAGTTGTAAAATCGCAGACTGGTGCTGATAAAACTGCAGTCGTAACTGATAAACTCTCTGGGCACGATCGATTCTTCCAGTATTTCAGCTTGGACGAGATGACCAACCTACTAGAAGGTGCAGGATTTACTATTTTGCAAAGCAAAGAATATAGCGAGGTTGAAACCATCCCGCATGGCAGACCCGAGGTTCACCTCATTTGGTGTCTTGCCCGTAAGAGTCAACCTCATCTGCGGCAAGCAATTCCTCATACAGTGCCGCCCAACTAACTTCAGCGTCACACCATAACGTCGCTATTGCCCACCAAATTGATGATTCCCAGAAACCGCTAACCCTACTTCACAAAACTATACAGGCATTAGGCCTGTATTTTTATTGCTTAAATATCAAAGTCACAATATACCACGGACAGAATATACGCACTATCATAAGTTAGGCTTCATAGCATGCTGGATATAAGCACAAAAATACTTCAAAACACTATCTAGGTTTTGCAATAGCTGCAGCCCTATTGACATTCATAACGCATATGCTATACTACATGTATGATGAATGAAAAACAAAAAGAATATCAGAATCGATCAAAGACTAAGTCTGCTTTAGATAAGTTCACACTCTTCTACGAGCATACCGGTGATAGTAGACGACTTTTAGTCGGCAACCAACGAGAGTTTAAAATGCCTACGCGCTCTGTTGCGTCTCGCCATTAGACTCTTTACCTATCCCTGTAAAACCCTGGTTTTAAACCAGGGTTTTTTATTTTCCACATAAATACAGTGTTTTCCACTAGCTTTTTTTATAGTTGAATGACAATATATAGTCATGGTATGTCCATTTTGTCTTCATGAGAAAACAGCCGTCTATAATTCTAGACAAACTTCACGCGTTAATATAACTTGGCGTAGGCGTTGCTGCCTTGAATGTGGTCGCAAGTTCACAACCTCAGAGACAATCGACTGCCAAAAAATATTAAAGGTCGTCAGCAACGATTCTAAAAAACCTGTTAGTTTTTCTAGATCTCGCCTATTATTAAGTATTTTAAAAGCCAGCGACCATCACAGCCACTCAGACGAGGTCGCCTACACACTTTGTGAGACTATTGAGCAAAAGTTACTACTTAAGGCCGACCGCAACAATGGCCATGTTACCAAACAGCTAATTATCCAAACTTGCTTAGCAACACTTAAGAACTTCGACGCCGCAGCTTATCTAAAATACCTCGCCAACCACGGGCCAGCACTAGACATGAGATCACTAAAGCAACATCTAAGAACGTCTCGCTAGATAATAAAGGCCCAACGACGGAAATCCAGAATAAAAATGCACGTGGTTCAGAATAAAATCAATTATTTTTTAACTACTTTGACAGTGAGATCAAACTTATCAAGATATCTACCAAACAATAATCTAGTCTGGGCATTAAAAGCAGACACAGAACCATAGCATATACTTACCACTGGCATAATAGCCCATTGCAGCAGCATAAAAAGATGCCTATGCCTTCTGTACCTACGAGGCCTAGGCGGCAACATTCTCATAGACAAAAAGATTACTAGAAAAAGCCCACCCGTTGCAAACAGCTGCAACTGGCTGGCTACAAAAGGCAGCTCATTAGCTACGATACTGTGTTGTGCTTCATGATTTAAGAATAACGGGGCCCAAGCGCCAAAGGTTACTATAATAGAAGCGCTCGCCCAACTGACATGTCCTTCTATCAAACGCAAAAATCTACCTAATAGAGGCAGTTTTGGCATTTTGTTCTTACTATGAAAACCTTTTTCGGCCACATAGGCGATGTCCGAAGCGCCATATGCCCAGCGCCTAAGCTGTATGAACTGCGCTTTAATAGTTTTGTAGTACGTCTCAGACAGAACTGCATCTTGGTAGACTGGCAGATAAATTGGAACTACATCGTAGTCGCCATCAAAGGTAAAATAACTACGCCAATATTGGTGACCGTCTTCAACTATAGTGCGTACGCTCCAAAAGTCAGTTGCGATAAGTGACGACATCCCCTGTGAATGCGATGAGAAATTACGCAGCATATGAGGTCTGACTGAATTGATGATATTCCAAAATGAGTTGCCAGTTGCCAAGACCCTCATTGGTGCAGGCACATCCCATATATTACTCATATAGATAGATATCGGTTGAAAAGCTCGCTTTATATGCTCTGGGCCTATCAAGATATATTCATAGGTCACACAGGCAAGATAAGAAGGATGTGGCCTGTTATCGGCATCGAACGTTGTTACAATTACTTTATCCGGATCGATATTTTTCTTTTTTAAGAAATTCTGCAAGTGCCGTCCTGCAAAAGTTATGTTACCGCCCTTGCCTATAACCTCATATTTAATATCTTTCGGATGCATTACTGCTTCCATGTGGTAAAAATTATTCCCGTACTTTTCTACAAGTGCGTTGGCTAATTCACTTGCTGGTTCTCCGCCTCGCTCTTCGTAAGCTAAGATCAATATAATGTTTTTTCTATCATAGTGGCTATCAAGTATAGATTTAACTGTTGGATCTAATACATCAAACCCCTCAGAATAAAAAGGAATTATTACTGCGTTAAATACGTCATTGGGTTTATAGTACAACGATTTGTTGGCTGCTACCTTTAGCAGGTTATTGTAGTGAGTGTTGATTTGCCATTTTGTACTTTTTTGATTTTTTAGATTCTCTATAGTTTTATCTACATCATCAAGATCGTGAAGTCTCTGCAGCCAATCAACTAGTTGCGCCCGCCGCATCACATTAAAACCTTGGGTCATACGATAAGCTATAGCCACAGCTTTTACAAACCACATGGTGTCATAGCCCACGATAAAAATAGCTGCAATAAATGGGTTAACAATACTCATTATTATCGGTATCAAGATCAGCGAATAGCTAAGCAGCGCTGGCAGCATCTCGAATAATCTATAAAATACACTACGTTTGCCAAGAGGTATTTCTATGTCCGTCATAGAGACGAACCTGCCAGTCTAAATACCAAGGCCGAAACAATAATACCGATTAATGACACGAATAAACTGAGGTACATAAAGCCCAGAGCAAAGCCACGATGGACGAGCCTAAGCTTAACAGCAACGTAGCTATTAACAACAAATATAGTGATCCCAAACAAACTAAAAGACAACAGGCTATACCACCTATCCCTATAAAAGTTAGTAAGACCGTAGCCTGAGTAACGAATAGGTACCTGAACATCAGTAACTCTAATATTTATAATCGTCATGATCAACACTGTCAGTGAGCTAATAAAAAATATTGCTAGCAATACTAGCATCAAACGATCTCTGGAGAGCTGCAATAATTCGTTTTTCTTTAACATGCTATGTCATAAGTATATATAAGGTTGCTTGGTTGCGCTACTAGATAAATCGTGGTGCGAAATACGAGAATCGAACTCGTGCTTCTTGCTTGGGAAGCAAGCATACTACCATTATACGAATTTCGCTTGAGTTAATGGAGCCGGAGGGCGGATTCGAACCGCCGACCTCTGCTTTACGAAAGCATTGCTCTACCAGCTGAGCTACACCGGCAATAACAGCCGTAATTATAACAAAAGCTAATCGCCTTGTCATATCTGTTAAAAATTGATAGTATGATGAAGTTGATTACTTTGGGCTCGTGGTGTAGTTGGCCTAACATGCCTCCCTGTCACGGAGGAGATCGCCGGTTCGAATCCGGTCGGGCCCGCCAAGTTGTAGATTTAGTTATTTTTTGGTTTTGCAGTATCAGAAACTTTTATATATTCTTTAATTTTACCAGCACTTTTAAGGGCTGCTAGCTGCTTGGTAAATGTCTTATAAGATATATAGATCTTAGCTATATGCAGATCGTTACCTTTAGCTTCTATCAATTTAACAACATAGAACCCATCCACCCCTTCGATGACCCCAGACACCTGCCCGGGTTGAAGATTTGATAAAACTTTTATAAAACCGCTAGGATCATCAGCAGTCTTAGAGATAAAGCCAATGTCTCCACTGTTAGATTTAGCGAGTGGGTCTTCAGATTGCTGTTTAGCTATAGTAGCAAAATCAGCTCCAGAGCGTAGCGAGCTTAAGATCGACTCGATACGCTGACGACCTTCGACATCAATTTTAGCCACCAATATCCGTCTTAATAGTTGCCTTTTAACAGATAATTTATAGTCATCAAATGACCAGCCGTAATAGTCATGTATGATTTGACGATAAACATCCATGCTAACACCAAGACGGTTAACTGTTACTTGATTACTTATAAAACTATTCACATCTTGATCAGTAACATTAACATTCTGCAATTTAGCCAACTTAGATGCATAGGTATTAGCAATGGCTTTATCAAGCGCTAGGCGTTTTTGGTACTCTAACTGGCGTTTACCGTCTTCAGACGAAAAGTTAACTAGCTCTTTTGTAGACAAGTAATGTATCGCACTCCGTAATTCAAGCAAATAATCACTATATAAAACTGACTGGTCGTCCACCTTGGCAACCGGCACATAAAGCACCTGGGTTAGACGATGTATAAATTCTCCGGTGTTTTGGGCACTGTATAATTGCCAGAATGAAAATCCAAAAAAAGATATTATTGTTATTGCGACAATACCTGCTGTAATAACAACAATGTGGTATTTTGTGTGATGATAAGGATACTTAAACTTACGCCCCTCAGACAATACCCTCTCGCGATGCTCAGCAACTGTCTCGTT
>DATMOD010000043.1:0-24169 GCA_035568355.1 Patescibacteria group bacterium
ATGTCGGGTAGAGATATATGGAGCGACGAGTTAGAAGATAGCCTAGTAAAACAAGGGGTCAAGCCTTTCCTTATCAAGCGGCCAGAACTTGCGACAAATATTAGTTTTAACATGACTAGCCCCAAGGGCACACACAGGATGCGAATAGCCGGCACAGCGAATGCGGCACTCGGTCCTGAAATGCTTATGCCTAAGTTACATGAAGTACTCCCAAAAACAGACGTATTTTATTTGGGTGGATGCTTTAAGCTCAAAAAACTTGCTCCTGCGTTCGAAGAGATTGCTACTTTAGCTGATCATACAGAGACTAAACTAGTCATTGACCATGGTCGGGTACCTGAAGGTGTCGGCAAGGAGATGCTCGAAGCTGTCAAGAAGCTTGCGCTACGCGCTTCGTATTACTTGCCAAGTCGAGAAGAATTTTGCAAATTATGGGATGTAGAAACGATCGAAGACGGCTTACATCTGCTCCACGAACGAGCTCCAGATCTTACCGTAGTGGTCAAAGACGGGTCTAACGGAGCCTTTTATTTGGCAGGCGATAAAATGTACCATACAGAGGCCGAAAAGGTCGACATCGTAATAAACGCTACCGGCGCGGGTGATAGCTTTAATGCAGGCGTAATGGCGGCACTGGCCAAAGGCCGCCCACTTTCAGAGGCCGTTACCTATGGTTGCCGAGTAGCTGCCGCAAAAATCAGGGCGGAAGCTACTCCGATTCTAGAAGCGTAAAAATAAAGATGAGAATACATTTAAAAGAGATGGCACCGACTAGCAAACCGACAAACTTAATTTATAGAGAAACATGCTATGAAGTTAACTATCCTCCAATGGAACGTATGGTACAAAGAAGATATCCGTAATATCACCAAGTTTTTACGTGAGCATCCGTCTGATGTGGTGTGCTTGCAAGAGCTCACGATTCAAGATGCTCCTGAGATTGGTCACACTCCCGACTATATCGCCGAGCAGCTCGGCTACAATCATTTCTACAAAGAGATTGACCTTGGTGAAGGCAAAATCAAACTTGCCAACGGCATCTTTAGTAAATACCCCATCGTCAGTACAAACTGGCAATGGATCAACCAACCAACTGGCACGGGGCATTACGATGATGAATACCGTGCTTACATCGAAGTAACACTAGATGTTAATAACACCGCATTAACAGTAGCGACCACACACATGTCATACACAAATGGTTTTGTAAGCACCCTGCGCAAAGAACAAGAATTACGGCACTTAGTAGACATCCTAAATACGAAAAAAAGCAATTTTATTTTTAGCGGTGATTTGAATGCCACGCCAGATTCGCTAACTATCAAAATGATAGGCAATCTACTACAAAACGTCGGCCCGACGTTTGATAAGCCCACCTGGACTACCAAGCCTTTTTCTTATGATGGGTTCGAAGAGACTAAGCTACGCTGGCGGCTGGACTATATTTTTGCTTCGCAAGATGTAAAGCTGCTTGAAACAGAGATCCTTAAGACAGAATATTCGGATCATCTACCGGTCTGGGCAGTCGTAGAAGTGTAGAAGTATAAATAAGCTATTATTAAATCATGCAAATTACAATCGACGAGCTTTGGGAAGAGATCAAGAGCCGGTGAACTGGATCATCGCTGATCTGATCATGTTCGTTTGCTCAGTCGGCGTATACGTTGCGGTACGTAAAGCAGCACTAGACAAGTTACCCGCACAGTTCAATAACCTGGCCATGTTCGCTATCCCCTTGATCGTGTTTGTAATCGGTGATGTCTTTACAAAAGAGAAGCTTGGGCTAACCTTGTCGCAAGCCTTGCAAATCCTTGGTACAGGGGTCGTACTATCGTATCTTGGTAACGCTATGTCGATGAGGAGCATAGAGCTAGCTCCGAACGCTGGATATAGCCTAATCATCTCCAAGAGCTATGTTGTCCTTACGTCGTTCTTGGCAGTTCCATTGTTCGGCGCGAGGCTTACAGCCGTTGCTCTTGTTTCTATTTCTCTGATCATTGGGGCCTCTGCATTGATTATGATTAACCCTAAAGCCGCCCGTCATGCCAAGAGTGCAGCTTGGGTACCGTTGGCTCTTGGTTCATTCTTTTGCTGGGCGTTCCTGTCGCTTATGGCTAAACATCTGATTGCCGAGGGTATCTCGACAGTCGTCTTTTTGACTTATGTATTTATTGTCGCTACAGTTTGCATACTTATAGAAATGAAATACAAAAAGGTAGATCTGAGTGTCGTTAAAAAACATATTTGGCCATTTGTGCTCATCGGCATCGCATCGACTGGATTCAACTTCTTTAACTTCTATGCCGTGAGCATTGCACCAAACGTTGGATATGTTAATGCTACAAATGCAGCCTCAATCGGCGCGGTAACGGCACTCTCTGTTATCTTATTCAAAGATGAGCTTACAAAGCAAAAGTTGATCGGTGTTACCGGGGTGCTTATTGGACTAGTAGCGCTGTTTGTATGGAAGTAGAATCCTTCTGCAAGGCCCTAGTTATCTGATTACTTTACAATCTTTCGATCCCAGCAAGGCCTGAAGGCTGCATTCTGCCAGCAGCAATCAGCATCGCCACTTTTTGTTTATTGCGTTCAGACCATTGGCTTTTCGCCCGTCGTGGTGTAAATTTTTGCAAAAAATAGATATCATCCAAGCCACGACGCAAACTATCAATCCAGCCATAACAAAGGGCAACATCCAGCGCTTCGTCGTGGGCTATCGAAGCTATGCCAGATGACTTTTTGGCCATTTTTATCCAGACACCATCATAGTAGCCATGGTTATTATGTAGCCACACCTCAAACTCTTGTGCCGTTGCAAATGCCAAAACAGGCAATTCCTTGATATCAGACATGGTTATAGTTTAACTCAAAGGATACATTCCAATATAATGAATTTTTACTGGATTCGTGAGTCAAGTCGGCGATAATTTAATGGTATCAGTTACGCCACGGTAAAACGAAAATCCTAAAGAGAATTAGCAGTTGTTAGCCCAGCTCATCTATGGTTAGATTAGGGTAAATTTATAAAAATAGTGGGTGCTAAATGTTAAAAAAACTTACAATGAGACTATCGTGGCTAACAAGCAATAAATATTTGGCAGTGGCCATTATCGGGCTCTTCGCGGTAATTGGCTTTGCTACTCTTATCCCTGTATTTGCGGTAACAGCTAGTAATGTGACAGTTAATTTCGATAGCTTAAATGCCCAGCCGTTATCTCCGAATGCTTTTTCTGGGACTATTTCTACGTACAAGGGCGACGGACAGACGATAACAAATAATACAACTGTATCTGGAAATCTGCATAAACTAGGTCTTAGCACTTACAGAGTCCCAATACAGTTCAATAATGGTAACCCAATTTCTAGTGCGGGTAAGGGCCCAACCGATATCACTGCCGATACATGGATAGCCAGTATTAAAAAGCTCGGCGCCGAACCAGAAATTGTCATTGGTGGCAGCCCTAGCCAACCCGGTAGTCACGACAATAACTTCTTGCCAAGCGATGCCGCAGGTTTAGTAAAATATTTTAATACACATGCTTTAGACACAGTTAGTGGCGGCACCACAATCAGCCACTACAATCCTGTTAAATATTGGGTAATCGGCAATGAGCCAGCCAATCTAACGGCAGACAACGCAGCAACATATTGTTCACGGTTTAACACGACTGTCGACGCCATGAAAGCAGTTGATCCATCAGTGGTCATTATCGGCCCAGCAATATCGAGCCTAAACACCATTTTCATGAAAGCGTTCTTGCAATGTGCTGGTTCAAAAGTAGACATCGTTGACTACCACGAATACGCTATGGGCTATACATACCTAGACAATGCAACCACCCTGGCCCGAACGCACTACTATAGCCAAAAGATTACCCAACTACGAGACTTGATTAATAAAACTGTTCCGACCTATGCAAGCCATATTAAAATTCAGGTTGGCGAATACAACTTTACATACCGCACAGCGGACGGATATCAGGGTTACCAAGGTGATGATCGAATGTATCAGCCTGTTTTAACTGTCTGGACCGCCTCGGTTGCCGGTCACATCGCCCAATCAGGGGCGATTGGGCATAACTATTCCGACATGAGTTTGCCGCTGCTAATTAAGTCAAAGGCTGATGCAGCTCATTTTGGCCAGACAGCCTTCACGCCCATGCCTGGGTACTATGGGCTAGAGATGTTTACCGGTGGTGATCTCTTTCGCCATTTTGGCCAACAAATGGTCACAGCCTCAACGAGTCTCACAAATACAGAAGTCTATGCATCGACCAACCAAAAAAATGTTGTCTTGATTAATAAGAGCCCGTCTAAAAGCAAAGTCGCTCACATTATACTGAACGGGTTTAATGGTGGATCAGCTAATATCTGGCAAACAAACGCAGCCTATCCATTTGCAGCGCCGAAACTTATTAAAAAGTTAAATAGTCTGCAGCATGATCTTACCATCACCTTGCCACCTTATACCGTAACTACCGTAGTGCTCAATTAGGCACTATGAAAAGGTAACGTTATAGAATGAAAAAATTAGTGGTCATAACTGGTGCAAGCCGAGGCCTCGGCCTAATTACTGCCAAAGAATTTGCAGCCAACAATTGGCAAGTAGCCGGTACTGGGCGTTCAGAACAATCATTAGACTTTCCGACTGACGCTACCTACCATCGGTTTGATGCCAGCAATGCGACCGAGAGTGAATCATTTTGGGGGCATCTCAAAGAAGAATATCCTGAAGCACAAATATGCCTGGTAAATAATGCTGGTGGTTACGTCAGTGGCAGCTTGATTGAGACGAAAGCCGAAGCCTACGCTACGCAAATACAGAGCAGCTATTTTTCAGCCGTGTATATGACACGAGGATTGGCCTTGAACTTCTCAAAAGCAAGAATCATCAACATCGTCTCGACCAGTGCACTAGCCGCTCACAAGAATAATTCGGCGTATGGTGCAGCCAAGGCAGCAGAAATGCATTTCTTTCAGTCTCTACAAGAAGAGTTCAAGCCAGCACAATACCAGATTACTAATCTCTACCCAAGTGATATTGCGACTCATGGCGCAGACCCAGATGCAATCAAGCCAGAAGATTTAGCAAGGTTTGTGCGTGAGCAAGCAGATAATGAGAGTACATATTATTTACGAGACGTGACAGTATATCCAGTCGGATTGGTCATAAAATGATCTACGTAATACTTGTGCGCGGCATCAATGTCGGTGGCAAAAATAAAATATCGATGGCGGATTTGAGAGAGTGCCTAGAAGAGCTGGGATTTTCCAACGTTTCAACTTATATTGCCAGTGGTAATGTTATTTTAGAATCTGACAAATCCTCCGCCGAGATAAAGTCACAGATTGAAGAAGCTCTACCAAAGTGTTTTAAACTTGATAATGATTCCATAAAGGTATTGGTTTTATCTCGAAGTCAGCTTCAAGCTGTCATCGATAACAAACCTGAGGGTTTCGGCGAGCAACCAGAAAAATATCACAGCGATGCAATCTTTTTGATAGGTATTGATTCGAACCAGGCCATATCAGTATTCGACCCACGAGAGGGAGTCGACAAAGTCTGGTCGGGCGATGGTGTAATTTATTCACAACGTCTCAGTGCCAAGCGTACCAAAAGCCGGCTAAGCAAAATAATGGGCACACAAGCCTATAAGGCTATGACTATACGCAGCTGGAACACAACAACTAAGCTAATCAAGATTCTCGAAGATAGGCGTATATAACATCTGACCCACGCTCACTATTCTATCCTAGGGTGCGTTACACGCGGGACGAGCTAAAGCTCGTTCCGGTTGCACTACGCTTATACCCCCTTGAATAGAATAGTGAGCGTGGGTCAGATGCGACTTCTAACAAATCATACTTCGTGGCGTATAATACCTACATATGATAGGCAGAACCCACGACCTGGCTGCAGCCACACTTCTGGGTGCAGTAATTCTAGTAGTCCCCATTCCGCCAGTTACACTTGGGACAGCCCTGTTAGCTATACTAGCAAATCAGATAGGTGGCATAGCCCCTGACATTGATCAACCAACCGCTCCCCTGTGGCGAAATTTACCCATTGGCGGGCCAATTGGCAAGGTCTTCGATAAGATGCTTGGTGGTCACCGGTTCTTAACTCATTCATTGATCGGTGTAGCACTGCTTGGCTTAGCAGCTTATTTTTTAATCAAATTCCTGCACCCTATTATGCCGAATGTAAACAACCACGTTATCTGGTGGGCCTTCATGATTGGCGTAATATCACACCTAATAATGGATAGTTTTACAAAAGAGGGCGTCCCCTGGTTACTGCCTTTCCCTATCAAGTTTGGCTTACCACCCATCAAAGATTTACGGATAACAACCGGCAAAGCAATCGAGACGCTAGTTGTATTCCCTGGACTGATCGCCATAGACATATGGCTTTATACCAGCAACTCACAGCATATTATGGCGCTCGTACATAACGGCTTAATACAATGAGCCCATACGCTACAGATCCTAGAATAGATCAGTACATCCAAGCTTTGCCAAACTGGCAACAAGATATATGCCTACAAGTTCGTGATCTAATACATTCTGCCGATCCTGAAATTACCGAGACCATAAAACGCACCGATAAACCTTACTTCGTGCTGAATGGCAATGTTTGTGCACTGCTTGCGACTAAGGACCACATTAATATTTTTGTTTATGACCCGATTGCGCCTGATCCTGAAGGCATTATTAATCAAGGGCAAAATAACTTAACGGCACGAGCTATCCAGATTCATCAGGGTGACACCATTAACCAGCACGCACTCTTAAATCTCTTTAAAGCTGTCATCGCTAACAATCGTGCTGGTGGTTGGCGCAAGCTTCAATAACCCCCATCTAGACGCTAACGTGTTTGTTAACACGCCACAGAAGATTAGTTGATATTACTGAATAGTAATATCATTCAATGTTGCCTTGGCGCCTTTAAGAAGAGCGTAGGTGACTTTATCCATAATTGCGCCATCGAATATTGCATGTTTGACAGCCGTGTGATGGAACGATACATCGTGTAATATAGTGTTTCTAAAAGTCGCCTTCTTAAGAGAAGAACTATCAAAAACCACACCTTCTAGCGTTAGACCATCAAACGAGACACCGGTTAGATCAGAATAACTAAAATCTGTATCTTTAAGAATTGCGCCAGTAAGCTTAACCCTACTTAAATCCGAAGCCTTTAGAATCGTACCCGTAAGATTTGCCCTGTCGAATTGCGAACCATGCAAATCGGCGCCTTTAAAGTTGGCGTTCATAAGATTAGCATCAGCAAAATTAGCATCCTTTAAGGCAGTGGTTTTAAATTTAGCGCCGGTTAGATTACTGCCCTTAAAAGACACTTCTGCAAGATCACTGCTAATAAAATCTTCTCCTGAAAGATCAGTCTCACTCAAATCCGCCTTAGCCAGTACGACTTGTCTAAATTTGCCCTTGTCTGCCCTGCCTGTTAAGCCCCTAACGTCACTAAGCATATCGCCTACGATAGCTTTTAGAGTCGGCTTGAGTTTCTGCTCAGCTTCTTTGTGAGGCACCTGTTCCATGATTTCCGACACATCACCAAAAGAATCTATAACCTCTTGATAAGCCTCGTCATCAGTTTTACCTCGAGCCTTTAAGTCGTCGAATCTTTCTTGTAGGTTCGCTAGAAGCTCTTGTTTAACATCTGCTCGCCCCGGAAAGTCACCGTAAGGCGCAAACGCTTTGTCTAAAAATTGCTGTAGTTTATTTTCCATAATATTCCCTTTCTTTATAATAACTTACCTAAAATTTGCTTGGCATGGTCCCAGTTCTGCCGATTTTGCCTATAGAGCTCACGACCACTCTCAGTAATACGATAATATTTTCGCCTACCACCTTGAGTCTCGTCACCCCAATAAGAAGCTATGTGCCTATCATTTTCGAGGCGCTTTAAACTTGAGTACATAGTCGCCTCTTTAAGCTCATAGAGCTGACTAGAATGCTCATGCACAAGCTTGGTTATTTCGTAGCCGTACTTATCACCATCTGTCAAAAGTTTGAGAATGATAGTGTCGGTATGCCCGCGAAGTAAATCTGACGTTAATTTGTTATCAACCATAGATACAGTGTATATCGTATTACTATGACTGTCAAGGTATTTTATGTAAAAGAACCTATCACGCCCGTCGTATCATCGCCTCAGCTTTTTCTATAGAAGTAGTTCGCTTAATACTCGGGTGCCCAAAAAGCCCATCGACATACAATGGCCCAGCTACTGAATGAGAGCCACCATGAACAATTCGCCCGTCCGTCGCCTGCCACATACCGCCTATGTGCACAAGTCGCTTCTCTTTTGGCAGATAAACAACGAAGCTTCGGAAGATCATAGAGAAATGTTGTTCCATGCCTTCAATTACGCGTTCAGCTGAGTCTTGACCTCGTATCTGGTCAACACTACGTATGAGTTTACGATCAGCATATGACTCGCCCTTTAAGTTTTCTTCAAGAGTTCCAATGAATCTCACGCCAATTTCTGCCAGATTATCAGGTTCCTTATAGGGCTGGATAATAATCGGCTCATCTATCGCCTTGCCGAACTTTCTGACTATTTGCTTTATACCTGATACCCCTTTTAGCTTTGTACCACGATTACTATAGATCGCCGTGTGACCAGTACGCGCGCTGTAGAGTGTCTTAAACACAAGCAGCTCCTCTGGATGATCAGCTTCCCACTTTTTGCCAAACTCGGCCGCAACGGAAAGATTAGGCGCCAATACTGCCAGCTTTTCTGGCACCAGTGGCCATTTACTATCTCTTCCCCACGCCATAGTAATGCTTCTTGGGCCGTATCTGTCCATGTGTTCCGCAAACCCAGGCATATCACGATATGCTCTTACAGATAGCGCAACTTGGTCGAGCTTGTATCTCTTGTTGTTCAGCAACCATGCCTCATGAATATCGCCATGCCAGTGATCTTCGTTATGAGCATAAAAAGGCTGCAGAGCTTTCTCGTAGTATTCTGACTTTCTGTCTGTTGGTTTCTGGCTATCTCGCCAGTGCATGCCATTTTGCTCGAGAATTGCTAGTTCAAGTGGAGTTGATCGTGGTATATAGGCCACTTGTTCAGTGCCTGAATCATCATAGAAAGACACTCTCGCAAAGTTCTGACGTACACGCGGCGAGGCTACAGATGGACCGTCGGGATATTGAAAAAGCTCGGAGGTATATATAGGCATTCCAAGTTGTTCCTCAAGTGCACGAAGGTAAGTCTCTGCAATCGGGTTTACTTGTGGCAAGGCAGGCCACAGGCTACATACATCATCAAGTTCGCATATTTGTATATTACCCCGTTTGTCTACAATGACATCAAATCGCCCTATCAACATAGGCACACCATGCTCACGACGAGCTAGCGTGTTCTCTTCGGCATAATGCTTAAACAATCTTAACGCATAGTCCTCAAGAACGCCCGCCACCTCTCGATGCATCACAATGGGTTGAGGCACGACGGCTAAATAGGCATTCGGTTTATACCAGTTAGCCCGCATCGGGAGCAATAGCATCTCGTCGCTGTGGCTTGCATTCTGATTATCCCTGGGTAACCGCCAAGCATTTTTTGCACGAGGCAGCACCCAATACGCTGACTCCTGAACTGGCAGTCTAACTTGGATAGGTTCGATAGATTCGAACTGTTGGCGCAATATCTGGAGATCGTCGAACATTAAAGCCTAGTATTATTGACTTAACTGTGGTGGATAATCGACTTTTTGTCAACTGATTGACCACACATACAAAAATGATTATGCTTATAATACTAAGCTTATAATTTACTTAATGAACACACCACTCAAGACGTCGCGCTACAAATCTTGAGTAAGCCACGAAGGCAAGAAAACTAGATGGATAAAACAGCTGACAGCCAGAAACTTATAGACGATTTAGCAACCGCCAAGACACTCGCAGAACTAGAAAAAGCTAAATATGAGGCCATGTTCACCAGTATCGAAGACGGCCTAATAGTGTTCGATAATAATCGAATTATAACCCTGATGAATCAAGCAGCTGAAAACATGCTAGGCCGAAAATCCACAGTCATGATCGGCAAGGACGTCACTAACATAGTGCTTCAAGATGAAGCCGGGAATAATGTGCCACTAAACAAGCGCCCATCAAGAATCACCCTGGATTCTGGCAAAACAGCCATCGCCACATCATATTACCTAGTCAGAAAAGATAAGACCAGGTTCCCGGTAGCACTTCGAGTGACGCCAATTAAACTTAGCGGGGCCGTAATAGGCGCCATAGGTATTTTTAGAGATATAACCCAACAAAAAGAAATTGATATTGCCAAAAGTGAGTTTATGTCGCTGGCTTCACACCAACTTAGAACTCCACTCGGTATTGCCAAGTGGTACCTTGAAGCTCTCAGTTATCAGCCGCATTTTGAGAAAATGCCTAAAATATCCAGAGAGTACTTCGACGAAGTCCGAAGATGCAATGAGCGTGCACTTAAACTAGTGGGCGGCTTATTGTCTATCTCGCACATTGACCAAGGGAGAATTAAAGATGAGCCTAAACCGACCAACGTGGCCCAGCTAACAAGTGACGTTATCAAAGACTTGCGTGTTCTTGCCTTAAATAAAAAAATAAAATTAAAACTAGAGGTTAAAGACCAAGAGCCAACAATGATATACATTGACCCTTTGAGGCTACATGAGGTGATTGAGAACCTGATAGCTAACGCTATAGACTACAATATTCTATCTGGCACAGTCAGAGTACTAGTCAGTCAAGGCCCTGGCAAGACTTTATCTATCAGCGTAAGCGACACTGGGATAGGTATGTCTAAAAAAGAACAAGAGCTTGTTTTTACAAAATTCTTTCGCACGGAAAAAGGCGCAAAGACTAATATTAGCGGCACCGGCTTGGGTCTGTACCTTGTAAAATGCTATGTCGAGCTGTGGGGCGGAACGGTTACTGTAAAAAGCAGTGAAGGCGAAGGATCAACTTTTGTTATTATTCTGCCTCTCAAACCAAAAAATTTTGGAGGAAGTGAATCATGAAAACAATATTAATTATAGAAGACGAACCTGCCTACATAAGATTACTGAGCGATAGATTAAAAGCTGCTTATAAAATATTTAGTGCCCAAAACGGCAAGAAAGGCCTAAATATGGCTTTAAGACTTCACCCAGATCTTATACTACTAGACAACATCATGCCTACTATGGACGGCTTGACCATGCTTAGCGAACTGAGACAAGATACTTATGGCAAGAATGCTAAAGTAATAATCCTGACTAATCTCGAGGCAAACAGTAAGATAATACATCAAACCATAGAAACCAAACCAATTTATTACTTTCTTAAAAGTGATACCGAACTCGAAGCCCTAGTACAAAAGATAGACGAATTGATTAATAAAGACTGAAGAAACTTTATTTGACTATTATTGTAATAATAACTAAGCTTAGTATAAAGGTATCTTAATCAACTATCATAAGAATGCCAGACAAAAACAAAAACTATTTTTCACTCCAAGAAGCCTCCGAGAAACTCGGTGTTACTGTTGGTGAGATTGAGCAACTCGAGCGACTAGGTATATTACGCTCAACTAATCTACCCGATGGCAAGACTCATGTTTTTACTGAAAAAGAAATAATCAACATAAAGCCGACACATGAGCTAACCATCGCTGAAGAAGCAACTAGAATTGGCGCACAGATCCAGCATGAGACAGCAGCCGCATTAAAATATGTAAAAAAATTAGTATTAGTAGTCGGTAACTGTATCGTTGGCTACCTTCTCTTAGTAGAAGTCTTTGTAATATTATTTAGTGCCTTCCCGTTGCAAACTGCCCGTTGGATTGGCCTAAGCCCTAAGCCGTCCAGCGATAACCTTACGCAGTTACTCCATAACCAAGCCAATAGTTTGGACCAATTTGGGTCCTCAGAGCAGCAGGCCCAGGCTGTACAACCAAATCTGCTACAGACTCTGTTAAAGCCAGCCTCTGATATAGCACTGAATTTGGTTAGATATTCTGCACCTAGCGCTTATTCCCAGATTAGCAACGTAACCATAATCAACCCAAATGATGTGCTCAAGGTAGATTCTACGGGTGAGGTTACTCCGGCACAGACAATAAAGATCCCCACCAGCTCATCCCTAGATATAGCCAGCTCTGGACTTATTGCGAATTTAAATTCAGAGCTCTTGCAGGGCAAAAAGCCAGGAACGAATGTCGGCGATATCGCAATTGTGGGAGCAAATGCTGCTCCCGCCCAATCAACCGCCAGCGCACAATCAAACGTACCTCAAGTCTCTGCATCGGTACTTTTGCCCGCAGTAGAAACTAACATTGTGCCTGCTATCAACACAGCTTCTAACACAGTTACCACCGGATTAAGTGCCGCCAATCTAAGCGCTGGTGATTTTTCAAGCAAAATTAATTCAGGAACTTATTCAATAAGTATTCTGGGCACAGCGGCTAGTTTTACGGGCACACTGGCCGGTGATGTTACTGGGCCTCAAACTTCAACAACTGTAACCAGAATAAACGGCAACTCTGTTGGGCTAACAACACCTACCGCTGGCAACTTACTAATTGGCAGCGGCACATCTTGGATCACGCGCCCAATAAGCAACGATGCAGTTATTGATAGCTCAGGATTGTTGACACTAAAAAACGTTGGTACCCCTGGTAGCTATGGCAGTACAAAGACTACGCCGATTATTACAACCGACGCCAACGGTAGAGTAACTGGCGTAGTCTCGGTACCGATAGCTAACTTAACAGTCGCCAGTTTTGCTGCCCCAAATATTTCTCAGTGGACAAATAACAGTGGCTATATTAGCAATGCTTCGACCGATACGCTCACCAACAAAACTATATCTGGGTCAAGCAATACTCTATCGAACATTCCAAATTCAGCTTTAGCTAACTCTAGTCTTTCTCTATCAGTGAATGCCGGATCAGGCAGCGTGTCGCTCGGTGGCTCTCTATCTGTAGTCGGAGGCGGCATCAATATTGCCACTATTTCTGGCAACACAATAACAATTACTGGCACCGAGGTTGACACTCTTAACGCAGTTGTCGGCCGTGGCGCATCGACGGCGACAGCTCTTACTCTGAGCAGTAGCGCAAACACAATAACAATCGGCACGTTAACAGCTACTGGAGGCACTATAAACGGCGTGGCAATCGGAGCCTCTGCCCCAAGCACCGGCGCTTTTACAACTATCAATGGTCTAACGATTACTAATAATGGTACGAATACACTTAATATTGCGACCGGTAAAACGTTCGTTGCTTCTAACTCAATAACACTAACTGGCGCAGATAGCACCAGTTTCGCCTTCCCTACCACCTCGGATGACGTTGTCGGTCGCACCGTTGCTCAAACTCTGACGAATAAGACTATCTCTGCCTCCAGCAATACTGTCTCGGGATTAACTAACACAAACTTGTCAGGTTCTGCTGGGATTACCAATGTTAACCTCGCAAACTCGTCTGTAACTATTAATACCGCCGGGCCTTTAACGGGCGGTGGGGCTGTAGTCTTAGGCTCATCACTTAGTCTTGCCTGTCCGACATGCTTAGCAAGCGGCGGGACTCTGTTTACGATTGCGGCAACAAGCGGGTCAAACTCCTCTATAGCTCAAGGTAGTACACTCACTCTCGCCGCAGGGACTAATTTGTTGACGACTAACAACGCCACTGGAACGGTTACGTTTGCGACATCCACCACACCCAGCTTCACGACTATAAATGGGCTTACAATTACTAATAACGGTACGAATACACTTAATATTGCAGCCGGTAAGGCTTTGACTATATCCAACAGTCTAACGTTTACAGGTACAGATAGTACTAGTTTTGCTTTTCCGACCACATCTGATGACATCGTTGGCAGAACTGTGACACAAACTTTGACTAATAAAACTATCACCGCGGCTAGTAATACAATCACAGGGCTGACAAATACTAATCTATCCGGTGCAGCTGGGATCACTAATGCCAATCTAGCTAATTCATCAGTAACGATTAATTCAACTAGCCCACTGACTGGGGGTGGACTAGTGGTTCTTGGCGCCTCATTGAGTCTTGCATGCTCAACTTGCGTGGTGACTGGCGGGGCTTTATTCACGGCAGCTGCTACTAGCGGGGCTAATTCGTCCATATCTCAAGGCGGGACTTTAACCCTAGCTGCTGGGTCTAATATATTAACCACCAATAATGCAGCCGGCACCATTACTGTAGCAACTTCAGCTACTCCGAGCTTTACGACTGTCAACGGCCTTACGCTAACTGCAGCAGCTGACGGCTGGACAATCGCCGGTGGCACGACTTCTCGAACCTTAACCTTAACTGCTGCCGATATTACTATAGGCTCTACAATTAAACCAACCTCTGCCGGAGCCTTAACAATACAATCCAACGGCGCCAACACTTTAGCGCTTGATGCTGGCGGAGCATCGAGCGTAACGATCGGTACAACTAGCGCCAACGCCTTGACTATCGGCAGGTCAGGCGTAACAACCACAGTCAATGGAACAGCCGCAGTCAATAACCTGACGGTTGGTGGAGGAACTTTAATTCTAAAACACCTCTCTAGCACAGCCTCACTCACCTCTGGTGCAATTGTAAATGCCACCTGTAATACAATCGGGACAGTCACGGTTACAGGAGCTGCAGTTGGCGATACCGTAATTGCCACACCCACACCTGTAGCTGGCGGGATAGAGACATTGAATATATCTTGGAATGCCTACGTTAGCAGTACCAACACGGTTACGATTAGAGGATGCGACGTAGCGGTACTATCAGGAACACCAGCCACCCAAACCTGGAGAGTAGATGTCTGGCAACATTAAATACCATACTAGTGGCGATAATCATAAATGCTCAAGAAGCATACAGATTAGTGATATAGTTAATATATTAAACATAAGTATGTGGGCTTGTGACTATGCAGCTAGAGAGAGTTAAAGAAAGCTCATCTAAAGGATATTCGTTATTGGAGTTCTTATTAGTTATGGCGATAATAGCAATTCTAGTAGGGATCATCATTATTGCTATCCACCCTGGTAAAAATCTAGGTCATATTCATAATGTCAATCGTAGGACAGCCATCAATACTATCATTGATGGCATACATCAATATGCGCTAGATAATAACGGTGTACTGCCGACCGTTGGTACTCGCTTGGGTGCAGTCGCACTAAGCGCTACCCCTACAGAAGTTTGCTCAACAACCGCTACAAGTTGCGCAGGCTTAGTTGATTTAGCGATTCTAACTGCAAGCGACAAGTACATTGTCGCAATCCCCAAGGATCCACAGTGCCCAGCCGAGTGTAGCGCCAACGGTACTGGATATTTTATCGCTAAGGATATCAACAACCGTCTAATCGTGAGCGCTCCAAATGCCGAAAACGGCAAGACGATATCTGTAAATAAATAACCTATCCTAGATGCATCAGTGCAGCTTTAGCTGTTCCCAAAAAACCACGTCTATTGATTCTGCTCTGCCAAATCTTTTATAAATAAGCCCTCTGAGTTTAGCCTTACTAAACTTTCTAACTGGTTCTTTCTCTGTAAAATATTCCTCTAATTGAAGATAAACCCCGTACAGAGCAGTCTGTTCTAAATAACCTAACATACCGTTTGAATCTAGACTCGATGTGATTAATCTGACCTTGTCCATTATCGTATCGATCTCTTTTGGATTTGAAGCTAAGCTGGCTACATACATAACTGCATCTATAGCCGTCGACCGACGACTGAATGCCTCCCCTGGGTTAGACTGCTCAGAGGCACTGATTCGATTAAACTCAACTGCAGCTTTAACAAAAACAAAACCACTAAAAATCTGCAGAATAAACACGGTGTTGGCAGCTTGATTATCTGGTTGCCACAAAAATACAACCAGATATGGCACCGCTACAAATAACGTGCCACTCACAGTGGCCCAAAATAACCATTTCATTGCTGGCATATAGAGCGGGCTAGTTCTTTTTCTTATGTAATAGATAAGAATACCGCCCCATAGAAAGAGCGATGTAGGTGCTGCAACTGAGCCTGCGGTGACCGCGAACTGAAATTGCGTAAGCTGAGTTGGGCCGTGAGGCACAATAGATGTAATAATTAATATTGCTGCAGCAGTCGATAGGGCAATGACAGGATTGGTCCAGAGATTATTCACTCCAAATAATTTAGCAAAACTGCGCTGGCCAAAATACACCAGAATTGGCGAAATTAAGAATGGAAATTGCAACCCGCCCATAGTGGCCCAATCTGTACGCTCTAAGCCTAATAGCGGCAAGATTGCAGACTGTACAAGGCCAATTGCCAGGACAATAAAGCCCGCCGACATTATAAAATAGGCACGCTTTAGGCGAGGTGTAAAATCCCGAATGGCCAATAATAATATTATCGCGCCAGCTATATCTGGTATTGCCGACATTAGCGGTATTGTTACATGCAGATGGTAAGGAATATACATTTGGCTATCTGGCGTTGGCAATAACAGTGGCAATATACCGCCTAGCATGGTCAATATAATAGTCACAAAAACTGCCTTAGTAATTCTATGCATAAATAAAACCTTAAGCTTAATTACTTTACAATATGTGCCTTTTGCTTAAGACTGTCAAGGCAATACGGCTCAAACAAAGAGTAGCTTTGGTGATCGGCAACGAACAGCTAACGCCAAGTTAAGAACACATCTCTCAAATATCTTTAGCTGGCGGGTGCGTTCATATACACCTAAGTAATATCGCAAGTCTTCTATAGATGACTGTGCATCGTATATTCGCGTGAGCGTAAAGAATAAACAGATAAATAAAGGGCCGTAGCGTATGTCCTCAAAATCTAAAATCGAGGTTATTGTGTTGTCTTCAGCTAAGATATTACTGGCATCATAATCAAAATGGCTCAAACCTCGGGGAGCCAAAATTAGAAAAACACAGAACCATCTTTGGCGTTGGTTATCTGCTATGCTCTGCGTAGCCGATTTGTTTTCTATTGCATAGTCACGCCCCAGTACGTGCATCTTAGCCTGCGATCGTGCCATGTCATTCATAAAAGGCCTAGTGTAGTGTTCTGGGTGCTGCCCTGCCTCGTAAGACATTAGTATCGCTTGCCACGAAACCTTCTCTATAGTTGCATGTGACAGTGTCTGACCGTTAAGATTCTTAAAAACTCTCGGAACCTTAAGACCCTTTGATAACAAAAAGTTCGTAAAAGCAAACTCTTCTCTAATCTGACGATTGCTCTTCTTGCCCTGCTTATAAATCCTCATGACAGCGGCCGATGAGCCCGTTCTTACAAGAAAAGTATAGCTACTACTACCATTAAGCAATCTTTCAAACGTAAAGTTTCTCACGCCATAGGGGGCAAGGATAGAGATCATATCCTGATTTGTAGCGCCGAACACTTCACCAGCTATAGAATCTACAGATTGGTCGACTACGATTCTAGGATGCTGACGGTTGTACCTAAGAACAAAATAAAGGCTGATGCTAGATGTTATCGAACCCAGCAACATCGCAATGCCAATGCCTGCAAGTCCATAACTAACAAGAAGACTGGCGGCTAAAAATGTTACAACATCAGCTACAACTTGCATAACAACAATACCGGAAGTGCGGCGCTCAATATTTAGCACCGCACTTCCAACATTATTAATAGCTACAAATATGGTCGCAAGCGCGAATATCTGAAAAATCAGCGTGCTCTGGACTGAGTATTGACCTCCGAATATCTTAAGAACGTACGGGGCAACCAATATCGCCAAAGATATTATTGGGATCAATGTGACGGCAAGCAGCCTTATAGTCCGGTTAATGTGTCGGCTTTTTTGCGTGGCATCATGAGAACTTTCAGCCAACAGAGATTGAGACACGGCAGAAGGGATGACATATAGCAGATTTGCAATTGTCCAGGCCATAGAAAAATAAGCAACTTGCGCCGACCCTAATTCTTTAATTATAAATAGCGGCATAAGTTGCGACGGCAGGCTAGATAATATAACCCCTGCATAGTTATTGGTGGCATATTTTCTAGCCTTCTTTAATAGCTCCCAGCTAGGACGGGTACTAAAAATATAGCCAAACCTACGACTCATAAAGAACAAACTAATCAGCAGCGATGCGATAATGGCCAAGATATAAGCCAAAAAAATGCCAAGCGAGCCAAATGGCACTAGAAATAAAGGTAGTATTAGCTTGACTACAGCAAAAGTGGTGTAGCCAATAGTGTGGAATTCGGCTCTACGATTAGCGATAAACACCGCATCGGTCAAAGAATTAAGACTGACTGTCGACATCAGCACTACAAAAGCAAACTGATTTATAGGCGACGAAATTAAAGATATATGAACGCCAAACAAACCAGCAATTAACAGATAGATACAGGTTACAGTTATGGTCATGAGTGCCACGGTTATCATGCTGGCATTGATATCACGACTTTGGTTCTTAGAACCTGGCAAGAAACGCACCAGGCCAGAATTAAGACCAAGCAAGCTAATGTTAGAGATCAATGTGGCGACTGATATAAGCACAGAAGCCTCACCAATCATAGCCGGGGAGTAAAGATGAGCCACAAAAACCCAAAAGAAGAAACCAAGCACAGACATAATAGCCGTACTCGCCATTAACAGGGTTGCATTCCTGAAAAGGCTATCGGTTACATAATTTTCTTTAGCTTGAACAAGCAATTGAGCTAAACGTTTCACGTATCTCTCACCTCTTTTAAAAGGCTCATATCTAATAGATAATTTTATACTAATATGGCTGAGCTGTCAATATTGACGATAAAGCGATCATCGTAAGCTACTGTACCCGGGCCCACCCATGTAGCATAATGTATCTAGTCTAGCATAGTAGTTGGGTCGATAATGATAACTTACTATTGCTAATATAACAAAATGATGTTATTATCTATCATATATTTGTAGCCCGCGCAGTAAGATGGTAGAGTCGCTAAATTCCTATGAGCAAAAACTTTTTCGGTAACACCTACTTACGTAAATATTCAAGAATATTTCTGATGTTGTTAGCCCTGCTTATTATAGTCCCCACTGTGGTCATCAACCGACAGAACATAGCTAATGCCTTTGTGCTGGCAACTACTCACCAGCCAGAGCGTTTTACTGAGCTTTACTTCGTGAATAGCAGTTTACTACCTTCTTATACACCAACTGCCAAGATTCAGCATATAACTTTTCGGATAACAAATCATGAAGCTTATCCAATAGCCTATACCTATATCATTGCCCAGGATACTAGCCAGCTTGCTAAAAACACCATCACACTGAGCGACGCACAAAGTACAGATGTGACTTTTACTTATTCGATCCCAACACCCAAAACTGGCACGATTTTGTCAGTGTCACTAATAAATCGTACTGAACATATAGCTTTCAGGACCAAGTCATGAGCCAAGCAACCCGGAAGACTATTACTGTTATTATCCCCTGCTACAACGAAGCTACGGCAATTGATAATGTTATTAAAAAATTCCCACACGAGAAATTAGAACTCCTTGGCTATACACTTGACGTGCTTGTAGTTGATAACAATTCAAGCGATAACACCGCTGAAATTGCCCGCTCAGCCGGAGCCAGAGTTATCTTTGAACCAAAACCCGGCAAAGGCAATGCTATTCGGGCCGGTTTCTGCAATATCAGTGACGACGCTAACTACGTGGCAATGATAGACGGCGACGACACTTACTGCCCACAAGAACTTCTACGACTCATCGAACCAATTGACAGCGGCTTTTCGCAGGTCATTACTGGCTCAAGAATGCATGGCCGTATTAAAGCAGGCTCAATGAAAAAGTTTAATCATTTTGGCAACCGCGTATATTCACAATTGGTCCGCAGTGGCTACAGAGTTCCAGTCACTGATGTGCTGACTGGCTATTGCGCTTGGTCAAGAGATGTCATTGAGAATCTCCTGCCTCATCTGTCAGAAGAAGGCTTTTCGATTGAGATGGAAATGATCACAAAACTGGTTAGACTTGGTTATGAAATATATTGTGTACCAATATCCTACGAGGCACGAATAGGTGATTCAAGCCTCAGACCATTCAGAGATGGCAGTCGTATTCTAAAAACATATTTAAAGAATCTACGATGGCGCCCAGTAATTGAGATGACCAAGGCTTAAACATGAGTACTACACCCTTAAGAATCGCCTTAGTCTCTGACGCCGTCCTACCCTTTCATAAGGGCGGCAAAGAAACCAGAATATATCATCTGTCCAAAGTACTAGTCAGAATGGGGCACGTTGTCGATATATACACCATGAAATGGTGGGATGAAGGCAATACTTACGTTCACGAGGGCATTACCTATCACGCGATCTGCCGACTCTACCCACTCTACACCGCCGATCGTCGTCGCTCTATCCGCGAGGGTGTAATGTTCGGCATTTCTTGCCTGAAGATGCTTAGACATGATTTTGATATTATAGAAACTGACCACATGCCTTATTTTCCACTTTTCTTTACAAAGATGGTAACTGTTCTTAAACGCAAGCCGCTTTATGCTACATGGCATGAGGTTGTTGGATTGACTGCCTGGAAGAAATATTTAGGCCCTGTTAAAGGTACAATTGCCTACATCGTCGAGCGGACTAGTATTATACTGCCAGATCATGTTATTGCCGTGTCTAAGCACACCCAGAACCAAATCCGTGACGAACTACACTATAAGGGAAAATTATCCCTCGTTAGTAACGGAATCGACCTTACTAGAATTAAGGCTATCCCGGCTGCTACCGAAACGAGCGATATCATATATGTCGGCAGATTAGTATTGCACAAGCATGTCGATCTGCTCATCAAAGCCGTAGCTCTACTAAAGATTAGCAGCCCCTACATTCGTTGCGTGGTGATCGGCGATGGCCCAGAATATATTAAGCTTAGCAGCCTGGTTAAAGAGATGGGGCTCACAGAAAACGTGATTATAACTGGCCGCCTTGAATCATCAGATGATGTTTACGCACATATGAAAGCCTCAAAAATATTTATATCACCATCCACGCGTGAAGGTTTTGGTATAACAATTCTTGAAGCTTTTGCTTGTGGCTTGTCTGTTGTAGTGGTGAATCACAAAGATAATTTGGCCCAGTATTTGGTAACATCAGAAACTGGCATTGTCTGCGACTTGTTAGCTCCCAACATTGCTCGAGCTGCCGAAACACTACTCAACAGATCGCCTGGGCCTTCACTAGCCGTTGACACCGATTCTTACGACTGGGACCAACAGGCCTCTGCGCTTGAGAGGGCTTACGGACTATGAAAATACTTGTCGCCACACCATATTATTACCCAAAACACGGTGGGCTTGAGACATATGCCCGCCAACTTGGCCTCGCTCTGCGCGACCTTGAAGACTGCGAGATTGTTGTCGTTACCTCAAATCATGATGGGCACAAAATGGTACGAGAGCTGGTAGACAACATGCCAGTTTATCGATTACAAATCTGGGCGAAGCTATCTAATACCCCCATTAACCTACTATGGCCATTCCAGATCCGGCGAATTATTAAACAAGAAAAACCGGATGTCATATTAGCTCACACCCCAGTTCCGTCTATGGCCGATGCAACAGCTCTGGCCACCGGACGCACACCTTTGGTGCTTTTTTATCATGCCTCAACACTTCTAAAAGGCGATTCAAAACTGTTCAATATTCTAGCAAGAGCTTATGGGTTGTATCAGCGAGTTACTTTTAAAAGAGCCTACCGGATTTTTGCAGTATCAGACTATGTTAAACAAGAACTTGGTCTAGCTCTTGCCCACAAAACCAGCGTCGTACCCAATGCTGTATGGCGGTCACAAGTCATCAGCCGGGCCCAACCCTCAAAGACTAACTTTCTGTTTGTTGGCTCACTTGACCAAACCCATTCTTGGAAAGGCCTAGATTTAACAATTGAATCACTAGCCTTATACAAGCAACTCTACAGTGAAGACTTTACGCTTTCCGTAATGGGAGAAGGCAACTACCGCACAACATACGAAGCACAGGTACGCAAACTTGGTCTAGAAAATCATGTAATATTCTTAGGGCCTAAGGCTGGTGAAGAAAAAGACGCAGAGTTTTTAAAAGCCACAGCTCTGGTTATGTATCCCACAACTGCCAACGATGCCTTCCCAACTGTTATGCTAGAGGCTTGGGCTAGAAGCGTGCCAGTTATTGCGGCAGCTATTGGGCCTATCCCTACTCTTATTAACGACGGCCTTGACGGTTATTTAGTAGAAGCTAAAAATGTTGATGCTTTGGCTGCCACGCTGGATAAGGTTGCCCGTAGCACAAAACAACAACGATCAACTATCACCAAAACCGCTATGGCGCGAACACTTGAAGCTTATACATGGGAAAGACAAGCCTCGGTAGTAGCTGCTAGATTGAGAGAATTATTATGAAAATCCTAGTACTTAGTTCAGGCTCTTACAAAAGCCCACTTGCCCTGCGCGTAGTGGCTTTATCCAAACATCTGGGTAAGCGCGGCAACACGGTATTGTTGATGGCGCCATCGGCCGATAAGTACAATAAGTTTACCCCCGATAAGCATCCAAAATTACCTTTTACACAGGTCATCCAGCCGTGGCAGCCAACAACCAAATCGGCCATGTTCAATCTTGTGCCTTATATTTTGTCTTCATTGGTCGCACTGCTAAGCCACCGCGTAGACGCTATATATCTATGCAAGCCAACACCAATTACCATCTTAGGCCTTTTGCCACGAGTCCTTTTTGGTACGCCTGTCATTCTAGATCTCGATGATCTTGGTAGCGAAGTCATGAAGTCTCAAGGCCAATCTATCCTACAATACAAACTTGTAGCTTGGTGTGAAAAAATTGCCGCTCGTTATGCCTCTGGTATTGTAGTTGCTTCTACTTATCTAGAAGAGTTAGTTAAAACCGAATATCCCGATAAACCCCTAGTTGTCATACCTAACGGCGTTGATCCTGACGATTATGTAGCCACCAACAAAATACAACCACGCAACGCGGTCTACTATTTTGGAGTGCTCAACCGGCTGTCTTTGATAGAAATACTGCTCTATGCCCTACCAAAAGTTATCGAAACCATACCTGACACAATTATTACTATAGCTGGCGGTGGCAGTGCCTTGCCCGAAGCTAGGCAAATTGTCGAGAGACTGGGCCTAAGCGCATCTGTAACCTTCACTGATTGGATTCCCTTTCTTGATATTCAAAAATACGTGCAACCCGGCGATGTTGGTGTGTGCTATCAACCAGACACACCCACCGTCAGAGCTGCCAGCATAATGAAGGTCTTCCAGTACATGGCCATGAGCACTGTACCTGTAGTCAGTGAAGTCGGCGACCTCCCAATATACGTTCAGCATGGCCGTATAGGTAAAGTCGTACCTGCCGGGGACGATCCAAAAACTCTAGCCCTAACTCTAATTGAAGTTCTCAAAGATACTAATAATAGGGCCAAAATGGCTAGCCTTGCCCGTCAAGTCGCAGAAACTGATTATTCGTGGTCAAGTCGCACGCAACTTCTTGATGAGTTTATACGAACAGTGAAAGGTAGCAAGTAGCCATGCCAAAACATCTGCCTTTCATGAGCATAGGGGTCATCTGTTATAACGATGGAGCGACTCTTAAGCGCGCCATAGACTCTCTGTTGGCGCTTAATTATCCGCGCAAGAAGTCTGAAATTATCTTGGTAGATGATGGATCCACAGACAATACGCGCGAGATTGCGGAAAGCTATAAAACAAGAATTAAATATATCCGACTGCCTAAAAACCAAGGCATCTCCGCCGCTCGTAATGCTGGCCTCAAAGCTGCAACTGGCGAAATATATGTTAACTGTGATGCTGACTGTGTTGTAAATAAAGATTGGTTACGCCAGCTTGCCAAGGGTTATAAGCTCAACGAGCCAATTGGGATCGGTGGTCGTCTAGCCGAGATAGAAACAGAAGAAAAACAAAGTATTTTAAGACAATACATCGGCGCCCGAGGTGGGGGCTTCCCGCCCGTTGTAGAAGACGAAAAGGACAGAGCCCAATCTACGCCAAGCCCGTTCAAAAGACTCTGGCGATACATAACCAGTAATCTCAGCCAAGCTAACGCGTCGATCAAAGCGCCCATAGAAGTCACCGATCTTTACGGAGCCAACGCTTCGTTCCCAGTTAAGGTCCT
>DATMOD010000044.1:0-10000 GCA_035568355.1 Patescibacteria group bacterium
CTAAAACTAACAGTAGTTTGTTTATCCTCGCATGATTTACTTGGTCTTTCACTAAGGCCAAGTAAATCACTACGTGTGATACCTAAATAATTCGTTAGAGCTTGGAGATCCTGATTATTTGAATCGTATAGCTTGAGTATCTGACCCCTGGAATAAACGCCACCCGGAATTGTGTCGCCACTATTGCTAGCCAAGCTCTGCTCTGGCGGAATAAACACCGCAAAAAACTGCACAGCGAACATCAATAAAACAAAAAACAAACCAAGCCGTCTCTCCGACTGTTCATTTTTGATTAGCGCCATTTTTATACCTAAATCCCTGACTGTAATTTAGCATAAGAAATATGTTCACTTCAATAGTTGCGTGTAATATAAGTTACTCGCTATAATGTAATCGTTATAAAACTCATTCAAAGCAAGGGCGACAGTGGCTGCACAAAAACAAACTTCAACTTATGACTCAAGTCAGATTCAAGTTCTAGAGGGTCTAGAACCGGTCCGTAAGAGACCAGGCATGTATATCGGTAGTACTGGTTTTGAGGGATTGCATCATCTAGTAAAAGAAATTGCCGATAACGGTATCGATGAAGCTATTGCTGGCCATGCTACAAAGATCTCGGTTACTTTATTATCTGATGGAGGTGTCCATATAGATGATAATGGCCGTGGTATCCCTGTGGATATACACCCAAAAACTGGTAAAAGTACTTTAGAGACTGTTCTAACCGTTCTGCATGCTGGTGGTAAATTCGGTAATGGTGGGTATAAGGTTTCTAGTGGTCTGCATGGTGTTGGCTTAAGTGTTGTGAATGCTTTGTCTACTAAGCTGCACGTAGAGGTGCGCCGGGATGGGAAGACGTATGCCCAGGACTATGAGCGCGGGGTTCCGATGGGTGACGCCAGAGTGGTTGGTAAATCTACAGAGAATGGTACATCTATAACTTTTTATCCTGATCCTACCATCTTCGAAACAGTGATTTTTAGTTACAAATGGATACTCGATTACCTTAGGCACCAGGCTTATTTAACAAAGGGCCTGTATGTATCTGCCAAAGATGAGTCCACTGGTAGTAAATATGGATTTTATTTTGACGGTGGTATTAAATCTTACATAAAACATCTGGTAGCCGACAAAGAAGTCGTGGCTAGCGATATCTTTTATGTTGAGCGTCAAATGGATGAGTCAATTGTTGAGGTTGCTCTTCAGTACACCGATACTTACGTAGAGACCGTAAAGGCTTTTGCGAACAACGTCTTTAACCCTGATGGCGGCACACATGTAGTAGGCTTCAGGGCTGCTTTGACTCGTGTAATTAACGACTATGCTAGAAAGAACAGTTTGCTTAAAGAGAAAGAAGAGAACCTAACGGGCGAAGATTGTCGTGAGGGTCTAACTGCAATTATCTCTGTGAAGATACCTGATCCGCAATTTGAAGGTCAAACCAAGAATAAGCTTGGTAATACAGAAGTGCGCCGCTATGTAGAACAAGTCATGAACGAATGGTTTGCTTACTATCTTGAGGAACACCCAGCGGTTGCTAAGAAGATCATAGGCAAGGCCCTGCTAGCCGCTAGGGCTCGCAAGGCCGCCAGGGCAGCTAGGGACAATGTGATTCGCAAAGGGGCCCTAGACGGTTTATCTCTACCTGGCAAACTTGCTGATTGTTCTAACAAAGATCCAAAACAGTCTGAACTGTATATCGTAGAGGGTAACTCTGCTGGTGGCTCTGCGAAAGAGGGGCGTGATAGTAAGTCTCAGGCTATCTTGCCACTGAGAGGCAAGGTGCTAAACGTTGAAAGAGCCCGCATAGATCGCATGCTCGGTAGCGAGCAGATAGTGAACGTCATAAAGGCGTTGGGCGTTGGAGTCGGCGAACAGTTTGATATTAGCGGTCTTCGTTATGATAGGGTAATCATCATGACGGATGCTGATGTCGACGGTAGTCACATTAGCACATTGCTACTTACGTTTTTCTTTAGGTTTATGAGACAACTGATTGAAGAGAGCCACCTTTATTTAGCCAAGCCACCTCTCTACATGATTAAGACTGGCGGTAACACGCGCAACTATGCTTATAGTGAAGACGAGAAAGATGATTTAATTGCCAAACTCATAAAAGATCGTACAGATCGCGGTACTAAAGTTAATCCCCAAGACGACAACTTAAAACAGGCCGGTATTAGTCTGCTACAGAGGTACAAGGGTTTGGGTGAAATGGATGGTATTGAGTTGTGGGAAACAACGATGAATCCTGCTAACAGAGTGCTAATTAGGGTCAATGTAGAAGACGCAGAAAAAGCAGATGCTATATTTAATAAGTTGATGGGTGCAGACGTTGACCCGCGTAAAGCATTCATACAGATGCATGCTAAATTTACTTCTGCCGAGGAGCTGGATATTTAATTATGGACGAAGAACAAGAAGTTATATTACCGATCGAAGATCACACGCACTATGCTAAGTCTCTTGAGTTAGACACAGTAGAAGATGTTATGGAGCGTAGCTATCTACGCTATTCCATGAGTGTAATTATTGCCAGAGCTTTGCCAGACGTTCGTGACGGCTTAAAGCCGGTTCATCGCCGTATATTATTTGTGATGGGTCAAAATAACCTTACTCACACCGCTAAGTATCGCAAGAGTGCGACGGTAGTTGGTGAGGTTATGGGTAACTATCACCCACATGGTGACGTGGCGATATATGACTCTATGGTGCGGATGGCTCAGCACTGGTCAATGCGCTATAAGCTTGTAGATGGCCAGGGTAACTTTGGTTCTATGGATGGTGATCCACCAGCTGCCTATAGGTACACAGAAGCGCGCATGGATAAGCATGCCGAAGAAATGCTGGCGGACATTGATAAAGAAACAGTACCTTTTAGAGACAACTATGATGGTAGCAAGCAAGAACCTGCTGTGCTGCCTGCCAAATTGCCTAATCTTTTGCTTAATGGCCAGATGGGTATTGCTGTTGGTATGGCTACGAACATACCACCACACAATTTGGGCGAGCTTGTGGATGCCGTAATATATCTAATTGATAATCCTGGCACTGCGACTGTTGATGATCTTCTAAAATTTGTTAAGGGTCCGGATTTCCCTACTGGTGGCATTGTCTATGGCGGCGAGTCTCTGAGGCAGGCTTACATAACCGGCAGAGGTGGCATAGTGGTGCGGGCAGTTGCCGATATAGAAGAGACTCAAAGAGGGCGACACCAGATCGTTGTTACAGAGGTGCCTTATGCTGTCAATAAAGCCACGCTTGTCGAGCGCATAGCTGATCTTGTCAAAGAGAAAAAGATTGTGGGTATCAGTGACCTGAGAGACGAGAGTGCCAGAGGTAATGTCAGGGTTGTTATAGAGCTAAAGAAGGATGCTTACCCAAAGAAGACTCTGAACCAGCTCTACAAAATGACTCCGTTGCAGACAAGTTTCAATTACAACATGCTGGCACTTATAGATGGAATCCAACCTCGCGTCTTGAATCTTGAAGAGATGCTGACTGAATACATTAAGCACCGCCAAGTAGTTGTTCGTCGTCGTACGGAATTCGAATTAAGAAAAGCCAAAGAACGTGCGCATATTCTAGAGGGGCTGGTAATAGCTCTTGATAATATTGATGAAGTAATCGACATTATACGCAAGAGCCAAACGAGCGAAGAAGCGCAAGTCAATCTTACAACTCGCTTTAAACTTAGCGACATTCAAGCCTCAGCCATACTAGCGATGCAGCTACGCAGGTTGGCTGGACTAGAGCGCAAAAAGATAGAAGATGAATTGAAAGAGCTGCAAGCGATTATTGCTAAACTCCAGGCTATTCTAGATGATGAGCAGCAGATCCTTTTGATTATCAAAACTGAACTTCTTGATATTAAAAAATCTTACAATGATGAGCGACGTACCCAAATTATTTCTCACGATTTAGATAAGTTTAGTGATATTGAGCTCATTCCTGATGAACAGGTTGTCGTTGCTATGACAACAGAGAATTACATTAAGCGAACCTTAATCAGTGACTATCGCAAACAGAATCGTGGCGGTAAGGGCAAACGGGCTATGACTACCAAGGCAGAGGACGTAATAGGCCAACTAGTAACAGCCAGTACGCACGATTGGATCCTACTGTTTACTAATAAGGGACGAGTCTTTAGATTGAAGGTTTATGAAATACCTGCCTCTAGTTTAACGTCTAAGGGAGTGGCTGTTGTGAATCTTGTTCAGTTGCAACCTGATGAGAATATAACATCGATGATCCGTATAGATAAGGGTAACGACAACAGCGGCTACTTGTTCATGACTACTATCAAAGGCGTTGTTAAAAAGACCCTTCTATCCGATTATAACAATATTCGCACCAGTGGTCTTATAGCTATCAAGTTGGATGATAACGATGAGCTGCGCTGGATACACTCAACAACTGGTAAAGACGAATTGATACTCTCTACAGCCTATGGCCAGGCGATTAGATTCAGTGAGAATGACACGAGGCCTATGGGGCGAGCTACTAGAGGAGTTAGAGGTATAAGGTTACGAGAGGGCGATGAAGTAGTGGGGGCGGATATTGTCAATGAAGACCTGTATTTATTGGTGCTGAGCAAGAATGGTTATGGCAAGCTTACAAAAGTTACCTATTTCCCAACTCATAAACGTGGAGGCGTTGGCATCAAGGCGGCGGTTGTTAACAAGAAGACTGGCGATCTTGTGTCAGTTCGGTCTGTTAATCTGCAAGAAGCCAGTGAGATTCTGATTATATCTACACACGGGCAAGCTATACGTATAGGCTTGAAAGAGATACCTACCTTGGGCCGGACTACTCAGGGAGTGCGAATAATGAGGCTGAATGCAGAAGACGCAGTAGCTTCAGTTGGATTGGTTGGCGTGGAGCCAGACATTGAGCTTGAGGATGAGCCGGATGCTATACAATAAGCTTAGGAGTCTTTGAGTCGTATGCAAACATTCGTATATCTTATAGTTCCAACCGTTGCCTGGATTATGTCGCAGCTCTTAAAGTATTTGATCCATAGCGTTAGGTTAAAATCTTTAAAGAGTTATAAGTATCTTTATTCTTCAGGTGACATGCCGAGTTCGCATGCTGCAATGATGGTGTCGTTGCTAGCCACCCTTGGCTTAAGAAATGGCATCACTACCCCAATCTTTGGCGTAGTAGCTGTTGTCACAACGATCATACTGTACGATGCTGTAAATGTGAGACGTGCGGTGGGGGAACAGTCTCTAGTGCTGCAGAAACTACAGGAGTCTATGGGTAAGAGTGATGATTTTCATGTTGCCAAGGGCCATACAGTGGTTGAGGTATTAGCTGGTTCGATCCTAGGCTTGCTCGTATCTGGTGTGGTTTTGAAGTTTTTATAGCAACGTTATCAGTAAAATACGCTTGACACAGGGGCTATATCTGTATAGTATCAAGGGCACAGTACTTTAACAGTTTGGTAGTGCAAGTCAACGTCAGTTTTTAGTGAATGCTTTTAAAGCATTCTTTTATGGAGAGTTTGATCCTGGCTCAGGATGAACGCTGGCGGCGTGCCTAAAACATGCAAGTCGTGCGGCAGCGAGCCCTTCGGGGTGTCGGCGAGCGGCGGACGGCTGAGTAACACGTAGGAATCTGCCCCAAAGTGAGGAATAAGCCCGAGAAATCGGGTCTAATGCCGCATGTGATCTTCGGATTAAAGCCTTCGGGCGCTTTGGGAGGAGCCTGCGTTCGATTAGCTTGTTGGTGAGGTAAAGGCTCACCAAGGCGATGATCGATAGCTGGTCTGAGAGGATGATCAGCCAGACTGGAACTGAGACACGGTCCAGACTCCTACGGGAGGCAGCAGTTAGGAATCTTCCACAATGGGCGAAAGCCTGATGGAGCAACGCCGCGTGCGGGATGAAGGCCTTCGGGTCGTAAACCGCTTTTATGTCCGAAGAATATGACGGTAACACATGAATAAGGATCGGCTAACTCCGTGCCAGCAGCCGCGGTCATACGGAGGATCCGAGCGTTATCCGGAGTGACTGGGCGTAAAGAGTTGCGTAGGTGGTGATTTAAGCAAATAGTGAAATCGTTTGGCTCAACCAGACGGCTATTATTTGAACTGGATTACTTGAGAACATGAGAGGTAGATGGAATTTCCAGTGTAGGAGTGAAATCCGTAGATATTGGAAGGAACACCGATGGCGTAGGCAATCTACTGGCATGTTTCTGACACTGAGGCACGAAAGCGTGGGGAGCGAACCGGATTAGATACCCGGGTAGTCCACGCCGTAAACTATGGATGCTAGCTGTTGGACGTATCGACCCGTTCAGTAGCGAAGCTAACGCGTTAAGCATCCCGCCTGGGGAGTACGGTCGCAAGATTAAAACTCAAAGGAATTGACGGGGACCCGCACAAGCGGTGGAGCGTGTTGCTTAATTGGATGCTAAGCCAAGAACCTTACCAAGGATTGACATCCTGGGAATCACTATGAAAGTAGAGAGTGCCTTCGGGAACCCAGTGACAGGTGTTGCATGGCCGTCGTCAGCTCGTGTCGTGAGATGTTAGGTTAAGTCCTTTAACGAGCGCAACCCTTATGATTAGTTGTATTTTTCTAATCAGACTGCCCTGGCAACAGGGAGGAAGGAGGGGATGATGTCAGGTCCGTATTACCCTTACACCTTGGGCTGCAAACGCGCTACAATGGCCGGTACAAAGGGCAGCTAAGTCGCGAGACGGAGCAAATCCCATCAAAGCCGGTCCCAGTTCGGATAGCAGGCTGAAACCCGCCTGCTTGAAGTCGGAATCGCTAGTAATCGCAGGTCAGCATACTGCGGTGAATACGTTCCCGGGTCTTGTACACACCGCCCGTCAAACCATGAAAGTCACCAACACCCGAAGTTCTAACTTGTTTAGGCCTAAGGTGGGGGGGATGATTGGGGTTAAGTCGTAACAAGGTATCCGTAGCGGAAGCTGCGGATGGATTACCTCCTTTCTAGGGAGTTTTATGCCAACTATCTGGGTAACCAATAGTTGAGCTAGGTCGGTCTTGTTGTTTTATTGGATCTATAAAATAACCACGATCTCTTTCGAGAGATAAGACCTAGATTCACCGTTTCTTGCTAGATTGACGTTGACTGCACTACCAAATTGTTAAGCTGAATAAAATATCCTCATATGAGGATATTTTATTTTATGAGAATATTCTGCGGATTTATAACCGCGGGCTGTCCACCACTTAGTCTAATGCTATAAGACAAGTGTTTCGTTAAAGAGAGGTTATAAAAAGGAGAGCGTGGGTCAGGTTGTGTGGCTCATGTGCATTTATGCTTTATTTCCGAATAAGCAACCCTATTTATGCGTGTCTCAGTAAAATAGCTTGCTCGTCAGGGTGTTTTTCGCTAGAATACAGATTGTTCCTGATTACGTGGGGCATTAGCTCAGTTGGTTAGAGCACCTGCTTTGCAAGCAGGGGGTCGTCGGTTCGAATCCGACATGCTCCACCACAAGGGCTTGTAGCTCAGTTGGTTAGAGCGCGTCACTGATAATGACGAGGTCCCAGGTTCGAGTCCTGGCAAGCCCACCATTAGCGAATACTGTTGTATTATTCGCTTGGTCATGGTAATATCCAAATTGGAATTAAAGCGAATGTTTTCTGTATAGAAAACCTCTGGCGTTTCCCAGCTGGGATAGCTGTGAAGCAACAGAGGTATTTTTGTTGCAGATACCACAGCAATTTTGTTCTTTACAGATTGGTTTGTTGTCTGATAAGATTAGGTTACTTGAGGCCAGACAAAAGTGTGATGAAGTTGCCTTTTTGTTTGAACTCAATCTAAGAGTTAGTAATTTAACAATTTGGTTTTGATAATACAAGACAACGGCAGTTGGGCTTTGTACGCTTGTCGTACATAGCAAGAATCTACACCTAGGTGTGGTGAATACCAACTACTAGTCAAGTCAATGCATAAAAAGTTACTAAAGGGCGCACAACGGATGCCTAGACATAAGATACCGATGAAGGACGTGAGAGGCTGCGATAAGCTTCGGGAAGCCGCCTATAGGCTATGATCCGGAGATTTCCGAATGGGGAAACCCACTACGAGTCATGTCGTAGTACTATTGCCTGAATATATAGGGCAGTGAGAGGGAACCATCTGAACTGAAACATCTTAGTAGGATGAGGAATAGAAAGTAAATAACGATTCCGGGAGTAGTGGCGAGCGAAACTGGAATAGCCCAAACCTTTTAAGTTTTTATCTGATTTATCAGATAAATAAGTTGACAGACGAATATTTAACGGGGGTTGTGAGTTTATAAACGACCATTGAAGTTTACTTGATTTTTTTCAAGTGAGCTTCAATGTGATGGAATGCCTGTCAGCAACCTGTAAGGTAAGAAACCTGCTTTGCTAGCAGAATAGTTTGGAATAACTAGCCAAAGGACGTGAAAGCCGTGTACGTGAAAGCAAAGCTAGCCTTATGTTTATTTTCTCGAGTAGAGCGGGGCACGAGAAACCCTGCCTGAATCTGGGAGGACCACCTCCCAAGGCTAAATATATCTTATGCTCGATAGTGAACAAGTACCGCGAGGGAAAGGTGAAAAGAACCCCGGGAGGGGAGTGAAATAGATCCTGAAATTGTGCGCCTACAAGGAGTCGGAGCAGATTTATTCTGTGACGGCGTGCTTTTTGTAGAACGATCCAGCGAGTTAATTTGCAGTGCAAGCTTAAGTCATTTGACGGAGGCGTAGTGAAAGCGAGCCTGAATAGGGCGACCATAAGTACTGCGGATTAGACCCGAAACCAGGTGACCTAACCATGGCCAGGCTGAAGCGTGGGTAATACTACGTGAAGGGCCGAACCAGGGCATGTTGCAAAATGCTTGGATGAGCTGTGGTTAGCGGTGAAATGCCAATCGAACTTGGAGATAGCTGGTTCTCCTCGAAATAGCTTTAGGGCTAGCGTTGCGTGGTAGCTTACGGGGGTAGAGCTCTGTAAAGGATTGGGGCTCGCAAGGGTACCCACCCTTAACAAACTACGAATACCGTAAGTGGAATCGCAGCAGTTAGAACATCGGTGCTAAGATCGGTGCTCGAAAGGGAAACAGCCCAGACCATCATCTAAGGTCCCCAAATTTACGCTCAGTGGGAAACAAGGTGGGATTTCTTGGACAGCGAGGATGTTGGCTTAGAAGCAGCCATTCATTTAAAGAGTGCGTAACAGCTCACTCGTCAAGAGATCCTGCGTGGAAAATGTAACGGGGCTAAGCGTAATACCGAAGATATGGATTTGCCAAATTTATTTGGTGAGTGGTAGAGGAGCGTTCCTCTCTGCGGTGAAGTCAGATCGGAAGGTCTGGTGGAGCGTGAGGAAGTGAGAATGCTGGAATGAGTAACCATAAGACAGGTGAGAATCCTGTCGGCCGAAAGAGCGAGGTTTCCTGAGCTATGGTAATCATCTCAGGGTTAGTCGGGCCTAAGCCGAGGCGCATAGCGTAGGCGATGGACAACGGATTAATATTTCCGTACCGATTATATTTTTGTACACTGTGCACGGCATGGTAGCTTGAGCGGATTCATGGTTATATCCGTCTAAGCGTCTAGTCTGATGCAAATCAGGTGAAGCGCGAATGCGAGTATCCTTTATGGATGCGAGTTAAGTGACCCAAGCTGGCTAGAAAAGCAAGTGTACGTGTGAATATAGTCGCCCGTACCGCAAACCGACACAGGTGCTCAGGTCGAGTAGACCAAGGCTTACGAGAGAACCTTCGTTAAGGAACTCGGCAATATAGCGACCGTAACTTAGGGATAAGGTCTGCCCCGCCACTTTGTCTATCACTAGATAAGTGGCTTGCCAGTTTTCTTTTCAGAGAACAACAGTAGTTCATATAAGTTTCAAACTTCTTATATGAGCCTGTATAAACGAGAAAACGTTGAAATATCGAAAACGTACGCTCACCAAGTGTGAGTGTGCGGAAAAGAAAGCTGACCCCAGCAAGCCCTCTATCGTGGTAGATAGTGTGGCGGGGC
>DATMOD010000045.1:0-12990 GCA_035568355.1 Patescibacteria group bacterium
ATAAAAAAGGCTACCTAGTTGCAGTACGATTCGGCACGCGGGGCGATAGACGGTATAAGCGTGAAGATGTGATGAAGCTATTAGAAAAAGGACGCAAATGACAAAAAGACTGGATGATTATACAAAAGAGGAATTGATTGAAGTCGTAAAAGGCCTAAAGCGTCGCAAGAAATTTGGTCTTGTCTGGGAAGACAAACCAGAAAAGGTAGCACAACTGTGTCAGGATAATTTACCTGTTCTAGATGAGGTCGAAGACAGAGCCATCATCTTATCGAGCGATTCACCTACAAATTATTTAATCGAGGGCGATAACTATCATTCGCTCTCAGTCCTTAACTACACGCATGGTGGCAAGGTGGATATTATCTACATTGATCCGCCGTACAACACCGGCAATAAAGACTTTGTATATAACGACCACTACGTTGATAAAGAGGACAGCTATCGTCACAGTAAGTGGCTCTCTTTTATGTCTAAGCGATTACAGCTTGCAAAGGATCTACTGGCAGATAATGGCGTCGTATTCATTTCTATAGACGATAACGAATATGCAAATTTGAAATTACTTTGCGATGCCGTTTTTGGGGAAAACAATAGCATAGGTCCCTTTATTCAGAACAAGCTAAATGCCAAGAATGACACCCTTAACATCCAGAAAAACCATGAGTACATACTCGTCTATAGAAAGGGCGAGATAAAAGTTGCTGGTAAAACAATCCCGACTCTAGTAAATAAAAAGATTTCAATAAAGGAATTATCAAAAGATGGAGATAGGTTCTATTATCTCAGCGACCCTCTGACTACGCGAGGTGATGGTGGAATTCTCAACGCTCGTAAAAACCTTGGTTATACCGTCTACTTCAATCCAAAGACTGGCGATTTCAAAGGTGTCATGGACTACAATGTTGAACTCGCGCAAACATCTAACATCGAGAAAGATGTTTATAGTGATGATTCTAATCTAGTAAGTAAAGGGTACGTAATCATCAGGCCGCCTAGAGTAAGAGGCAAACTGGGTGCCTGGACCTGGGAATGCAGTAGGTTTAATGCAAATAAGGATGAGGTGTTTATCAAGACAACTCGTACCGGGTATAGCGTAAACAAAAAAGTATTTGTAGATGCTTCTTTGGTATATGAATCTGCAGATAAATTTTATTACGACTCCGTAAGCCAAAATGGAAATTCTAGAAGCATCATTGATTATTCAACGAACGACGGCACGGATGTTTACAATCAAATACTTGAAGCAGGCTCCTTCAATAACCCGAAAAATGTACAGATGCTGAAGTACCTCATCAGTCTATTCGATAATAAGGATGCACTCGTACTCGACTTCTTTGCAGGCTCGGGCACATTGGGCCAAGCGGTACTAGAAATAAACGATGACGATGAGGGTAATAGAAAATTCATTCTTTGTACCAATAACGAGAATGGAATCGCAGAAAACATTACATATGAGCGTGTTAAGAAAGTCGTAGAAGGTTACGGTGGCAATAAGGGTATTCCCGCTAATATCCGTTACTTTACGACTGACTTTGTTAGTAAAAAGAATACGGATGATCAGACGCGAGCGGAGTTGGTAGAGCGCAGTGCAAAAATGATATGCGTTCGTGAAGACACATTTGAAGCCCTAGTTGACGATAAGGACTACAAGATATTCGAGGGTGGAGTAACATATTCTGCAATCGTGTTTAATACGGGTTCCATTGAAAAGGTTAAAAAAGATATATCTAAGTTGAGCACCAATAAACCGGTAAGTATTTATGTCTTTAGCCTAAGCAACGATACCTATGAGAGTGATTTTGCTGACTTAGAGAGAACGCATGAGCTACGTCCGATACCTGAAAGCATACTTGATGTTTACCGTCGGATCTTCACATACCAAAAAGAAAGCATGGGACTATAGCAATGATTGAACTTAAAGAATACCAGCATAGTGCAGTAAACAGTCTGCTCAAGCAAACAAGAAATTTATTGAGTCGAGCCGAAAGTAGCATTGCTGTTTTCAAAGCACCTACTGGCTCTGGCAAAACAATTATGATGGCCGAGTTCTTGAAACAACTGGCTACAGAAGATCTACCTGGACAGTATGTTTATGTTTGGACGAGCCTATACGATCTTCATTCACAAAGCAAAATAAAACTAGCAAACTATCTTCAAGATACGAGCTATAAATTGATTGGGCTAGATGAGCTTGGTCAGGATGCGCTTGGTGAGAATACGGTGCTTTTTGTTAACTGGCATAGCCTTACAACTACAAAACAGAGTGATGAAAGCAATCAGCGTGAATGGGCAAATACACATGTCAAAGATCGAGAAGACGGCCGTGGGATCATTGAAATTCTGGATAAGACGAGGGCACAGAATAAACAGGTAGTTCTAATAGTTGATGAAGCACATCGCAATTATCTAACAGAAAATTCACAGAGGTTTATCGCTGAGGTTATTAAGCCTAAATTAACGATCGAGGTTTCTGCCACCCCACTAATAAACGTTGTAGCTGAGGATTTAATCAGCAATAAGGCTGGACTTGTCGTGGTGCCTTTTAGCGACGTTGTAGAATCTGGCTTAATAAAACAAGAGACCAGTATTAACCAGGCTATAGGTAAATACACAGATCTAGCTACATCAGCCGATGAGCTAGTTGTAGAGGCGGCGTTAGCGAAACGCAACGAACTTACAAAACTCTACGAAGAATCGGGCCTAAGTGTGAACCCCCTTATCTTAATTCAACTCCCGAGCGATACAGAGAAAATGTCGGCTCTTGATAAGAGCGTTCGTGAAGAAGTAGAACAGCAACTTTCAAAGCATGGGATTACCTACGAAAACGGTAAGCTCGCGGTCTGGTTATCGGAAGACAAGAGGAACCTAGAGCTCATTGAAAAGAATACGTCCGAAGTCGAAGTGCTCATTTTCAAAGAAGCTGTTGCAGTCGGCTGGGATTGCCCTCGAGCACAGGTTCTTGTAATGTTGCGAGCCATCAGATCACTTACATTTGAAATTCAAACCGTTGGTCGTATTTTGCGCATGCCTGAGGCCAAGCACTACGATGTACCTGAGCTAAACAAAGCATTCGTGTATACCAACATTGCTGGGATAAATATCAATAATAAGCCCGAGGACTTGGACTTTTTCAAGAACAAATTCGCCCACCGAAAAGAGGGCACACAGGACGTAGCGCTACCAAGCGTATACTTGCACCGGCAAGACTACGGAGACCTTACGGCTAGCTTTAGCAGTATCTTAGTAGATTGCCTAAATGAACGATTCGATATTGCTGAGACCGATATGGTAAATGTTGCTTATGACAAGGCAGACGTTGGCCTAGAGCTTGGTGCGGACGAGCTAAAGACCCCATTACTGGCAGATGTCGTGGTTCACAATTTGGATAGCGTGCAAGACGAGATAGGCAGCCTTAATTTTGAGAAAATTCAAGCAGAAGTGAGCGATGCCAATATACAGAGGGAGTTTGACTACCTTCTAAAGGCTTGGTGTTTGCCATATGCGCCCGCACGTTCGTTTTCTAAGCTAAAGACGGCCATTTATAGGTGGTTTGGCTACATTGGCTACGACACGGGCCGGTGGGGCGAAGTTCAGCGTATTATTGCCTGTTCAAAGGTAAATCAGACGATATTTGACGAAGTTATAAAAACAGCCAAGCTCAAGTATGAGCAAGTTAAGCCCGCTGAGATTGCAAACAAAAAGACCACAACCCACAGTATATTCTCACTGCCTGCCGTTGATCTATTTGGCGATAACTACGAGTTAGTTGCTTCAGAAAAGTACCCCTATGAACAATGCTACCTGCGCAAAGACCGTTCTGAACCTGAACGATATTTTGAGCATCAATTAGAGGGAAGCGATAAGGTTGAGTGGTGGTACAAGAATGGCGAAGCGCAACAGCAATACTTTGCTCTTAGCTACAAAACTAAAGATGAAGAAACAAATCTCCTTAAACTCGCTAACTTCTACCCTGACTATATCGTGCAATATAAGGATGGTAGTGTAGGTATCTATGACACTAAAGCAGGTCGCACCGTCACTGAGCAGCCAACTCACGATAAATCGGACGCTCTACAGGCTTACATCACAGAGCAGAACAGTGAAGGCAAGAACCTTAGTGGCGGCATACTTAACAAACGAGATGAAGGCATCTTCATTTATACTGGCGCAAGCTACACTCCCGATTTAGATAAATGGCAGAGGTTTGTAATATAGGTAGTCTATTACATCCAGCTGGAGCTGCCGACGGAAGTGGTCATGTTTATTGCACTACTAGAGCGTAAAATTAAGTAAGATACTGAGGTTCTATGGCAATCAAAGAAGTAAAAATCCAAGCACTCGGCTTTAGCCCAAACAAGCAAGAAATAGATGAATCGCAATTGATCTCACATTTAGGGCGTACCTTACAGACTCATAATCTTGTAGTGCTGTCTGGAGCGGGGTCATCAATTCTTAAGGATGGCTCGGGAAAAGATCTGGGTGGTCTTACGATGCCTCAATTGACCGAAGGGCTAAAGAAAGATGCGGGATTTATTGCTGCAGTGAAGGCTTCGAGCGGACTTGATGCTCGAGTACTCGATACTATCAAGAACACGGATAACATTGAGAGTTTATTATCGGCGATTGACAGCCTTCTTGCGGCGGATAAAGTCGCGGGATCCTCAAAGCAAGCGGAGCTACTCGGCATAAAAAAGAGCGCACTTGAGTATATGCGTAGTAATTGCGTTATTACTAAAGGCACTCACGAGTTTCCGCACGAGAGCTTCCTAAAGAAACTCCTTACGTCGCGGAAGCTCATCAATCCTCGAATAAAAGTCTTTACTCTTAACTACGACACCCTCTTCGAGCAGGCAGCGCAAGAACTTGATGCAATTTTGATTGATGGCTTTTCATTCTCGCAACCTAGAAAATTCCAGGGCAACAACTTTGATCTGGATATTGTGAAGAGAAACCACAGTCGACTCCATAAAGAAGAAAGCTACTACTCCAACGTAATGCACCTTTATAAGCTGCATGGATCCGTTGATTGGAGGCTTGTAGATGAGCGTATTGAGCAAGTAGACCCAGATACAATCACTAACGTTGAAGATTCTGTCATGGTCTATCCCGGTTCCCACAAATACCAGGCTAGTTATTCGATGCCTTTCTATGAGATGATTAGCCGTTTTCAATCAACGGTACGCGAAACGAATACAACGCTCCTGATAATTGGCTACTCGTTCGGTGATGATCATATCAACAGAATTATATTGGAAGCAGCAGCTTCAAATTTAGGGCTTTCGATCTATATTATTTCTCCATCTGCTGCTGACATGTCGAGCACTAAGAACTCAGAAATCCTTAAGAACATCCAGAAGCAGATCAACGAGCAAGAAGTTAAGAACGTGTTTTGTGTTTCACAGGACTTCAAGAACTTCACGAAGGTCTTGCCTCACTATGGCAATGGTAGCCCGTACGAACTCGAGCAAACAAATAAGCAGATTGACGAAGCAATAACCCGTGCTGGGGGAGCAAAGAGTGAAGAAGACATACCTTTTTGATGATAACCAGTTTGTTGGTTATATATCACTCGTAAGACCGAGTGATGTTCGGATACATTTTCCGAACTCAAAGTTGATGCAGAAATTTCAATATGATGGGCAAACGTTCGATGGCGGCGTGGTCGGAAGTTATGTGATTATTGAAGGCGGTCAACAGGCTTATCTTGCGCGTATATATGAGGCGAGTCTACCTGAAAAAGAACGGATGTTTTTAAGCGAAACGGCGTTTAGGGAACACACTGAGTTACACCCATCTGCGTTTGCAGACATCCAGCTCGTTATAGATATGTATGACAATCAGAGCGTAAGACGAGGCGTAGGATCCTTTGCCGAAGTTGGATCGAAAGTATACGCATGTCCACCTAATCTGCTTCGAGAACTGCTCGCAAATCAGAATCTTTTAGATGATGATACTCCCAACCTCGAGGTTGCTAGCCTTCCCACGGAGACCGACCACAGCATTGGTCTATCCCCTAATGTTCTTTTCGGAAGGCACTGCGCTATTGTTGGCACAACCGGTGGCGGAAAGAGCTACACGGTTGCCAAGCTAATTGAAGGTCTTGTAGAAACTGGCTACAAAACGAAAATGATAGTATTGGACGCTACGGGGGAATACAAGTTCCCAAAAGAACAATCTATAGATGTTGATTTTATGGACAAGGACATACTTGATTATCGGTCTCTTTCCATCGCAGACTTTGTGGCTTTATTTAAACCTGCAGGTCAGTCACAGCTACCAAGCCTTGATGAAGCTATCCGTAGCCTAAAACTGATAGCTAACCCTGACTGTCTTACTATTCTTGAGACGGGTGGTTTGGTATCTTCTCCTGGTGACGGCAAAAAGTATCTACAAAAGTCAGGCAAAGAAAAGGCACCATATCAGCAATGTCTTAGTCGCCACGCACAGGCCATTGATGCAATTGGAGCTCCATTCGATATACAAGCTCTTCCAAAACAGCTTGTATCGGAGGCAGTGTACGACACCGACTTTAATAGCGTAACAAAATGGGGCGGAAACAACGGCAAAGCCTACGACAGTAATAGCTCACTAGGTTTAAGAATAAGGGTACGGCTAAACACGAACTCTTGGAACAGTATCTTTGGCTTTGACTACTATAACCTTGCCGAACCCGAACGAAACAAGTTAAGGGATTTTTCAAAGACATTAGAAGAATTTTTATTATCCGACAAAAGTGTGATGAGAATCAGGCTGGATAATATACCCGTACAGGAAAATCTGCATGCAGTTGTCGTTAATCGCATCGGTAATATTTTGCTTGAGCGATCAAATGCGAATGAGGACTTTAAAAAATCTCCAGTACTTGTGTTCCTAGATGAAGCACATAGATTCCTGAATGTGACTATTAAAGATGAGTATGCCATTGAGACCAAGCTAGACGCATTTGAGCGTATTGCAAAAGAGTGCCGAAAACGCGGTCTCTTTCTTGCCATAGCGACCCAGCGGCCAAGAGATATTCCCTCGGGTGTTCTTAGTCAAATGGGTACATTTATAGTACACAGGCTGATTAACGAGTCTGATAAACTCGCGGTTGCTAACGCCGCTTCTGAAGGTTCTCAAAGATCCTTAGCATTTGTTCCAACTCTTAGCTCAGGGGAAGCCTTGGTTCTGTCTGTTGATCTTGCTGCACCTGTGATCGTAAAGATAAACACTGTCCATAAAGATTGGCGTCCTGATTCAGACACTCCAAAATTTAAACTATAGCCTTGCATGTAAGTCCCCGGTCTCCTTATATAGAACTCCCGCTTAGGTAGGCCTGGTATGGTACCGTCAAAATGTCCCTCCATCGGGCTATCTCATCCCTGATTTCGTGGAAACTCTCACCGACACGCAGCACCAAATATAAGCATAATGGCCTCAATACTATGAGGTCTTTTTATTTACTTCATTGTTTATTCTGCACATTACGCTTATGATAAGGGTAATCGTATAGCCGTTATAGCTGTAAATGGTCGGTTAGGCTCGACATTTGTCGAATTGGGCAAGAACTACTTCTTCATGGACCAACGAAATGGTATGTAGGGCGCAAGGAGTAGCCCAGACAGTGTTAGAGGTTGTAGAAAAAGTAGCTTTATAAAGCAGACCCCTATTATTAGTAAACCAACAAAGGAGAATAAATGAGTAAGAAGATCACGCTAAGAGGATTAAGAAAATTTAATGCCATTATGGCAGTATTTCACGCCGCACAGGGCATTGTTATATTGGCGCTCAGCCGAACCTTTTCCGTCCCAATTACAGGCAACTATCTGACATTCAATCACGTCTCAAATACATTAGAGCCTGCTACTGCTCGCTTATTTAACCTCTCGATACCATTACTAATTGCTGCATTCTTTTTTCTATCGGCTGCAGCGCACCTGATTATCGCTACTGTGTATAACAAAAAATATAACGCAGACCTGGCTCGTGGTATCAATAAGATAAGATGGGTCGAGTACGCTATTTCTGCCAGCATTATGATGGTGGCTATTGCCGTACTAGTTGGCGTCTATGACTTTACGAATCTCCTTATGATATTTGTGCTCATCGCTATCATGAATCTTCTTGGTCTGGTGATGGAAATTCATAATCAAACTACTAAAAAAACAAACTGGATTAGCTACTGGATAGGATGCTTAGCAGGAATAGTACCGTGGTTTGTTATTGGTTTTTACTTTTGGTTATCAGCAGAAAAAGGCAGTGCACCGCCAGCTTTTGTTTACTGGATTTTCGTTTCAATCTTCATATTCTTTAGTTGTTTTGCTATCAATATGGTTTTGCAGTACAAAAAGATTGGGCCATGGAAAGATTATCTGTACGGGGAACGTGTATATATTATTTTAAGCCTCGTTGCTAAGACTCTTCTTGCATGGCAGGTGTTTGCTGGCACTCTTCAGCCATAGTGTAGCCAGGGCGAATTTGATACCTACTGGACGAGTGAGAAGATACTGGCTTTTGAGACTATGTGTCACGAAGAAGGCTTGATGACCGATGAGTTGCAAAAGTTAATTGACAACTACCTATACAGTGGTCGTAAGCCTCGTGGGGACGATATCGTTAATGCTCTAAAAGAGCGGCCAAAGCTCCTTGAGCTTACATCGACAGTTGGTCGGATCACCAAACGGTTGACCGATTTTATTACTACTTTTATCGAAGGCGTGTAAAGTTATGAACATCTACCTCGACATCGACGGCGTCCTCCTCGCAAACGAACTAACTGCAGCTCCACATGCTGAAGAATTTCTTACCTATATCCTAGATAACTATCCTGATACAACCCACTGGCTTACTACCCATTGCTGGAAAGGTATCAATAGAACCAGTGATGCACTAGCCCCAGCCTTCAGTAAAGAAATACTAGATAGAATAAAAGTTATTAAACCAACCGACTGGAATGAATCAAAAACTGATGCTATTGATTTTACTAAACCATTCTTATGGTTTGATGATGATCTATACCCAGAAGAAAGAGCTACACTAGAAAAGAACAATGCTCTAAAGAGTTGGGTTGAGGTTGATCTTGGTAGGGATCCGGATGTTTTGAGGGGGTTTATTGAATTACAGAGAGGCAACTTTCTGCTAAAAAATAACTTGCAGCCCATACAATAGTATGTATAATAATATGTATGGACTTTGAATGGGACGATGCCAAGAATTCTGAAAACATAAAGAAACATGGCTTATCGTTCTATGAGGCTCAAGAAGCATTTTTTGATGATGGCAGGGTGATTTTACTGGATACTCTCCATTCATCAGAAGAGAAAAGATATTTTTGTATTGGAAGAACTGCTAGCAGTGGTGTCGCCACGGTTAGATTTACTATAAGGAATGACCATATCCGCATCATCGGTGCTGGACATTGGCGAAAAGGAAAGAAAATATATGAGCAACACAACTAGTTATACGAATGCACCAGCAGATATAGAAGAGTCTTTAAATCAGGCGACTGTCATGAGTGACTTCTTGCCTTCCCCTAAGGAACTTATAAGCAAAGTAGAAAAAGAAAAGGTTACTATCGCAATCAATAAACGCAGCCTTGATCTTTTTAAGGAATATGCTAAAAAGCACAACACTAAATATCAACCAATGATTGACGGTGTGCTTGGTGCTTATGCGGATAAGTTTTTGCGCAGATAGTTCAATGTCAATCACAGATATCGTCAACCACTATCTAGAGCTAAACCCTAAAAGTAGACAAGTGCTGTCCTTGTTGCAAGAACAAATAGCCAACGAAACCTACGAGGAGCTTATTTCTAGAAAGAATTTTGTGGGCCACATAACAGGTGCTGCCTTTGTTGTTTCTAAGAAGTCGAAGCGAGTACTACTTCTAGAGCATAAAGCGCTACAAAAAATGCTCCAACCTGGAGGTCATGTTGACTATGGAGATGATGGCCCGCTCGGTGGAGCATATAGGGAGGTAGAAGAAGAGACAGGTATACGTCGCGAAAGCATCACATATCGAGCGGCGGTTCCAGGTTCTCCAGAGATTCCGTTTTATATAGAGACTCATCATATTCCTGCAAATGAACTAAAAAAAGAGCCAGCTCATTATCATCACGATTTTAGGTATCTGTTTCTAGTCGAAGATGAATCGGTTATCGAGATTGACAGTCACGAGTCGACTGGCTTTAAGTGGGTGGAATGGCGAGAGTTTGCCAAAGATGAGGCATTCAAGCAAAGTGCACAAAAGATTGAGCATGGGCAATTAATGCCTGCCTCATCCCTGCTCGTCTAGTGACCGGTGAGCTGCTACACTATAAATATGACTCAAGATAGCAAAAAAGCGCATGCCAGCGATAATAATTCCTCGAGCTTAGCTCTGAACAAACTCAGGGCTGCCGTATTGGGCGCAAATGACGGTATAGTGTCTATATCCAGTGTTGTGATGGGTGTTGCAGGGGCAACGAGTAGTAGGGGCGTGATCTTTACTGCCGGAATGGCCGCGTTAGTCGCGGGGGCACTTTCTATGGCTGTAGGTGAATATGTCTCTGTGAGCAGCCAAAGTGATGCCGAAAAATCCTACATTAAAAAAGAAAAGCAAGAATTGCTCGACGACCCAGATGGCGAGTTTGAGGAGTTGGTTGATGCCTACATTGCGCGTGGCGTAAACGCAAAAACCGCTCGCATCGTCGCTAAAGAACTGACTGCAGATAACGCACTAAAGGCTCATTTGCATATAGAATTCAACCTCGATCAAGACGACATCAGCAGCCCGCTACACGCAGCCATAGCCTCTCTGCTCTCATTCACTGTAGGCGGAATTATCCCCTTCCTAACGATGATATTCGCACCAACAAGTACCCGAATTACACTGACGGTTGTTGCCGTGGTGTGTGCTTTGGCCCTTACTGGTTACGCGAGCGCGTATGTAGGCAATGCTTCCCGCACTCGTGCGATTGGGCGCGTCCTTATAGGAGGTGCCCTTGCTATGGCGATCACGTACAGTATTGGTAAGTTGTTTGGTGCAGTAATTTCGTAGAATTTACCGGGACTTGATTATTTGTCGTGTCACGATCTAGGCCCAAAACGTTCCACGGCTCTTGCATGAGCCTTGGCGGCTTCTTCTTCTCGGTTGTGGGGTTCGGCATGAGTTACTAGGTGATCGATCAGGTTGCGGGCGGCGATAGACACTTCGTCGACAGCTTTGTTAAACGCTGCTTCGTTTACCTCTGAGGGGTGATTAAAACCCGATAGCTTACGAACGAATTGTTGAGATGCATTTCTTATCTCCTCATCTGTAGCAGGCGGGTCAAAGTTGAATAGGGTTTTGATGTTACGGCACATAAAATTACCTCCTTTATACTAGTTATTTTAAGCCATTGTTTGAATGTTCCGAAATGGACCAGGCAGAGATATACTTTGAGCAAAGACTTTTAGAAATTATGCAAGATACTACTACGGAGCAAAATGGAAAAACTCAATTGTAAAGCAACCGTCGGATGTCTCATAAGATGTGTCGACACGCTCGTAGTTGTCTACGAAGAGCAAGGTGGACGTGGTGCATGGGATATACCCGCCGGTGGCATAGAGCTAGGTGAAACGCCAGAACAAGCAATAAAACGTGAACTCCAGGAGGAAGTGGGGCTAGAATCGCCAGACAACTTACGCCTGATACGCGTATTCTGGGCGACAGTAAACAATGCGCCGACCGTTCACTTCTTGTACGAATCTATCATCGATGAATCTATCGCTAAGACACTACACCCTAACACCCAAGACATTCAAAAGATTGATTGTTTTTCCCCAAAAAGGGTCAAGGAGCTACTTGATTCTCAAGCTTACGAGCATGACCTTGCCAGAGATCGGCTACAGTGTTTTTTGAATGACGAAGCTTTTCAGCTAGTAGGAGCCGAATGCCAAATTTTGATATCATAATCACATGTTAATCTTCATCAGCGGAAGTATTAATTCCGGAAAAACCACAACATCAAAACTGCTAGCCGAACGAATCGGCGCAGCTCTTATTAATGTAGATGACTTGAATGATACTATCCCGAACTTTAATCTAGCTACTGATCTAGATAAGTCTATGGATTTAGCTATTAAGAGCATCAACGAATATGCTGCAGTGGGTAGGGATGTAGTTGCAAATTATGTGGTTCGTGAAAAAGATTGGTTGCGCTTTGAAAAAGAGATCAAAACGTTTCCGCAGATTGTGATCACATTAGCGCCACGGTTAGAAGTGGCGCAAGGTGTACGTGGAGATCGACGGTTGAGCGAGTGGGAGATTGCAAGGGTCAAACATCACTACGATTCAGGTATTGCATCACCAAAATTTGGATATGTCATTGATAACTCTGATATAAGCATCGAAGAAACTGTCGACAGGATACTTGATATTGCTCGATAATGAACGTCTGCCTCGATATCGACGGGCACTACTCTTTTGATATACTGACCCTATGAATAAAGTGACTGCTCAAAACAACAACTCAGTCAAAGAATACATTGCTTCAGTCGATGATGAGCATATTAACAAAATATTATGGCAAACTGTGTAAAGACAGGCTTTGCTTTTGATTATGGCGCATCGGGGCTATTTGTCTTACGAAGCTAGGCCAGCTATTCGATATCCGTAATACCTTATATCTCCAGTAACTTCTAGCAACTCACCCCGAGAACGACATGCTGTAGATTACTGATGACCCTAAACAAAATAGCTATTTATAAGTTTCAACACTTTTCGTGCTTCTTCACTTGTATAGCTAGATTGATTGTTAAGAGTCACAATGTATTTAACGAGCACAGGATCAGTACTCTCGGGATTAGTAACAGCCGCTTCTATCTTGGAAGTTACTTCTTGAGGAGGCATCAATATTTGTTCACCACTCTCAAGAAGATCGGCATTTGGATGAGAACCGGTGTTCAAATAAGCAGTATATGCAGTAATGGCGTTTAACACGGCATTGTTTCTGCTGCCTGCGCGTTTCTCGACCATCTTCCACTGCG
>DATMOD010000046.1:0-7177 GCA_035568355.1 Patescibacteria group bacterium
GTCATAAATAACGTCAGGTAGCCCAGCGTAAACAGAAGCATCTGGGGGTTGCCCTTAATTTTTTTAACGAGCAAGAGGGCGATATACTCAAAAACGCCTGACTCTTTGACGATGCCTACCAGCACCATCATACCTATAACAAAACCAAGCACATCAAGATTGTTAGCTATAAAGCCAAAGGCACCTTCTTGCGAACTAACCCCACTGGCTTTGAAAACTTGAGCGCCCACTAAAAGAAATGATGCAATACCGACAACAAGCACTTTGTTGATCTTCTCTGCCGCCAAGAAGACGTACATCGTTAAAACAACAATAATAGAAATGAAAGAAGCAAGTGTCAATGAAGAGTGAATCATATGCTACTTTTTCCCGTTCGTCGGGATACCCATGCCATCAGCCAACGCCCTTTTAATTTCGGTTCTTGTTACAACTCCAAGGATATGATCGGCTTCATCGACGATCGGTATGATTTGTAAGTCTCGATGCAAAAAGGCCGCAGCGATGTGCATAATATCCGCATCAGGATGTACGGCAATAAACTCTTTCCGCATAATATCTTTGACCAGCATGATTGCAGCGTCTTGGCAGCCCTGTTCAAAGAAACCCGGCTTGACCATTGACTGAGCAAGATTTACATGCTCTTGAAGCTCAATCGGTACCGTGGCTGCAGCTATATCTGCGACAGAGATTACTCCAACAATCATTTCTTCTTTATCTACCACGATAAATGAATTAAAGTCTCCCTTGATCATTTGGCTCAGCGCCTCTTTGGCTGTCGCGCCCTCATGAATCGTTTTGGCATCTTTTTTATACACATCATGAACAGGCATGCTGCTACTCCTCTTAGGTTATTTGTAAATTCTAAAGAGTATATGAATCGTCAGCCTATAATGTCCATGTATAATGGCTATATATCTAGATGATAGCCCTGGCTTTTCATGTCTTTTTCTATAAGTTTACGAACATAAACTGACTTTGGGGTCTTCTCCCTAGCAACAACGTCATCCAAAAAAGCTGCGATATCGGGTGTAATTAGGAAAATGAATTTAGTCTCAGACTTCCACTCTATAGTTCGTACAAACTGATCAATCGCGTCTTTAAACGTTTTTGGATCATACTGTTCACTAATCAAATTTACATTTTTATGAAAGCGCAGTAGTGAAGGCGGACCACTCGTATCATGAAAAACCAATACTGGTTTCCTCAGGCGCATAGCATGTGATATTTCATAGCCCACGCTAACACTAGGGGTTAGCGTGTCGACAACCATAAAATCACAATCATGTATCCAATGCTCAACTTTAGCCTGTAAGTCGAGCAAATTCTTACGAGGTATCTCATCAATCGTGTCTTTGGTCGGAGCTTCTATGTTAGATATAACTGTGTGATGTAACGACTTTAAATAATCAATGATGTCAGAGTATCGCCGAAACACATCGTCACTTCTCGCTATTGCCGCTGTAAAGTATACTTTCATAATATTTTGTAAATTTCCAAAATTTGCACAAGCGAACCGATCCTTTACCAAAAGGCTTTTGACCCCACAAAACCGGGACTCGCCAACTAAGATCTACGGATCCGTTCAGATTATGTCCCGAGCATAGTGCTATGCAGCCCAGATGTCAACCTAATAATTGATCTGTTTTCTGACAGGATTACCGTTAGAGCCGTTCAAGCCACACAGGAGTATACGAACCGCCTGCCTTTAATGTCCATATATCGTCGATATATAACGACGACAGTTACTCTAGCACGCGCACTTTAATCGTATCCGTTGTGCCGACCACTCCAGGATGACGCCCCGAAACAGTAACCACAACATCACCTTTTGATAGAATTGAATTTTGCAACAACCAGTCAGTGAATTTTACAGCTGCCTCACTGTCAGTTGGGCGAATAAAACTTTTCACACCATAGGCAATAGCCAATTGTTGTGCGGTACGGGCTTCATCTGTCACGGCTATTATGGCAGTTTCTGGTCGACGAGCAGCAACCTGTAAGGCGGTAGTCCCGGACTTAGTCTCAGCAATAATCGTCTTGGCGCCTATGTCCTCGGCCATACTAATAATGCCGCTCGAGATAGCGTTTTGTATACTACGCTCGCGATCCATAGGCAGAACTATTTTAGGTAGAGTATGGGTCTCGGAGTATAAAATAATTCTCTTCATTATTTTTACTGTTTCGATCGGGTACTTGCCCATAGCGGTTTCTTCACTCAGCATCACACTATCGGCTCCAAGAAAAACAGCCGTGGCTACATCCGAAACTTCAGCTCTTGTTGGTTCTTGCATCTCTACCATGCTCATTAGCATCTGGGTAGCAACAATAGTTGGTTTAGCATACTTTAACCCTAAATTAATAATCAAGCGCTGCACAACCGGGACACTCTCAGCAGGAGTCTCTACGGCTAGATCCCCACGAGCTACCATAGTTACATCTGTTGCTTGAATAATTGTCTCAATATTATCTACAGCTACTTTGGTCTCGATTTTGGCAATTATTTTAGCTGATTGATTGTGTTGTTTTAGTACACGCCGAAAATTATCTATGTCTTTAGAAGTTTGCACAAAGCTGATGGCCACATAGTCTATATCTTGTTTGGCGCCATAGGCAATATCTGCCATATCTTTTTCGGTCAGAATATCACCGCCAAAATCAGTATCTGGCAAATTCAGACCTTTGCGTTTTGTAAACCAGCCATCATTTTTTGCAGTAGCATACACTAAACCGTCGTGCACTTTTTTGACATCAAATTGCACTCGACCATCATATACATACAAACGCTCGCCAACTTGTATTTTTTTACTAATATCATATTGGATAGGGATACGGCCGCCATCCAACGATTCGGTATTATAGTCAAAGATTAGGCTGTCCCCAGCTTTGACGCTAATTACTCCCTCAAAATCCCCTAAACGGACCTTAGGCCCTTGCAGATCTTGAATAATAGCCACTGGTTTGTCTAGCGCCGACGAGGCTTTACGAATCCATGGAATCTGACGATTGCACATGTCATATGCGCAATGGCTAAAATTCAACCTAAGGCCATTGGCGCCGGCTGCTATCAAATCATAGATCTTCTCATAACTATCAGTGGCCGGGCCAACAGTAGCAATAATTTTAGTACGCTTGAACTCATTAATTGGCACCCTAGGTGCCTGCTCAGTTAGATTCATAAGTAGTCTCCCTTTGGAGATGATTATACACTTAGTAGGTATAGGCCTGCTGGGCGTATAGCCGAGATCGACAATTGGGCTTACAGAGGTGGTTATTGACACCTTTTGCCTCTGGTGTTATGCTCCCAGACAGTACTACCTAATGAAACAAACATGGATAGGATGCGAGAGACTGATGTCTGACCTTCCCGAGAAACAGGTAAAGCGGCTACGATCGCTTATTCAAGACGCCGAAACTAATTTGGCCGCGGCCAAAGAACTCCTACTAAGCCTATTACCAGACGGGGCTTCGCCCACACACGTTGCCGACCTAAAAGAAGAAGTCGGCGGCAAAATTGTAGAAGGTGTATTTGATGGGCAAGTTATGATGGGACCAGATGGTAAAAGCTATCCAGTACCACCGAACTATGCCAGCAAATCTAAGCTGATTGAGGGTGACATTCTAAAACTTAGCATAGACGAAGATGGCAGTTTTGTGTACAAGCAAATTGGCCCGGTAGCCCGCCGTCAGATCATAGGCACGCTCACTCAACATGATGGCACTTTTTATGTCGAAGCCAACGGCCGCGAATATCGAGTGCTTCTTGCCAGCGTGACTTACTTTAAAGCTAAACTTGGCGACCAAATCAGCATAGTCGTCCCCGAAGACAATCGCGAGGCCGAATGGGCCGCGATTGAAGCTTCTTTGTAATCTCTCTTTTTATTCCAGTTATTCCTATTCGATTAATACACCGCCTTGGCACGAAGATCAAGAGGTGACTATCACCTCCTAAGTCGCTATACTAGAGCCATGGGGCAAGCTTTATACCGTAAATACCGTTCCAAGAGTTTGGCCGAGGTGGTGGGGCAGGAGCATATCACTAAGACTCTCGGCAATGCCGTTAAAAACGGTCGTATTAGTCATGCTTATTTATTCACAGGCCCACGCGGTATTGGCAAAACTAGTACAGCTAGAATCCTAGCCTATGACATCAATGACCTGCCGTATAGTGATCAACCACATCTGGATATTATAGAGATTGATGCTGCTAGCAATCGCCGGATAGATGATGTCCGTGATCTGCGAGATAAAGTTAACATCGCACCAATCAGCGCCCGCTATAAGGTTTATATCATCGATGAAGTCCACATGCTTACCGGTGAGGCTTTTAACGCTTTATTAAAAACACTAGAAGAACCACCGGCTCACGTGGTATTCATATTAGCGACTACCGAAATGAACAAACTACCTGCCACCATAGTTAGCCGAACGCAACGCTATAGTTTCAGACCAGCCTCGGTTAATACCTTGGCTGAACATTTAAAGAAAATAGCTGATAAAGAAAAGATCAAAATAGATGATAATGCCCTAACATTGGTGGCCGAACATGGTGATGGTAGTTTTCGAGACAGCATCAGTTTATTGGATCAGATGGACAACGTAGGGGATGGAGTCATAACTACTGAACTGATCGAACAAATGCTTGGCTTAGCTCCCCGCAATATTATGGAGCAATTGGCTCAGGCAATAGTAAGCTCTGATCAGCCTACTGTTTTAACTATATTAGAAAAACTATCGTTAATGGGCAGTACTGCAACGAGCTTACTAAACCAATTACTGAGAACCCTGCGAACGACTGCTACCAGGGAAACGTCACTCTACAAATTAATCGACGATCTACTAGAGGTGCCACGGGCATATGATCCATGGCTAAAATTGCTAACAACACTAATGAAGTTTACATCTACCGGCCCCGGACCACGCCAGACTACGACAGCTATTAAACACAATTCTGCCCCACCGCCTCCGCCTATCCCTTCAGACCCCATCATTCCCAACTCGATTGGGAATCCAATAAAAAAAGAAGATTCCAAGACTACTGAATCCCAGATCGAGCCGATAATAACCAAAGCGCCAAAAAAAGACCCTGAAGAAGAAAAGAGCTCCGATATGACTGGGCCCCCGATCGAGCCGGGGATGATAGGGAATAAGATCAAAGAAATAACCGAAGATCAGTGGTCATCAATATTAGCTGCCGTTAAAAAGCAAAGCCAACCAGTGTTTGTAGTATTGCGCATGGCTACCTGGCAATTTGATAGTTCTGATCAAACACTGGTTTTAAACTTCAAGTTCCAACTTCACCGTAACAAAATGGAAGATTCTGCATCCAAAAAAATATTATCCACCGTTATTTACGAACAACTAGGCAGTGCGTTGCCCATTAAAACCATTCTAGAGCCAAAAACACAAAAACAAGAAGCTCCCGCTCCACAAGCTCCCGCCCAGCATGATCCAAGCGCTAGTTCAGTTATCGAAATGATGGGCGGTGGTGAGCTAATAGATACGGATAATCAAGCATTGCAAATGATATGAACAACAAGTCTTCAACTCCAAAACCCCCAAAAGAGGTTAGTGGCAAGCTCCCACCCCAAAGCCTTGATGCCGAGATCAGTTTGTTGGGCGCAATTTTAATAGACGAGACAGTTCTAACTAGAGTCGGTGATACGTTACGCGTTGACGATTTTTATGACAAACGCCATCAGCATATATATGATTCTATGCTCAAGCTCTACGAGAACCATCAGCCAGTTGATCTTCTAACTCTATCAGATGAGCTCAAAAAAAAGGATCGTCTTGAGATTATCGGCGGCACTAACTATCTAAGCGAGCTTACTAATCTGGTACCGACAGCCGCCAATGCCGAACACTATGCCGAAATTATCAATCAAAAAGCCATGCGCCGTCGGCTGATTCAAGCCTCAACCAACATAGCTAACTTAGGCTTTGATGAAGATAAACCAATTGGCGAGCTGCTGGCCAGAGCCGAAGCTGACATCTTTGATATTAGCGACACCAACACTCGCGGCGATCTAATGAGTCTTGAGCAAATTTTGGCCGAAAGCTTCGATAGACTAGAAGAGCTTAGTAAAAATAAAGGTCAATTAAGAGGAGTGCGCACTGGCTTTCGTGATCTAGACAACAAGTTGGCTGGCCTACAACGAAGCGACCTTATAATCTTGGGCGGGCGTCCGTCTATGGGTAAGTCAGCCTTGGCCGTCAATATGGCTCATAATATTGCTGTTCAAGAAAAACAAGCGGTGTTAATATTTAGCCTCGAGATGAGCAAAGACCAACTGGTTGATAGAATGCTAGCAGATGAATCCGGAGTCAGCAGCTGGAATATCCGCACCGGTAACCTCAGTGATGATGATTTTGAAAAATTAAGCCATGCCATGGGCGTACTAGCCGAAGCGCCGATATATATAGATGACACGCCAGGTCTGAGCGTGCTTGATATGCGCACCAAAGCCAGACGCGAAATGCATAACCATCCCCTAGGCCTAATCGTTATTGATTACCTTCAGCTAATGTCTGGTAGTAGTCGATCGTCTTATGGCGATAACCGTGTGCAAGAGATATCCGAAATATCACGTGGGCTCAAACTAATCGCCCGCGAACTCAATGTGCCAGTGCTGGCTCTATCTCAGCTTTCACGCAGTGTTGAATCACGTAACCCACCACATCCACAGCTTTCTGACCTTCGTGAAAGCGGTTCGATCGAGCAAGACGCTGATATCGTTATGTTTATCTACCGTGAAGATTATTACAAGCCAGAAACTGACCGACAGCGGATTGTAGACATAATCATCAGCAAACATCGTAGCGGTCCAACCGGCACGGTCGAGCTCTACTTCCAGATGGAGCGGCAAAAGTTCTTGTCGATTGATAAACAGCACGGTGATTCTTGAGAATCCGGGAATAAAAATACAAGCGATGCGCTTGAAATCAAACCTGTAGTATAATCATAATCAAAGATGAACACAAACACGCTACGTGAATTGCTACTGTATCGATATCGTCATGCTCTTGGTCTTATTTTATTAGCTGTTCTTACTGTTGGCATGTTGACGCTCAACATTACTAGCTTGCCACCAGGCCTAAGCGCAAATGAAGAAACTAGTGCCGTTGCGAGCAGTCAGATTGTTTTAGATTCTAATTTTTTGCAATCCACCCCAATTAT
>DATMOD010000047.1:0-37570 GCA_035568355.1 Patescibacteria group bacterium
ACCAACACATATGAGCCTTTGACTATGATTTTACAGGCTGACGCAAAATCGTCTTGAGCTTATCAGTAGCAGTTTTGCGTGGGTCACTCAAATAAATTTCGTGATGGTTGCCATTGATTGACAGATGGTTGGCTGGCATAAATTCATTATGTAGATACTTCAGCTTCGGCGCTTCATCATCGTAAGAGCCGACATGCAGTAGCTGTAGGGACTTGCCCTCGGCGTATGCTTCGAATCGTATCTTTGGCAAAGCTGGTAGTTGCTTTTTAGCCTTGGTGGACTCTATAGCTTCAGCAACCATTTCTTTGGTAACCCAATCAGGCTGCATGATCATCATAGTCCACTGATATTGATCTTTTTTAGCATTTTCAAAAACTGAAAGATCGTCTGCTGTCCAAAGACCTTCCAGTGGTGCTACGATGTAGTCTTTTTCGAGGGTTCGCTTGCTCATAAATTTGATGGCATAGGCCACACTATATAGTGCCTCCACTGCGTCGCTATAATCTCTAGCAGTATTCGGATCGCCTTGGCCATCGATCATTAAAAAGTTCATGCGCGGTACTTCTACTAATTTGAACTCGGTATTTTTAGGGCTGTATAGTGCTGCCAATTCTTTTTTGAAATCTATCTTTTCCATTGTTTATTTCTCCAGATTTTTAATAGTTGTTGAGGTCAATGCGGTTTTTGCTTTAAATTTGCGGAGGCTATAATCAAAATAGCTTATTTCTTATGTATAATGCAATACATGAGAAATAAACAAAAAGGCTTTGCTGTCCTAGACGGCCTACTTATCGGAGTTGTTCTAGCCATCGTTATATTCGGGGTCTGGTATATTCTAAGTTCAAGAAAGAACCAAGTTAACAGCCCCAGCACTACAAATTCCAGCCAAAGTATTTCTAAACCAACCAATCCTTCTGTAGCTGATGTAAAAGTTACCGACTCTGACAACGGTAAAACTATCGCGTTAACAGGCAATCAAACACTTACGGTGAGCCTCGCCAGTACCTATTGGGCTATCGCTGAGTCATCAAACACTAAAGTGATTAAAATCATGGGTCAGCGAACAATTACAGGGTCACAGCCTTGTGTGGCTGGCGGTGGCTGCGGCACGGCAGTAGCGCATTTTACTCCCGTATCATCGGGTAATGCTAGCATCTCCGCAGCACGTAATTCTTGTGGCGAAGCGATGGCCTGTACTGGTAGCCAGGGCCAATTTAATATTACGGTGGTAGTCCAAAAATAATAGTCGCTGTTGCTCGCCAACTATTTCGAGGCGCTACTTTTCTCTACGATAGAAAGACATCAGTATTGTAGCCGTTGCGGATAGTGCCACTACGCCAACCAATATAGCTATAGTGACTACCAAAGGTTGCAGATTTGAGACAGACAAATCCATAAACTGGTAAGTTGAGTTCAAGAGTAAAAAGCAAAGTATTAAAGACAGAAATAAAATAACAAATTGGCTTCTACGTAACTTGTAGGTTGGATTATTGCCTTCTCTTAAAAAAGTACCCAGGGTTCTTTTTGCCATGTAAATAGTATAGCATGCACTTTTTTCCTATTTTCCTGGCAATTATTTTACTGTGATCGCTGTAGCGATGTATAGGCAAAATATCGGAGCATTTGCTAAAAGCTTCGTTTTATTTTAAAATAAACTAGTCATGGCAAGAGAAACAGACGAAACCCACTTTCCTCCATCGGTTTATGATGCCCTCGTTGCGGGGAATAAACTTTACCCACAGATGGGCACTGGATCTGTAGGTTTTGGAGGTGAGGCTCTAACCAGCATGCTCACAAACCAAGAACTGGATATGCAGACGGTATACAATATGCGTCTTTCCACTGCTCAGTTAACTGGATTAGTGACAAAAGCAGTTGAGGGTCATCGTGCCTTCCATATACCCCCTCTCCTAGAGGTGAATGTGCCACCCTATAATCGTTCCCAAGAGGAAGTCAGAATATCAGTCGCGGACATTGCTAATGAGGCACTAAGGCGCATAGTAATTATAAATGGCAATTTCATGGCCAGGCTACCTGAGTACCCTGATTACACAATCGCTTTAAGCCGCCGTGATTCGTCTCCCGAAAGCCCCAACGAATCAACTCCAGCTGATCTTGCCCTATACGCTCTCTGGCGAACTACCAAGCAGACACTCACTCACCCACCGGCATTGAGCATTGCAACAACATACAAACGCGAAATAGGAGATCTCTACATAGCCGGTGGGGATCAGCAGGATATTGAACCGATCATAGACGGAGCTATTGGTGAACTGCGCCCAATAGTCGGTGATGCCGTTAACAGTATGTTACCAATGATCCTTGCAAAAACTGGTATAGAGATCTCGCCTTCACTAGCAAGAAAGTTCGTTCTTAATGTAGTCAATAGATAATACCCTCAAGACAAAATTTGCCACAGATTGTAGCTCTATGTCTTGAGGGTACTTCATCGATTTAAATCTACCCAATCTGATGTTTGCCTTGACGATCCCACATAAGTATCTTACAATCCACCGATATCGCAGGATCTAGTGTTAAACTAGTAATGAATCAATTAGCTATAATCTAATCTTAAATTTTTATTATGACAAGAACTAAAAAACCAACCGAGCATCCGACGCATTCAGCGCAGCATCATTCGAGCATGCTGACCAATAGGCAACGTACAATAGCTCTCGTTATTGTTGCGCTAGCATTTGTGATGGACTTACTTGATAACACAATTGTTAATATCGCGATACCTTCCATCCAGAGCAACCTCGGTGCAAGCTACTCAGCGATCCAATGGCTTATTGCTGGCTATTCACTGTCATTTGCTGTTCTGCTTATTACTGGTGGACGCATGGGCGATGTCTTTGGCTATAAAAAACTGTTTCTAATTGGTGTGGGCGGGTTCACTATCGCTTCGCTGCTTAGCGGTTTAGCCTGGAATACAGAAATGCTTATCGCAGCTCGCCTACTCCAGGGGAGCATGGCGGCTCTTATGGTGCCGCAGGTTATGTCACTCATGCAGGTAATGTTTAAACCTCACGAACGAGGTAATGTTATGGGTATTTTTGGCGCACTAGCTGGGGTTTCGGCTTCGCTCGGACCGGTTATTGGCGGCCTTCTTATTCGCGCTAATATTGCAGGTCTTGATTGGCGCACTATCTTTCTTATAAACATCCCTATTGGTATTTTTGCTCTCATTGCCGCTTATAAATATCTGCCAGATGGTAAATCACCTCACCCGCTTAAACTTGATATTAGTGGAACTTTTATAATTATAATTGCATTGTTCCTGATAGTTTTCCCGCTTATTCAAGGTCGTGATCTTGGCTGGCCATTGTGGACATTCGTAATGATGGCTTCATCCCTACCTGCATTTGCTTTGTTCAGCTGGTGGATCCATCGTAAAGATCATAAAGACAAGTCGGCTTTAGTCCCACCAATTCTCTTTAAGACTAAAACTTTCATCAGAGGTATCATCATCAACCTTGTGTTTCAGGGTGCGATGATCGGCTTTTTTCTGCCATTCACCTTACTACTTCAGATTGGTCTTGGGTATGAAGTAACTAAGGCCGCTCTTACTGGTATCCCTGTGTCGATTGGAATCTCAGTCGCAATCGGTTTACTCGGGCAAAAACTTATTCCTAAGTTAGGGCGCTATGCTCTTACCCTTGGCGCCGTTGTTATGGTTATTGGTCTAGCTATAACCTATCTGTTTGTGAGCCACAACGGCCTGGATACTAGCCCATGGCAATTTATTCCCGGTCTTCTAGTTACCGGCGCAGGCATGGGGCTTGTAATGATGCCTATCTTCTCTGTCGCGCTTTTAGATGTCGATGTGGAGCATGCTGGCTCAGCCTCGGGGGTTCTGAACGCTGTCCAGCAACTCGGTGGCGCAATTGGTGTTGCAGTTATAGGTGTTATATTCTTTGGTCAGCTTACATCACATGCTGTTGTAAGTTTTGCGACAGTAGAACCGCAGATTCACCAGGAGCTTACTCAGTTGCATCTACCATCACAAGTTCAAAACAGTATCATCCAAGGGGTGCAGGCTTGCTATACTGACCGATCAAAGCAAACTGATGCAAGTGCAACACCGGACAGTTGTAAACAATTAACAAACGCGCCAAAAAACCCAGCAAGCCAAAAGATCGGCGACATAATAATTGGCGCGACTAAAAAAGCCAACGCAAATAACTTTATCAACGCTTTTAAGGCCGGCATTATGTACGAGGCAGTTCTAATCGCCATAACTTTTGCGCTTAGCTTTGCTCTTCCTCGATACATTCGTCGCCCAGAAGCAGATCAAGTGAGCCTCTAGCAGCTATACCTGGCTTCCTGTTATTATGGGATCATGGCCACAAAACACACCATTCTGATCACGCTGGGGCTTCTTCTGTGAGGCTTCTCCTGACCTCCCAATCCATTCGTAACAAGTCTATAGAAGCGTCGCTCCGAAGGGTTGGTTTATGAAAAATAAAAACGCTATTCTACTGCACGGTGGGCCGAGCAAGGATGAGTACTATAATCCAGAATACCCATCTATGAGCAACTCGCACTGGTTCCCATGGCTTCAAAAGCAACTTTTGATTCATGATATCCCCACAGCCACACCGGAGGTACCGTGGTCATTCGATCGCAACTGGCGGGTTTGGCAAAAGGAAGTAGAGCGTTTTGACATCGGGCCGGAAACAATTCTGGTTGGTCACAGCACTGGTGCCGGATTTTGGATCAAATATCTGAGTATTCATCCAGAACTGAAGGTCGACAAAGTAGTGCTCGTAGCTCCATGGCTTGATCCTGACCAAAAGCATACCAAAAACTTTTTTGATGATTTTGAGATTGACCCAAATCTTGTAAGCCGCACCAGGGGCATTACCATCTTCGGTTCGGACAACGATATGGATGATGTCCAGGAGACGGTACGAATTCTGAAAGGTAAAGTTAAAGACATTGTCTACCGCGAATTCCATGGCTATGGCCATTTTACCTTGGGTTCTATGAAGACCGAAGAGTTTCCAGAAGTATTGGAGGAGTTGATATGAGACAGCTTGTTGATCTCTCTGTCGCCCTTAACTCCCAAACACCAGTCTATCCGGGCGATCCAGCAATCAGAGTTGAACCGGCGGGAGTTTTTGAGCGCAATGGCTACACTGACCATCTTGTTTCCTTTGGCAACCACACCGGCACTCATATAGATGCACCACTGCATATGGTGGCGGGCGGCAAGACACTCGATGAATATAGCCCAGAGCGATTTGTTGGGCACGGCCGAGTAGTAGACGTGCGCAATGGTTTTAACTTAGCAGCCTTACAGCATGCTGGCATCCAACCTGGTGACCTAGTTCTGTTTTACACTGGCATGAGCTCTCGTTACCATCAGTCCATTTACTTTGAGATATACCCTGTGATGAGCAGTGAGCTTGCGCAGTGGCTAGTAAAGCAAAAAGTTAAAATGGTTGGCGTAGATGCTTGTAGTGTAGACAACCAGAAAGACCTTACGATTCATAAAGCGTTGCTTGGTGGTGAGGTGTTGATAATAGAAAACCTCACCAACTTGGAGCAGCTTCTAGGCAAAGACTTCATAGTTTACGCTCTGCCCATAAAGCTAAACATTGACGGTGCGCCTGCAAGAGTAGTAGCACAAATAGAAGAACATTGACAGAATAAGGAGCTAGAAAGTGAATAAAGTTGTCGTCATCACAGGTGCGAGCAAAGGTATTGGTGCGGCCACTGCAATCGCTTTTGGCAAAGTGGGCTACGATGTTGTATTGAACTATTATAGTGATGATAAAGCAGCCAAAGAAGTCGCCAAGACAATTGAAGCTGCCGGCCAAAAGGTCGCATCTGTCCAAGCAGATATCTTTACTGAAACTGGCATAGCAACATTACTGGCAGCAGTTAAAGACAAATTTGGCAAGATCGACGTACTAGTCAACAATGCCGGTCTTGCCAAAGAACCAGAATTTGGCCAGTGGACACAAGAAAGTATAGACAAAAGTCTTACTGGTAATGTCGTCTCAGCCATGTTGTGTACGCAGGCTTTTGTGCCTTTTATAAATAAGGGTGGGTGCATACTTTTTACAAGCTCTATTTACGGTCTGAATTTTGGTGGTAACCCAAATCTAGCCCTTTATTCGGCGGGTAAAGCAGCGCTTATAAATTTTAGTCAGACTATGGCAGAGAAACTTGCGCCCAATATCCGCTGTAATGTTGTCGTGCCAGGAACTACTAAGACTCCAGTCTGGGATGGTGCAAATCCGGCCTACGCTCAAAAGAGTCTAGATATGACCCTCCAAAAAGAGTGGGTTGCCGCGGAAGAGATTGCCAATACCTTTGTATTTCTAGCTAGCACCTCACATATCACAGCCCAGACTATCGTGGTGGACGCCGGCTGGCAAAAGAAGATTCGAGATAACTCCCCAGCCCGCGAGAGCAGATAGAAGATGCGCAAAAAGCTTATGATAATTGTTAGGATTGCAAATCAAAATATTAACCTAGTCTATTACAGAGAAATCTAAATGAAAACCGCTATCGATGTTGTTCTGCTACCATCCCCAGAAATGACCGCTAAAGTCATAGAAATAAATCGTGAACTGCTCAAAACTGCCGAGCATAAAATAGTCCTCAATCCGCAAAACTGTCTACCGCATGTTACGCTTTGCATGGGTGTGATAGATACTATTGATCTGCCGAAGGCCAAAGAAATACTCAAAGCTATCGCCCAAGACTATGCCGCTTTTGAACTCATAGTCGAATTTATGCGTGCAGATATGATCCCGACTGGTGAAGTAGTTTCGGGCCTAAGGATCAAGAACACAGAGATACTCCAAAAATTACACACAACTATAATGGAGGCGTTATGGCCTTATCTATCCTATGAAGTTGACAAACAGATGCTCTACAATCCTCCCGAAATTGAAGATGTGACTTTTACGTGGATTACAGGTTATGCCAAAAAGCACGATGACCCTTCACTGTTTTCTCCTCACATGACGGCTGGCCTTGGCCAAACCAATATGTTTGTTGGCGATTTCCCCATACAGTTTACTGCTTCGACTCTCGCTCTGGGGCAACTGGGGAACTATTGTACTTGCCGGAAGGTATTGGAGAAATGGCAGCTCAGCGAATCTCGGTGACGTAGAAAACGCTGACCCAGAATGGCGCGAGGTTCCTTAAAGCAGAATCGCATTCTGACTCAGTGGCAGGGAGCGCAACCAAAGTAACTACGTTATAATTACAGCCATGCCTTCTAAGCGTCAAACATTGTTCGTTCATCCAGCTAACCCTATGTTGCCATTTACGGATGTACTTAAAGAAATTTACAAACTGCCTTTGCAAGAAGAGCAGTCTAGCCAGCATATAACAGCCGACTACAGCTTTAACCAAGAGCACTACAGACTGACCTGCCATGCAAGAATCACGCAAATAGGCAGCGATACTGCGCCAACGCTTATCTACTTGCCTTGGTACGGAGGCAAAAGCATATGGTTTAAAAGGTTTCTAAATCTAAAACAGACTAATTGGACAATCGTTTGTATCGATATATTTAATACTCAAGATGACTTTAATAAAATACTTACTAATGCAGTTAGTTCGCAGTATGCCTACGCGCTAGTTATCCGTATGATAGGCGAGCAAATTAACAGAGCCCATAAAAATCACAAACGAGTTGGCGTAGTAGGATTTTCTTACGGGGCCAATGTTTTAAGTGCCTATATTACTCAGGGCTTAGAACTGCCTGATGCTGTAGTCGCTGTAGAAGGTGGTAGTATCCTAGACACAACTTTATATACGAAGTATCAAGGTAATGATACTGATTCTAAGACATTGGCTATACTCAAAGAGGATCCAGCATCATTACCTTTGCAAAAACCGTTAGGCGAGAAAGCCGCAAATATCTCGGCTGCAGTTCTTAATATTTCAGACAAAGTTGTTTTAGGCCAAGAGGAGTTATGGAAGGACTCCGCCAGCAAAATGTATATTAACGGTGGACATTTTACAGCGTTACTTTTTAATCGAAGTAGAGTTAGAGGTTTTATGGCGAAGCACCTCAGGGAATTGCTCGTTTGGGAATAGTCAAAGCTAGCCTGATATTGAGCATGTGCTTTTTACATACCCATCAAGCCTGATTCCTGATAAACTAGCGATATACAGATGTCAGAAAAAAGTTATCGCTACTGGGTGAAGCAGTATGCCAAACGATATTGGTATCTTATACTTATCCTCTTCTTGCTTTCGTTAGTGAGTATTGTTTTTGATCTTCTGGGCCCCTACCCGTTAAAATTTCTGGCAGATAATGTATTTGGGGATCAGCCAGCACCAGGGATATTGCGAGGGCTTAGTAAGCAAGAATTACTGGTTATTGCTGCACTTGGTTATATTCTGATTCATGGGGTAAGCTCAATTTACGGCATGTTATTTGCACTTGTAAATCAGAGGTGCGTGCAAAGAATCGATCGGGCTGCACTCAAAGAAGTACATGAAGCGGCAACAACTATCCCCTACAACGATAATTCTCGGGTAGAGAGCGGTACATATATATACCAGATAAGTAACCAGAGTTTGCAGCTATCAGAATATCTGCTTACGAGTATTATTTCGATATCCCAGTCGGTCATTATGCTTGCGAGTATTGTGGCGGTTTTAGCTTTTTTGAACCTCCGCATAACTCTGATCGTACTGTGTGTTATCCCGGTATTGGCTGTCCTTGTAGTTCGCTTTAGTCAATTGCTGGAAGAAAAAGCGGATGAAGCCCAGAAAGCGCATGCCAATATATATAATTTTGTGACTGAGTCTCTAGAAAAATTACGAACAATTCAAGCCTTTGCCCTAAGCAATAAAAGGCTAATCAAACTCGACGAACTCTTAAGATTTTATAACCATCGATCTAGGAGCCGTTTGATTGTAAATGAATCTTTTGACATAAGCACAGAGTTCGTAATCCTTATTGGTACGGCTATCGCAATTTTACTGAGTGGTAGTAGCGTATTTACGGGTATGATGACTTTTGGCGCTTTATTAATCTTCATTTCGTATATAGGTGATGTCTTTGATCGAGTTGATTCCGTGGTCGTGACTATCGGAGAGATGAAAGGCCAAGCTGTTATCATTCAGCAGGCCTACAATACGGTCTATACGGCGCGCACCAAGTATGTTGACGTTGGCACTCTAAGGGAGCCAATCCAGGGAAGAATCGAATGCAAAGATTTATATCTTACGCGAGGAGCCAACAAAGTTCTAGAGCATGTTAATTTGGTCATAGAGCCTGGCTCAGTTGTCGCCCTAGTTGGTCCAAGTGGTAGTGGCAAGTCGACTTTTCTGGATAGCTTACTCCGTTTTACGCAGCCATCTCAGGGGTCACTAGAGATCGATGGTCATAACATAAATGAATATAATAAGACCTTTTTGCGACAGAACATTTCACTTATCGACCAAGAACCTCAATTGTTTGACCTATCCGTTCAAGAAAACATTGCTATCGCTGACCAAGAACGACCTTATAATCTCCCCGATGTAATGGGCTCTGCTTATGTTGGCAATAGTGTTGAATTTATCAAGAAGCTGTCTAAAGGTTACGATACTGTAGTTAGTAACACTGTCTTAAGCGGTGGGCAGAAGCAGCGACTAGCTATCTCTAGAGCATACTATAAGAATGCTCATATTATACTGATGGATGAGCCAACATCAGCGTTGGATACTCGTTCATCCGAAATTTTCGTAAATAATGTTCTAGCTTATTTTAAGGGTCGCACCGTCGTGATCGTGACTCATGATCTTGATTTACTCCAGCGTATCCCTATTGTCTACGTTGTTCAGGATCACACTATCCTGCCTATTAGTCACTATGGCGGGCTCGAAGCCTATCGGCAAACCGTAAAGCTTGTATAAGCAAAAATCTTGACACTAGCAAACAGCTTTTGTACCATAAAAACGGTAATGCTAAACAAAAAAGGAGCAGTCAGTATGGCACTGATAAAAAAACACAAGCCTAAACATCACAAAGGCAAAGAGGTAGAAGACAAAGGCAAGGACGGCAAAGAAGGAAAGAGCGAGACTAAACTCCGCGGGAAAGTCCACAAAAAAGTCGGTCACAAAAAAGAATCTGAAGACTAGAGTAAGTGGATCTCAAAAAAATACCTCGGTTAAGCCGAGGTATTTTTTTGAGATATAAAACAAAAATCAGATTCGTGAACAGATAAGATCAATCAGTTAGGCTGCGTCGATGTCTGGTTTATTATTGGCATCTAGGCGAATGCCTGGCATGCCTAGATCTACCTTCGGTAATTTCCATTCTCTAGCGACTTCACAAGCAAGACCACCCATCTGGAACTCTGAGCATGCTCTTGGTCTCGTCTTATCTCCGTATAGGTCGCATAAACCATCGGGTTCAAGATAACCGCAATCTGTTAATAGCTTGAAAAATTTACGACCCCGAGGGGGTTTATAGCCCCGACATTGCTCCTTGGACATCTCTTCAAGCTCCGTGCCCCCATTTCTTAATGTCTGAGCTTCACGTGGTCGTAAAGGCATAGCGGTGTTTGCGCGACAGCAAAGGGAGGGGCAATCAGTACAGGTTATTCTTGCATCAAGAAACGGACCGCTCTCGTTCATAGTCGAATAATAACACTTTATACTATATGTGTCAATAGCGGATTGATGATTGCTCAAGAAGATGCAATGATTCATCTGGGCAGTCTGCGACCACTTATGTTACAAGGTTCTTCGAATGTGGTTATGGTGGGCGAGGTGGGACTTGAACCCACAAGGTTGTTAAGACCAGCGGATTTTAAGTCCGCCGCGTATACCAATTCCGCCACTCGCCCATTTGTTAACTTGGAGGCACCGACCGGAATCGAACCGGTGTACGAGGTTTTGCAGACCTCTGCGTAACCATTCCGCCACGGCGCCAACTGATTAGATTATACCGGCTCTCGCCGAATATGGCTATAACCTGCAGAGTCTATTCTGTAGGAACACCGATATATCCGCCAGACTGATGTTCCCAGAGGTCGGCATAGATGCCTTTACTGTGCTTCAGCTCATCATGAGTACCAACCTGTGCAATTCGACCCTTATCCATTACTACGATTTTATCCATTCGTTGGATTGTGCTTAGGCGATGTGCAATAACAATCGCAGTACGGCCTTTCATTAGTTCCCACAAGGCGTTTTGGATGAATTGTTCGCTTTTGCTATCTAGTGCACTAGTCGCTTCATCTAAAATCAAAATTGGGCTATCTTTTAGAAGCGCTCTTGCTATAGCCACTCGTTGTCTTTGCCCACCAGATAATTTAATGCCACGCTCGCCTACTAGTGTTTCATAGCCATTTGGAAGCTCTTTGGTGAATTCATCAACATAGGCTAGTTTGGTCGCTTTAATAATATCTTCTTGATTCGCATCAGGTTTGGCGTAGCCGATATTTTCCGCAATAGAACGGTGAAAGAGCAATGGCTCTTGTGGCACGTATGATAATACGGTCCTCAAATCCTTCTGGGCTAGCTCTCGAATGTCTATACCATTAATAGTGATCTTGCCATCAGTTACATCCATAAACCTCAACAAAAGTTTCGTCAGAGTTGTCTTACCACTGCCCGAATAGCCAACAATGCCTAGTTTCTGCCCTGGCTCAATTTTGCAAGTGAACTCGCTTATGGCCTTCTGACTATTAGTTGCCTCGGTATAGTGATAGCTGACCTTGTCTAGCTCTAACGTATAAGAAGAAGCTCTCTTTAATGCTTTGGGATTTTGAGGATCGTTAATGACGTTTGGGATAAGCATGGTTTTAACTGGCTCATAGGCTGCTCCCATTACGTCTTCGTATCGCTTGACCATATCTGCTATATCTAGTGTGCTGGCTACGAGTTTTAGTACATATAATTGCACAAGCACCACGATAGTGATGGTTATCTTTCCTTGCTGGTAAAGATTAGCCGACAATACAAGTAATGCGGCCGTAGTAATCGCTGCCAAAATCATTCTGCCGGCATCGGCCGGCGTGGCAGAAACCCATGTTTTATATTGTTCCTGCCCCCATCTTTTCAGTGGTTTTTGGAGCCTTTGTTGTTCAAAATCCTCCATAGCAAAACTCTTAACCGTCGTGCCATGAGTTAGAGCATCACCAATACTACCGGCAATCTCACTGCTAGCTTCACTAACTTTGCGACGAAACTGCAAACGCCAGGAACTACTCCAAATAGTAAAACTTAGCACAAAAACCATAGCAATAACCGTTACCCCAGCTAGTAATAGGGATTGTGAGGCGATTACTGCGATGCCCGCTATTACAATAGTCGTTTGTTTTGGTATAGAGAGCGTAACCAGTTCGCCGTAATTATTGTAAGCATCTCTTATGCGTGTCGCTTGAGCGCCTAGCGACCCGAAGAAGGCATTGCTGTAAAAATCATAATCCTTCTGCAGAAAATTAAAAAATACTTGGTTTTGAACATAGATTGAGCCTTTAACAGCATTCCTACTTATAGCGATACCGCCAATTGTCCATAAGACGGTGTATGCTAGCGACAGAAATATAACCCATAGCGCATATTTATTAACCTCCTGAAAATGTCGAGTAAGAATTGACTGTATACCGTAGGCGCTCACTAGCGGTATAAGAATGTTATAGGCGGCAATAGCCGGTATACGCACAAGATAACAGATAGCTAGGGTTGTTTTATCTTGAAGATTGGCTTGCCAGAAAAGGCGGTGGATTTTATGAGTTAAGGCTTTTTCGCGCTGGTTGTTCATGTGTCTCCTGACTATCAACATCTCAATATTTACACATGAGCGATGATTAATAACTGATATAGGCAAGCGTTGTGACAAAACAGGGATTTAAAAAGAGCGGTGTGGCCACGTGCTCAATGCTGGGTTTGGAATGACGGCGAAACAATTATATTGTCTCTAAAGAAATATCGAATGTGGTGCGGGATGCCGGAATCGAACCGGCGGCTCTAGCTTGGAAGGCTGGCATATTACCACTATACAAATCCCGCATTGACGTGTCGCGCTCGTCTGCGATTATACCATGACAAGAGGTGTTATACTAAGTTTGATGTATCCAAAGTCCTTATCGTTTTTGCGCCATTATCCAGTTTTAGTGCTTGTAGCATTTGGCATGTCCGGGGCAATTATATTGCAACTATCTGGATGGGTAACGTTAGGAAATTTACTGCTAGCTGGCATTTCGTTATTTGCAGTCTTGCCAATTATCAAGGATATGGTTCATACGCTAAGACAGGGTGGCTATGGATTGGATATTCTAGCTTTAGTAGCTATTCTTTCAAGCTTAGCTCTTAACGAATATTGGACAGCCATAATTATTGTTCTGATGCTAACTGGTGGTGAGGCGTTAGAAGATTATGCGGCCGGTCAGGCTACTCGAGAGCTCAAGTCTTTACTGGAGCGTGCGCCGTCTAGAGCCCATCTTCTAGTAAAGGATATCCCTAAAGATGCGCTGGTAGCCACTGTTAAGCCAGGTGATCTGCTTTTGGTTAAGCCTGGTGAGATTATCCCTGTCGATAGTGAACTAGTCGACGGCCATACTACCATCGATGAATCTAGTATAACTGGTGAGAGTTTGCCGATTACTAAACAAGTGGGCGAAGCATTACTGAGTGGGTCTATTAACTTGGATGTAGCTATTACTATCAAAGCCATGCGAACCAGCAACGATAGCCAATATGCGCAAATAGTTAAATTGGTACAAGAAGCTGTAAATAGCAAAGCACCGTTCGTACGATTAGCTGATCGCTACAGTATACCTTTTACAGTCATATCCTTTGCGATAGCTGGGACTATCTGGGCGATAACTGGTGATGCGCGAAGATTTTTGGAAGTCATTGTGGTAGCTACCCCCTGCCCACTATTGATTGGTGCACCGATAGCGATTATTTCTGGTATGAGCCGCGCGGCTAAGCACGGAATCATTATAAAGAATGGCGCGACCTTAGAGCGTTTGGCTGCTACAAAAAGTATTGCTTTTGATAAGACCGGTACGTTAACGAAGGGCAAACCGATTGTAGATAAAATTATTACTTACAATCATGTAGATCAGGCAGATTTATTGGGGTTAGCTGCAGCTGTTGAGCAAAAATCGGCTCATATACTTGCCAGGGCGGTGGTGCTGGCTGCTAAAAAACAAAGTTTAACTATTCCGCAGGTTACTAATGTTCACGAGACTCAAGGTTCTGGGCTCACGGCTACTTGGCAAAATAAGCAAGTCTTAGTCGGCAGACTATCGTTTATTGAACAAATGGGGATTGATTTACCGCCTGATGTGAATATTGATAGCGCTAGTCAAACTACTACCTTCGTCTCTATAGACGGCAAATTGGTCGGAGCACTGACTTTTGTGGATGCGCTGCGAGCGGAAAGTAAAGCTTTAATAGCTAACCTACAATTCCAAGGTATTAAACATATAAGTATGTTGACTGGAGATAATCAAACAACCGCACAAAACATTGCCAATAAGATTGGTATAAAAGAAGTGCATGCTAATCTGTTGCCGGCAGATAAAGTGCGGGTACTCAAAGAAATTCCGGCCGAGTTTCGGCCCAGCGCTATGGTCGGAGACGGCGTTAATGATGCCCCGGTTCTAGCCGCTAGCGATGTAGGCATTGCACTCGGAGCTAGAGGCTCTACTGCGGCTAGTGAATCGGCCGACATTGTTATTATGCTAGACCAAGTTGAGCGAGTGTCGCTGGCGATTAAAATTGCCAAAAATACCATCCACATAGGCACACAAAGCATCCTGGCTGGTATTACTATGAGCGTTGGCTTAATGTTGATTTTTGCAACCGGCAAATTTAAGCCGGTAATAGGCGCTGCCGTACAGGAACTAGTTGACGTAGTAGTCATCTTTAATGCTCTGCGCGCTCATGGGAGTCTACGCCAAACGCTCTTATCTAAAGTCAGTAACGGGTATGTCTCCAGAAAAACCAAATAAGTCATATGGCAATTACGTTACAGCTTGTATAGGCAAAAAGCCTTACGAGTCGTTTGAGGCAGCTCGTGAAGGCGCTAAATGGCTACGTAAGAATATCGGTCCCAAAGTGCAGACCTACCAATGCTCCTTCTGTCACAAGTGGCACAATGGGCATAATCGCAAGAAAGATTGATCAGTGCGTGGCTTAAGTATTTATTGGCTGCACTAAAGGTTGTGGTGCTCAGTGTTATCTGATATAATCCACTGAATTGAGAGTTAGATTCGACAGATTGTTTTAAAGGATTTTATCAATGCCAAAGAAGAACACAAAACGCAAAATAGTTGGGCTGGTATGCGCCGAGACCGGTGATCGTTTTTATTACACTACTAAAAACACTCAGAACACACCCGACAAGCTTAGTCTAATGAAATACAATCCCCGTTTACGACGTCGCACTCTGTTTACAGAGACTGCTAAAAGCCTCGGCCGCAACGAAGTCAAGAAGCGCAAATAGCGCTTCTTTTACTAGTTATGGATTTAGTATTGTGCGATGTGGACTTGTGTCGTCTTGAGGTGCAGAGTCTAATCTCTCGGCCAGCCAAATCCCCACCCGCATCATTTCTTCTGCCAGGTTCAGAGTTATAACTTTGGGGTTGGTGGCATAAATTAGTAGGCGGTCTTCTTCTAGCTCGTAATCAAACTGAGCAAAGTGATGAGCTATCATAGAAGTTATCTCAGGCGTGATTATATTATGTATATAGCTAAATATGTGAGCAGCTATAAATACTTTAAAATTTTGAGTAAAAAATTTATCAGTCTGCTCAAACAGATTATTGGCGTTATGTAATTGGGCGTGCTTAACTAGCAGATTAGCAAAGAAGACTTCGTCATGGTGATTACCTTCTATGAAGATATGCGGTAGGGTGACTCGCTTGAGGTCGAACTGCATGATTAGCCAATGGTAGTCACGGGGGGTTTTGCCGGGGAACACCAGTTCGTCTCTTCGTTCGACTAGAGTAACGTCATAACCACGAAAACTGCCAACCGTATAATGATTATCACTATGCTTAATAGAGCTAGTGGCTCCACGCAGCAGCTGATATCTAGCTTCTTCTTGGCTGACACGGCCAAAGTATACAAACCTGAATTTGTGGGCCAATTGCTTGATAACTTTTTTAGTAGCTAAGTCTCGCGCTACATTAATAGGTTGCCAAATTGTACGACTGGAAATCATAAATCATTAGGTTCAATCTTATGCGGATCGGATGTTAGATCGAGGACTGAATTCAAAAATTCAGCTTGGCTCCAGCACAACGGCGCCACACCTATAACTGTTTGATTGAATGGGTCGATCTGTTCTGACAGCACTCCAGATGATGACATCCGGTCTCTAACCCACTCCACCGTTGATTTGGCAAGTGGCAGCTTGTCTGTTTCCATGTAATATTGGGCCATCCAAAGAGTCGTTATGAACCAAGGGTTGCCCATACCGGCAGGGTCCACAGTTCGGTATTGATCGTGTTCGTATCTTGGTATAGGTGTTGGCATAGAATCATCAAGCTTAAACACGGTTTTAAGCGTTTGATAAGCAGATTCAATCCGGCTATCGTGTAAGTCAAATAAACCAAACATAAAAGCGCCATAGAAGCTAGCAAGATCGATAGTGTCATCAAACATTATCTCTTCTTCTGGTGTACCGGTATTTTTTTTAATGAACCCACGATAGAAAAACTTTTTATCTTCGTTGTAGAGCTTGGGGGCCGCTGAATGTATGTCGTCAGCTATTGCTTGCCAATGCACTGCATCGTCATTATGACCCAGTGCTTCAGCCATCTTTGCCGAAGCTAATAGTGCGGCGTAAGTCACGGCTGTAGTGTAGGTGGTAGTCAAAAGTCGTTCTTCCCATATATCAAAGGTAGCATGTGGCAATTTTGTTGTCTCGTCTATGCATTCAGCCAGAAAAGCAGCTGCTGGATGGATGAGCGACGTGTAGAATTTCTGCAAAGTTTCATGGTCATTAGTAACCTGGTAGTACTGGCCAAAAAGAAAAAGCACAATGGCGGTTTCATCAGATTGAATTGGAGGGGTATGTCGCCCGGCGTATACATATGGAAGCCAGCTACTGCCTAAAGCGCCGTCGGCTTGATATTTGTGCATCAGGTAACCATCAGGGTGTAGACCATCACGACAGAAGGCAAAAAAGTTTTTAATTTCTTCTGTATAACCAAGCCGCAGTAAGGGCCACAAAGCGTAGCTAGCATCACGTGGCCAACAATAAGCGTAACTATCGCGCGAGTAATTTCTGACAGTTGTGTCGGTCGAGGCCATAACTGCCCCGTGTTTATCTATATGAGACTTTACAAGCAACAGGCTCTTGCGGAATGGCGCCCTCAGGCCAGTATCTAACTTAGATATAAAATGCTCTGCTGGGCGGAGCCACTTATCCCAATAAAGTTGGGTGGCCTCTATTCGCTTAATTACACCACGTGTCTTGATTTTCTTATGTAGCATTCTTGCTGCATGGCCATCTTTACCAGCAGCAATCCAATATTGCACACGCGTCGAACCATGGGCCTCTAGGTCAAGATTAAAACCGATGGCCGAGTCAACACTGCCATGTTCCACAGCGTTACCGGCCAAAACCCCATCTTCAGCATCACGAAAAGTGCCTTCGCGTCCTTCAATGCCGTACACACCTATAGAGAACTGATCGAAAGGTTGATTGTCAGACTTGGTAGCGCCAATTACAAAAGCCCTGTGGCCTTTGTAATGCAGAATAGCCGGTTCGTCTGGAAGATATTGTGCCGTCTCGCCATTCAAACTATTGCTGATACAAAACACCTGGCACAAGAATAATCGGATTTCGCGCGGGCGGTTAAACTCATTGATTACATGGATGTTACGTATAAAAGCGTTAAAATCGCAATCTACGGCGTCTTGTAATTCTATAGTAATACCGAGGTCAGAATTGCGGGCTTGCGTACGGCCAATTAGGGCTTGGTCTTCGTAATCAAAATTAAACTGCCACTTGCCATCATCTAGCCAACTAAAATGATCCTCTGTCCAGACTCCGATGCGATGACGCATGTGCCCAGCCATAGCATGATTTTCGTAGCCAACATGCGGGTAGTAAAAATCGTGAACCATGCCGTATAGGTTAATGCCTACATGCATAGTGCCGTTACTTAGTAAAACTGATCGCGCCATTTAGCGGCCCCCCTTTTGTAATACTCGTAGCTTTAGATCTCTCAGCGCATTGCTGAATGAAATAAATGCTTCGTATGGTGATTCATATGGACTGAAATAAGCATGCACGTCACCATCACGAAACCACTTAGTACACATATAGTATACGTGATCGGACGTCTGTAAGCGACGCCAATCTTCGATTAATTGGGCATCTTTAGTTGCTAGCACCTCTGCCTCGAGATTATATACCTCAGCTATAGCTTGTTGCTGTATGGAGTTGCCGAGCCAAGCGGTTAGATCTCGCTCGGTGTCTGCCCAGGTAACAGTGTACGGGGTATCGATCTGGTCAACTGGCTCAAAAGAATCGATTGCTTCGCTGATAGTCATGAAGGTATTATTTTTGAAGCTTAAGAATTCCGCTGGGAGATGTTCTAGAAAGTCGAAGATGCCAGTTGATTCCCACTGATGTTCGCCGAATGTCTCGTAATCCATAAACAAATTTATATTGGTCTGAGCACTGTCCAGGGAGTTCACCCAATGTACAAACTTGCTGGCAGTCAGAGGCCATTCCCGCCAGTTCTTGTCTGAAAAACGAAAAGCAATATCATCACTCATGCGGTAGTTTTTCATGAGTAATCTGATATTTTTAGTATAGGCTGGGCGATACACAAAGTTTGGGCTGCGCCAACCAAGAATTGGATCCCAGCCTTCAGAAATGATACCTTTGTAGCCAGCTTGATCTGCCCAATAAGCAAGATCGTTGTTATAGGCTAGTTCGGTGTTACGAAAAACAGTTGGTTTTACACCAAATAATTGCTTAATTTTGGCGGCATGTAAGCGCACTTGCTCTTCGAACTCCGAGCGAGAATAAAAAAAGGCTAAGCTGTGGTGATAGGTCTCGCCTATAACCTCAACCCGCCCAGTAGCTATAAGTTCTTGGAAGCTTTTTAAGGCTTCTGGGCTCCACATTTCTAGCTGCTCGAGCACTGTGCCAGTTATAGACAAGCTGAGCCTAAATTCAGGATACTTTTGCAACAAACCGATTAAGTATTTATTAGTTGGCAAGTAAGATTTAGAGGCTACTTTATGTAGTACATGCTCATTGCTAGTAGGGTCATTTGTGTCTGGATTGAAGAAATAATTGTGATCCTGCCCAGCTTCGAATATTGAATATGGGCGAACGCGATACGGCTGATGCACATGTAGATACAGGCATATTGCGCGCTGGCTTTTCATGCCGCGATTCCTGCTGCACTAGCGTAACTAGCATACAGTCGCTGGCACTGATCAGCGGCATCGTGCCAAGACAGTTTATTAAACTCGTGTTCTGCATCTGAAACTAATTGGTCACGAAGAGCGTTATTTTTGGCGATGTTCACAATATAGTCAGCCAGTTTTTTAGTGTCCCAATAATTAAATTTTAAGGCACTTCGTAGGACTTCGCAGACGCCAGACTGCTTAGACAACACTAATGTGTTGCCATACCCGGCTGCCTCTAGAGCTGTAATCCCAAATGGTTCTGAGACCGACGACATCACAAACATGTCACCAATAGCGTAGGCGTCTCTCCACCGCTTACCTCTTAAAAATCCAGTGAATATTACATTTTGAGCGATTCCAAGGTTAGCTGCTTGTTCGAGTAGCTCGTCTCTCAGCTCCCCTGCCCCGACTATCAGAAATATAATTTTGTCATCAATATCGAGCGCTTGCCTAGCTGCTTGCAAAAGATAAGTAACGCCTTTCTGAACAGTTAATCGCCCCAAGCTGACCACGACTTTATAGCCAAGCTTTTTCATTTCAGACAAGTAGACGTAGGTGCTCTCGGTGGCAGTTTTATCGACTTCATCTTTATCTATACTGTTGTGGATGACCTCTATCTTGGACGGTGGTATGTCATAGCCCTTAACTATAATGTCTTTAGTTAACTGACTGACAGCTATGATACGATCGGCCATTAGTAACCCGTTGTACTCTATGTCGTGTACGAGTGGGTTGCCAGAATGCTCACCTGAGCGGTCAAACTCAGTTGCATGCACATGCGCGACCAGCGGTTTATTGGTCAATTGTTTGGCTCGCATTCCAGCTTCGTAGGTGAGCCAGTCATGCATGTGTATTACGTCCGGCTGGGTCGTTTGCACATATTGTTCCACAAACGCCTTATAACGTTGCTGTCGGCCACGTAGATCTGTCGGGTAAGCATGTTCGCAGCTCGAGCTCTTACAAGCATCGCAGTTAGTATTGTAGGCACCAGCTAGGTTTATGAATTCTTCGGCAGTAATAGATAGTGCCGGCACTAGTTTCATAAAGTCTATATCGTGATTAGCCGAATAAGGCAACACAAAATCAATACTAACGCCTCGAAAGGCTAGATGTTTGCATAACTGGTAGCAAGCTACCCCCAAACCCCCGCTATTATGTGGCGGAAGCTCCCACCCAAGCATTAATATATTCATTAGTTCATTCCAAACACGACCCCTCGGTTTGGGTTAAGTATAAGCGAGATTGGTATGGGTTTGCAAATTAAGTTTTTGGATTTTTGATTGTAAAATAGCGTCAAGTGTTTGACATGTTTGCAACTTAAGTTCAAATACGATACTCTTGTCCATAATATGAGTTTTAATGATGGCTATTTTCCTCCGAATAATTTTGCCCATAATGCGGCGGTCAATAGAATCCTCGAAGATCAAAGGTTCAGATGCAGCATACTAGAGGCTAGCGAAACAGAATATGAAGAAGAGGCGGATGATTTTGCAAAAATACCTCACAAAAGAGCTTATGGGTTAGGAGTAGTGCACGCTCTTGCTGGTAAAATACCCTACCTTGAACTTCGAAGCCACATTACCACTCATGAAGCCTATTTACTTAGCCAAGAGCAACGGCTTAGGTACCTCGGGTACAGGGCTACTCAATTAGCACTTGGGAGATTAAGCCACGGTGATTCTTATGACTGGCCTGATTTGTTGGCGTCTCCAGCCAAATCAGAAACATCGGAAATTGTTCAAGAAGAGGCCCTTCTTGATGAATCAGATATCATAGGCTTAGAAGAGCTAGAGCGCCGAATCGGGGAAGGTGCTCTGATGCTTGCAAAAGCAAAAGGTACGGTGTTTTATAAATCTAGAGTCCCCGGTTTGGGGAGAGTAAAATATAGATTTCTAAAAATTCCCACAGGCTATGGTGACATTGCCCGCGGATTAGCCCCTTCATGGATGGACGGTGCTGATATGGACTGCCCACCTTGTCAATCGAGGGGCTTTGCTATGGAAAATCTAAAGCTTGGCCTAGGCGATTACGATCTTGGTTCACCTGCCAGTACCCGGCGAAGATTACGAGATGCACCAAAATATGTTCTGGCAGTGCCAATACCAGGGAGTGAAAGACAAGTACTTACTCAACAGGGCATAGTTCTTACTCTTGATGGCGAATCTATTACACCGTCCCTACGAACAGATAAGCAATCACTCCTAGACCGCGCTCGTCCTCGAAGCGTAAAAGCCCCTGCCCCACAACAGATTAGTAGTGTAGAACGTAAGATCTGTAGGGAGCTCATGGCAAAACTTAAGAGCAATGACGTATACTAAGGCTTAGCCAAGAAGCCGCATTTCAAAAATACTCCAGATTATGCTATAATACGTTTTAATTAACATGTCAAAAAACTAAGGGCTTTTATTTTATGATGGATCCTAAACATATTCGTAATATTGCTATTATTGCCCACGTTGACCACGGCAAGACTACCTTGCTAGATGGGCTTTTAAAACAGTCTCACTCTTTTCGTGATAATCAGGCCGAAATGGGCCAGACTTTGATTATGGATAGTGGCGACCAAGAAAAACAACGCGGTATTACGATTACTGCTAAGCAAACTGCCATCGAATATAAGGGCTACAAGATCAATATAGTCGATACTCCAGGTCACGCCGACTTTAGTGGCGAAGTAGAACGCACCCTCAACATGGCCGACGGCGTTCTGCTTATTGTTGATGCTCAAGAAGGACCAATGCCGCAAACTAAGTTTGTACTCAGTAAGGCCTTAGGTATGGGGTTGAAGCCGATTGTAATTATTAATAAGATCGACAAACCAGCGGCTCGCATCGTGGAAGTCGAAGACGAAATCGCTGACTTATTCTTAGAATTGGCTGTAGATGATAGTCAATTACACTACCCTGTCTATTTTGCAATCGGCCGAGAAGGCAAAGCTTGGAGTGCCTTACCTACAGACGCTACCGAGAGCGCTGATTTAACACCGATCTTTGAGGCAATCATCGAACATGTACCAACACCAAGCGCCGAGCTTGATGCTCCTTTACAGTTCTTAGTGACAGCTCTTAAATATGATAGTTTCTTAGGCAAATACGCAATTGGCCGAATCCGACGTGGCACAGCTAGCCGTGGTCAAGCTATAGCCTTGGTTAAAGTTGATGGAACAATCATAAAAAGCAAAATAGATAAATTATTTGTTCACCAAGGCCTCGGCAAGGTAGAGGTTGAACAAGCTGTAGCTGGTGACATCATCTCTATAACTGGTGTGGCCGAAGCTCATATCGGCGAGACAATTGCTGCTGCAGATAACCCAGAAGCTCTACCAGTGATCGACATCGAACCACCAACCCTAAAGATGTATCTAGGCCCCAACACTTCCCCTATGAAGGGCAAAGAGGGTCAGTTCACTACCAGCCGCCAGATTGGTGAGCGTTTACAAAAAGAGCTAGAAACGAATGTCGCCTTGCACGTTGAAGATAGCGGCATTGGTTTTCTGGTTAGTGGTCGCGGTGAACTACATTTGAGCGTATTAATTGAGACATTACGTCGTGAAGGTTACGAATTTGAAGTTGGCCGACCGCAAATTGTTACATCAATTATAGATGGCGTAGTCAGCGAGCCGATAGAAGAATTGATTATAGAGGTAGCTGACGAATACGTAGGCGCTGTCAACCAAGAGCTTGGTCTGCGTCGCGCTGATATGAAAGAGCACACTCAAACTAGCAAAGGCGGTACTCGCTTAACTTATATTTTGCCGACAAGAGCGTTATTGGGTCTAAGAAACCTAATGCTGACTGCTACTAAGGGCACTATCATAATGAATAGTTTGCCACATGGTTATCAGCCGCTTGGCCAGAGTTTACCTCAGACACGCAGCGGGGCACTGATTTCTACAGAAGCAAACACCACCACTCCATACGCTCTGCAGGCCGCTGAGGCTCGTGGAGACTTGTTTGTTGGCCCAGGTGTTAAAGTGTACGCTGGCATGATTGTTGGCCAGCACAGCCGCCATGAAGACCTAGAGATCAATGTCTGCCGCGAGAAGCAACTAACTAACATGCGCAGCAAGTCATCGGATGGCGCAGTGCAGCTGACTCCTTACACTAAACTCAGCCTAGAGCAGTGCCTTGATTTCATCGAAGACGACGAACTTTTAGAAGTAACACCCGAGAACCTACGTTTGCGCAAACGCTATCTTGACCCAACTGAGCGCAAACGACACGCTAACTCTAAGCGCTAGTCGCTTATAAATCGGCTCTGAAGCAGCTATCGCACATTTTCACGATGCGAGCTTGATGTAGTGAAGAATATTCTCTATTGTGCCGTACAGTATGACTTTTTGGCCCACATGCACGTCTTGGATAGTTATCTGCTTGCAGTTAGCATCAAAAACATACGGCGCGTAAGCCGGCCCTGCCCAGTAATATGTTTGAGTTAACCCTGAGCCAGTATCAACAGTAAGCCTAAAGTTTGCTACATCTATAGTTTTAATTGTGGATACGGCTTTTTCGTTATCATCTTTATGGGGATAGCCGCAGACGGCTCGTGATTGTGGTGCGGGGGCAGGCTGATAAGTAGACCGAACTAGATTTGATGCGGTATTAGAAAAACACTGATGGCCAGCTTTATGTGAGGCGGGATCATTACTGCTAGCGTAATAAGCGGGGTGAGCATTATTCTTAAATGTTGCGCATATAGAAAAATCACTGTCACTATTTTTTTGATAAGTGTAGTCGTGATATTTTAAGGTAGCGTCTGGCTGCAGATCTTTAATACTATCCGGGAGCTTTTTGTTGTCATCTGCATACTTTTGCACTGTCGACTCTAGTTTTTGTATGTCTTCTACGCGCAGAGCATCGCTAACAGCATCTCGCCCCACAAAGAAATGTGAAACAGCAATTGCCAGGCCCGCCACCAGTAAGAACGTTATGGCAATGTAATATTTCTTCATCATTGCCCCTTGTGATGAATGTCCCGCCAATAGTAAGTAAAGATACCGCCACTTATAACCAGAGTAATGAACGAATGTATAAGATTCGCCACTGCATTAGTGCCATTGATGCTATTGAGCAGGCTGTATACATAGCTAATTACCACGTAAAGACCGATCAAAAAAGTTATTATGAGAGTAAGCTGGATGGCTTTTCGGCGAGAAGGATCATGGTAAAGAGCGGCGTCTTTTAGCTCAGCTCGTTTAAGCCGCAAGAATAGCAGCGCGAATATTGGTAGTGATACCAACAATGCGGCGCTACTGACTGATATAAAGCTATCATCAAAATTATTAACATTAAGAATGGATCTGTCCACCATATTATGCAGTAAGAAACCTAAGCTTATAGCGCTGGCACCAAGAGCTATGAACATAATTACATATTCAATACCACGGGTAGACATATTCTGTACGACAGCAATAGGCTTGGCGTTCTCTGAAGTATGTTGTAGCGGTTGGTGTGGTGGGGGTGGTGGCACTATAAGATCAAGGTTAGCTTTTAATGCTGAGTCTACGATCTTTTCTTCCCAACCAGCAGTGATTAAACTGCCCTTTATTGTCTCGTTATCGTTGTTGTGGGCCCGAGCTTGTTTTATGTAATCTATTAGATCCTGATTCATGTTAAATCTTTCTGTTTTATTACACTAGAAATATCTGTGCAAAGTATAGCACGACTAATAATTGCCCTGTGATCACCTGACCCATGCACTTTTTCATAATCACGAGCTGTCCACCGCCTAATCTCATATTACAAGTTGAGTGTTTTTGTACCTCCGTTTCTGTACTTGTAAGCCGTACGGTAGTATATTCTGTGAGAAGACTATCGTTATAGCTTAAGTTAAAAGGAATTTTAATGTTAATAGTTTCCGGAGAGTTTACACAACAAGCAACTACAATTTTTTCGTTAAGTTTTTTGGCATTTTGCGTAGCCATGCTGCTTACGCCGTTCTACACATTCTTTGCCTACAAATATAAGTTCTGGAAGATTGATCGCACCCATTCAACAACTGGCGAGGTATTAGAGGTAGTTACTAAATTCAATATTAATAGAAATATACCGACTATGGCCGGCTTAATTACAGTAGCGGCGATTACACTTATAACACTGCTTTTTAATCTTGATCGTCAGCAGACATGGTTACCGCTATCAGCCTTGCTAGGGGGAGCTTTGGTTGGGTTAGCTGATGATATTATTAATGTCCGTGGTAAAGGCGGCGGCGTAAAAGGCTTACGAGCACCCATAAAATTTGCAATGATCACGGCTGTTGCGGCAATAGCCGCCTGGTTCTTTTACTATAAACTTGGGTATACTTCTGTGCATATTCCGTTTGCTGGCGACATGGTTCTCGGCTGGCTGCTAATCCCGCTATTTATCTTAGTGGTAGTCAGTACCGGTAACGCGGTCAATATCAGTGACGGCTTAGACGGATTGGCAGGTAGCCTGTTAATGAGCGCCTACGGTGCCTTTGGTGTGATCGCGACTCTACAAGGCAACATTGGCATCGCGACATTCTGCATGACGGTAGTCGGGGCGTTGTTAGCATATATCTGGTTTAATATTGCTCCCGCACGCTTCTTTATGGGTGATGTGGGCTCTTTTGCGCTAGGCACGTCTTTAGGCGTTGTGGCGATGCTGACTAACACCCTATTCTTATTGCCCATAATCGGCCTAGTATTTGTAGCAGAGGCCGGATCAAGCCTGCTGCAAATACTCTCGAAGAAGTTTCTACATCGCAAGATCTTTATAGCGGCACCGCTACATCATCATCTTGAAGCTAAAGGCTGGCCAAAGACTAAAGTAACGATGCGATTTTGGGTTATCGGTCAGGTGTGCGCAGCTTTGGGGATTATTTTGGCGCTAGCAGGGGGGTATATAGGATAAGTCTGTTCCCCGTTTAGCGCGAGAGAGGACTATCGCTCAGATTGCCCTAACTCATATATATGGAGAGTACTAATGCTCAAGCAACAAAAACGCAGTTCAATTTATTCACGTTCACGGAGAGGACTTGTCATTCTCTGCTCGTCTTCGGGACAAGTCCCTCCAGACTCGGCCAAGCTTTGATTCCTCAAACTGCCACAGGCAGTTCTCGACCCTTCGGTTCAAGCCCGCTCACACTAGCCAATATAAAAAGACCAGACAAGCTGGTCTTTTTATATTGGTACGCGAGAGAGGACTTGAACCTCCACGTCCCGAGGGACACTAGCACCTGAAGCTAGCGCGTCTACCATTCCGCCACTCGCGCATTACTAGGTATTGTAACCTGAGGTAGTGCTCGAGCACAAGCCAGCCTGCTCTGCATGCAATAAACACCTATACACCATACGACCAAGCTTTAAGGGGCACAGCCTCGTAGAGCTGCTAGATGTGAGGGAAGTGATCAGCTAGGCTGGGTATAGAATACTCGTGGCGCAGCATTGCTACAAGATCGGAACCGTCATCAAGCTTGACCCCGGGGTTTAGAGTGCCATGCGGATCGAAGATATGTTTGACCTGCTTAAAGAGCTCGTACATTTCTGGTCCATAGGATTTTTTAAGATACGGTGCTCTCAAACGACCGTCATTATGTTCTCCGCAAGTGCTGCCACCCATTGATAGCACAATATCATAATATTCATCCATAAGTTTAAAAACTTTTTGGCGATCACCAACTTTAGACAAATCTAGAAAAGGTTGTAAATGTAAATTCGCATCACCAGCGTGACCCCATACTGCGACTTCGAGATGATTCCTCTTAAACAAAGCGTAGATTTGCTCGATAAATTCTGTTAGGCGCTCCTTAGGCACTACACCATCTTCGATAATCGGTACGGCTCGTTCATCACTATCGCCATTAGCCGTGACTATGGCGGCGCTGCGGCGTATAGACCATAGTCGCTGTTGTTCTTCAAAGTCCGTGCTTATTTTGTATCTAGCAGTAAATTTTTTGAGTAACTTCTCGAGCTTTTTAGACTTGGTGTTTTGTTGGCGATGGCCAGCATCATCAAATTCGGCAAGCAGAACAATAGCAGGATAAGGCTCTTCAATTACGCCTTTAAGCCAAGCCGAGTTAGTTTTGCGCAAAAGAGCTAGTAGATGCCCGTCTACCATTTCGAGAGCACTGGGTTTAAGTTTTAATATCTGAGCTATCGCTTCACTTGCATCATCAAGCCCCTCAAGGAAAATAGCAAACAATGTTGTATTAGCATTGTATGATTCAAGTTTTAGTATCGCCTCACTAACAATGCCCAGCGTGCCTTGCGAGCCAACAATCAATGGAGTTAGGTCGAATGATCCATCTTTATGCTTTACGCTTGCCAATTCGTAGCCAGACGAATTCTTGCTTACTGCAGGGTTGGCATGTGCTTGAATCAGCTCCCAATTATCTATCAACAGTCCGTCTAACTGGCGGTATATATCCCCCTCTAACGTAGTCAGCCCTTTTTTTCGGTTCAGTTCGCGCTTTGTTAATCTATTGGTTTGAATTAACTCGCCATTTGCCAGCACTACCTCTAGGCTCTCTACATATTCTCTTGTAGCCCCATATTTGAGCGTCTTTTCTCCGGCAGTATTATTGGCAATGGCGCCACCGATCGTAGAGCGATCAATAGAAGACGGGTATGGCGGCAAGAAGAGCCCGTGCGATTCCACGGTCTGTTGCAAGGCGCGATAATTAATGCCGGGTTGCACTCGTATTTGGCGATGCTTAACGTTTAGCTCTAATATGCGATTCATATGAGCTGGGAATACTAGCACAATGCCCTTACCAATAGCAGCGCCACCTAGGTCGCTACCATGACCACGAGGTGTTAATGGTAATATATGGCCTTTCTCGGCCAACTGCCAGGTAAATCTTACTATCTTACGCACATCGTTGGTATTTTGAGGGTAGATCACCATACTAGGTGTGAGCGTAAGAACGCTGGCGTCAGTCGAAAAGTAACGTCGAACCTCTGCTGTAGCTAGTACTTCGCCATGCAAATGCTCCTGGAGATAATTCGCAATCTTATTCATAGTTCCAAATATCGAACCTCTAACACGCTTATGTTCCACTCATAATAGCAGAGCAGCGTTGGTTGTGAAATAGTCGACTCAGTTGACTGTTGTGCCCCAGGCTAATTATAGTTTATAACCTGAGTCTGCTACAATTTGCTAAACAGCGCCAGGTTTTGATAGGTTTGCTGGAGTTAAGATAATGGCCACACAAACAACATCCTCAGTCACTGATTTTGAGCCTCATCAAAAGGCGTCTTTTTTTTATCCTCTTGAGGGAGAAATCATAAGAACTGCTTCGCTAGGTGCGGTAGCCGGCCTAACTATACCGTTGTTTAGCGCAGCCTTTGATCAATGGTTCATAAAGCCTGTCTTTTGCCACGCTAACCAGGCAGCAGCTTTCTGCAGTAGCACCCGTCAACTAAGTTACGGGGTTTTTACCGCCTTGTTTGCGACTGGCGCCATCGCTATTTTGGTGCACTGGCAAGTTTTTAGACCGGTGCTCGTGACTGTAGCAGCTGGAGTGAGTATGTGGGGCTTTGGGCAGCAGTTCGAAGCTCTAGCTACCCGTAATTTATTTGAATATTTAGTATTTTCTATATTTCTTTACGCTATCATTTACCTACTTTTTTATTGGCTAGTACGCCTCAGGCGCTTTGCCGCTAGTCTAATCGTAACCATAGGGACCGTAATTATTTTACGCTGGTTTTTTATCTTATGATTACAGTACTCCTAATAATCTTGGCTATAGTAGTTGTAGGTTTTGGGTTTGTGGCTTTAGTTTTACATCAGCGACTCGCCGAATCCAGGAATGCATCAACCGCGTCTCTGCTCAAGCAAGATCTCACAAATCTTAGCAATAGTATCTCTGACCTAAAAGACGGTTTGCAAACCAATATTAGTGATCGTTTAGACCGTAACCAAACCCTAATGCACAACTCGATTGTCAGACAATTTTCAGAGAGTTCTAAGCTCATTACTGATGTTGCCCAGCGCCTAGTAAAACTCGACGAGACAAATCGTCGAGTCGTGGATGTTGCAGATGAGCTTAAGCTTCTACAAAATGTTCTCCAAAATCCAAAACAAAGGGGCCTCTTAGGCGAATACCATTTGCAAACTGTATTGGCTAATGTTTTGCCACCTGACCGGTTCCAGCTGCAGTACAAGTTTTCTAACGGTGAGATCGTAGATGCGGCTATTTTTTTAGATAAACAAAAGATCTTACCAATTGATTCTAAATTTAGCCTCGAAAATTATAATCGATTGATTGAAGAAAAAGACAAAACTCGGCAAGAGCCCCTGTTAAAACTAATCAAAAATGACCTCAAGAATCGTATTGACGAAACCAGTAAGTATATACGGCCAGCCGAAAATACTATGGACTTTGCTTTTATGTTCATACCCAGCGAGGCAATCTATTATGATCTATTGACTGGCAAGGTTGGCACAACCAGCCTATCAACCCGCGATCTGATAGAGTACGCTTTCCGCGAAAAACACGTCATCATTGTATCGCCAACCTCTTTTATGGCTTATTTGCAGACTGTTTTACAGGGCCTACGAAGTCTGCAAATAGAAGAACAAGCCAAAGAAATTCAGGTGCGAGTTGGCCAACTGTCTAAACATTTAGAGACATATGATTCGTATATGCAAAAGCTTGGTAACTCATTAGGTACCACGGTGGGACATTTTAACCATGCCCACAAGGAACTAGGAAAGATAGATAAAGATATGGTTAAGATTAGCCAGACCACGCCTGTCACTAATCCGATTGTTGTCGCTAAACCAGAGCTTAGCGGCGAGCAAGACGCCTAGGTTCTTAGCGTGCAGTTTCGCGTTCTGCGATTTGCTGTAGAACCTTTAGATAGACTGTCAGGTCTTTGTCTTCGATGTTCTTGTAGAACCAATCGTTGACTGCAGCATGTAGTACTGTTTCGATCTCTACAATTTTGTCTTTGTAATCTTCTGATACGCGGACTAGCTTAGCTCGATTGTCAGCTGCATAGCCAGATCGCCCAACTACGCCCTTAGCTTCTAGCGTATTGATAGAGTTGGTAATAAATGCCAATGATGTATCGATCTTATGTGCAAGATCAGATATGCGAATACCAGCTGCACCAGCTTCATGAACGTAGCCTAAGATTGACCATTGCATCATTGTTAGGTTGTATTGCCTAAGTAGATTCTCGATACGTGTACGAATAGCACGATGAGCTCGTGATTGATAAACTGTGACCTGATATGTTGGTAGTTGTGAAAAATCCATAGTATCCAAACCTGTATTATACATAATGATATTTTTTTTGAAACCACTCCGATGCGCACGAACCGTGACCGTAGGAGCTGTTAACTAGTAGATCCTACCCCTATATGCCCGTTTTGTCAAAGGGTTTTATAGTTATTTACAGCAGTATACTAGATTAAATGCTTAGAATACAGTAAACCCGGCAAGATGCCGGGTTTACTGTCACATATAAAGCTCTCAACTAATGCATACTAGTTGCTCGCGCAAGCTTTGTTTTTGTTTTTGATTCCCAGTTATTATATATCGAGATCGTCTAGTTCTGCAAGCTCTTTTCTTGTGCGAGCTGCTACAGAATCGTGGTCTTCCACAGGCTTCTCTGGTGCGCTGTACACATCTTTTCCACTGTTGTCGTGTGAAGCAGCAGCTACATCGGTGCTGGAGGTGTCAGGATTGATATCGTCACGGGGCTGTGTCGGCCTCTCGGCGCCATCTTCCGCGAGATCATTATCAACGATCTTTAAATTATAGCGGGCGTCATTTTTGGTGCCCAGGGCACGTAATAGAGTACGCAAACTTTGAGCGGTAGCGCCGCGCTTACCAATAATTCTACCTAAATCATCAGGATCGACTGTAAGCTCTAGGAGTACGCCCTTTTCGTCTATTCGACGAACAACGACTACAGAATCCGGCTTACTGACTAATGACTTTACTATAAACTCGATAAATTGCTGATCGATTGTTGACATACGGTCTCTCCTAGTCTTACTTCTTATTGGTTATAGCCGCTACTCGGTTTTGAACCAAGCGGACGATAATCATGCTGCTATTGTAGCTATAAGTAAGGCCACAAGCAATGAGCTTATAGTTATGTCTGTGTAAAACTTTAAGCTTCGGCTTGAGATTCGCTATTTGTGGCTGCTTTTGGTTCTTCTGCAAGAGCTTCAGCGGCTACAGGCTCTTTAACTTGATTCTTCTTAAGCTTATCTGGATGGCGGACATCTCTTTTTTTGTTACCGCTAGCTTTTGTGACCCATGCAGGTAAACTTATCTTTTCAGTTTCCATGAGCCGCACTACTCGGGAGGTCGGCTGAGCACCATTTTTAAGATAAAAATCAATTTTATCGGCATCTAACTTAGTCGCTTTAGTGTGGGGGTTGTACTGCCCGACATAGGCGACTACTCGACCACTACTAGCGTGAAGTCTAGACTCCTGAACTGCAACTCTGTAAATAGGTAAGCCCTTACGGCCTATACGCTGAAGACGAATCGAAAGCATGTTATTAGATATTCCTCTCAATTACAACAAAAATACTTCTGAGTATTATATGTTTTCTTATGGCAACTGTCAATCTGTTCTAGCAGACACCCACTTTTATGCGCCCCAAGAGTATCAGTTGTTTAATATATTACTCATGACTAGCTGTTTTAGTATAGTGCTTCAGAGCTCTTTCAGCCGCTACTTGTTGAGCAACTTGCTTAGATGGCCCTGTGCCCTGACCCAATAATTTAGGGCCGACATAAACACCCAGAGTAAAGACTTTGTCGTGGTCTGGGCCTTCTTCTGACAAAACCCTGTAGGTGGGAGTTTGCCCTTCGCCGCTCTGTATAACTTCTTGCAGATGAGATTTTGGGTCTCGCCACGATCCGGCATTTAAAATCTCTGCGAAAGTCGAAATAATGTTTTGATGAATAAAGTTTTTGGCCACCTCATAACCTTGGTCAAGATAAATGGCACCGGTTACAGCCTCGAACGAATTCGCCAGGATTTGGGCTCTTGCTCGCTCACCGCCTTGCCGTTCGCCCCGGCTTAGTCTTAGCATAGCCTCGAAACCTAGACGACCAGCGGCCGCACTAATTGATTCTGTGCGCACTAAAGCCGCACGCCAATTTGTCAATATACCTTCTGGCTCACTGTAGTTCGAATATAAAAACTCGGTTACAGCCAATTCTAGGACTGCATCGCCCAAGAACTCTAGCCGCTCATTGTGCTCTTTTACGCTGTTCTTATGTTCGTTGACGTATGATCGATGAGTAAAAGCCATAACCAATAAATCAGGGTTGTTAAAGGTAAAGCCAAAGGTGGCTTGAGCAAAGTTTTGGAACCTAGCAAAATCAAAGTCCTGCATGGCGAATCCTCCTGAGGGCTAATAGCATTAACTTACCGATGTCTTCATACTCAATCAAGTCCAAAGCTTCTTGGACATCAAACCAATTAATGTCGTTCATCCACGATTCTTTGCTCAGGGTTTGAGTATTGCCTGGAGAGTACACCAAATAAATCTGAGTGGTCATTAATACTAGGCTGGTTTGACGCCTATATCGAAAATGGATTTTGCCCAGCCAATTTAAAACCTGCATCTCTTGCAAGCCAGTTTCTTCGCGAATCTCACGCTCGGCTGTTTGTTTGGCGGTTTCACCAGCTTCTATATGCCCTTTTGGTATAGTCCAACGATCCTTAGCATCTTGTATCAATAAGATCTCTAACTTATTGTCTTTAGGGCCACGCCTAAAGACAATACCGCCAGCAGTTGGTTCGCGCACTACTTCTTGTATTGAAGATTGCTTGTTGCGACTAAAGTATTTTTTAAAACGCTCAAATTTTGGTGCTTGGATCATCTGTTTTACTCTCGTTTGGTTCGACTAAAGTGCGATAGGCAGTACCCAGGACACCGTTAACAAATTTTGATGAATTATCGCCACCAAAGGCTTTGGCTAGTTCTACCGCCTCGTTTATAGCGACTTTTGGCGGCACATGCTCACTCGAGTATAACAATTCATACAGGGCAGCACATAGAATTACGTAATCGACTTTGGCTATTTGATCTAGCGCCCAATCTGGTGCTAGTGGTTGAAGTTTTGAGTCAAGTTCCGCCTTGTTATCAATCACGCCCTGTACTAGACCGTGGATGAAGCCTTTATCTTCTACAGCATCACCGTACTGTAGAATATTACGATCCAGAACTTCGTCGATATCCACAGACGAATCGCCGCTGGCGCGCCGAAAATCAAACTCATACAACGTTTGTAGCGCAACTATGCGACCTAGATGACGATTTGATGCCATTTTATATCTCACTAACTACCTGGAGTAACTCACAGGCGAAGCGGGCTATTGCTGTTTAGGCGTAGCCGTGGTTTTTAGAATACTTTTTGATTTCAACTTGCCAGTCTCGCGCTTTGTAGTGAATACTTTGATAGGCGAAAGGGAGTTTACTTTTCGCGCTAAATCTAGCACCAGGTGGCTGCGCCTAAGCCCGGTCTTGCGTGAACTCGAATTTGTTTTTGGCTTACCCACTAAGTAACCTCCTTTTTTAGGTCTTCTACAACAACTTTAGAGGAGATTATAGAACAAAAATACAGTTATCTCAAGCATGAACAGTTTGTATAGTAATAAACTTTGGTGCTGGGAGAGGGAGTCGAACCCCCGAAGGCACAAGGCCGTCTGATTTACAGTCAGATGCGTTTGACCACTTCGCTATCCCAGCATGCACTAAACAAGCAATAGCCTATCACTCTACAGAGGATTATACAATAAAATCGCAAAGTTCTAAATCTGTTGTGTAGATTTTATCTCTGAAATCGTTAATATATACTCACGGTCCTTAGAGATGCTTGCCGATCTTAGCTCAAATCCACTGCGCTCAAACTGAGCCACAATATCAAAGGCAGATTGATGCCAACTGCGCCACAGCAAGATTGTGTCGCCTTTGTCTAAATCAATAACCTTCTTGTGTGTCCCAAACTTAAAGCTGATTGACAGCATAACTTTGAGACGAAGACGGATAAAACGAGCACACTTATCTTTATCGTAAAATTGCTCGACCTCGTATAACGAGTCATCGATACCTAATAAATCAGGAATGAGCTTTTCTTGTTTAGACAGCACATGGGTGCTCTGCTCTTCTACAAAGTCAAAATATAATCGGGCTTTACCACAGTCTAGTTTCATGTCGTAAATCAGTAAATCACCTGGCGACATACTTTGCTGTATCACTTGCAATGTTTGATCGGGCGAGCGAAGATTTGAGAGTGTTCCGCCAAAGAGTAATATCAGGTTTATAGGGGTGTCGTCTCCATCAAAATAGTCTTCTGTTAACAAGTCGTTAAAGCGGTCATGGCTAATATTGCGAACGTGCCCTTCAAACTTGATCTGGCCTCCGAACCACTCATCAATATTTCGTTTTGCAATATCTAACATGTCTTGGCTGATATCTATACCAATATAGCGGTGTAGCTGACCCTTGCTCTTAAGACGGCTCAATAACTGACGAGCTGGCAGACAATTGCCCGTACCAAGATCTATAACGTTAACTTTTTTATGAGGTTCGATAAGTTGATCGATAGTTCTTTGATTCTGCTCTAGCAAGTCGATTGTGCTAGTAAGTAAGTTCGGCGATTTACTGCTCAACAATTTGGTTGTATAACGATCCCAATCGGCAGCGCCCCCGCCAACATAGCTGTACCCATGAGGGATTTCGCCATGGATACTGATGTTTGAGGCAATATCCATGATTTGATACGCCGTAAAGAGCTTATAGAACTCTGGCGAAGGCGTAACGGCCTTGAGTGCCCTGGCATTAATGTATTTTTTGCGTTGCCCAATCAGTCTCTCGATAATCAAAAGATTGTCTGGAGTATTAGCAACATACGTTTTATTGTTCTCGCGACAAAGTTTAAGATCTAAGCGACCACGCTGGGCCGCTTCAATCCATTTACGAACTCCCGCCTCAGAGATAGGATAAAGCTTGGTTAGATCAACATTTCTGAAATATTGCATATATGTACTCAACTAACTCAAGCGGATTGGTTACTAAGTTATTGACATGATACGTTATATAATCGTATCATTTTAGTAAGCATTGTTATGCCAGTTAAAACAAACCTAAGATAACATACCCTGGTTGTTATCTCAACTACATAAATAGTTAGTAAACACAAGTGACGTCGAAAGAGATTTTAATTGTATGCAAGGTCTAAAAACTCAATACGATAACCCACCATCTGCTCCACGGATTATTAAATTGCAACCAGCTCCAGCCGGCATGTCATCGGCTCGCTACATGGCTATGCGACTGTATCTTGTATTTCGGGCTATGGATATTGAAACAAGGAATTCTTTGACTATTCTGGTAGAAGCAGACAACCCTACTAGTATTATGCCGGCTGTCCGCAAGTACTGGTTAAACTATACTAAGGGCCTTATGCGTGATCGGGCTAGCACATTGGATAGATCAAAGATTGATATCTTAACTAGAGAAATATGTCAGATGCAAGAGATGAGATTTAGGGTCGGACAGCCAATTGATGAATGTGGCGTATGGTTTGTAGAGACAGCAATTAACAACCTTTTACGTCTGGAGTCCCAATCGGGATTTGAACCCGAGGTCTCCTCATGCCCTATTGATATATAGTCAAATTACACGATTTACATCTGGAGCCCCAACCGAGATTCGAACTCGGGACCCCTTCCTTACCATTTCCATCCACGCCAGTATTGAATCTCAAATAACAGAGGTCCGTTCGTCCATGCGAGCCTAGACAATGCTCGGATGGGACAGTCATAAGAAATTCTGGCGGTAGAAATCGCGCTTGTTGAAACATCGACACCAACAACACGGTAACCGCGATGATAAAGCTCACGAGTGAGCTGGTCAGTGCCGCAGCCTATATCGAGCACGGTCTTCGGAGCTGGAGGATCGACACGTTCAAGATACTTGCTGATGGCCTGATGGCTCGCCAGTAAGTAGTCACGGCCTTGGTCGTAGAGATTGCTCCAATGTTGGTCGGTATTTTGTTGCACTGATTATTCTTTTGTTAAGTTACTCCCCATCGAGCTGGCTGTTACCGAACTGGACCAGTTGTGTATGGAGTGATGTTCACACTCACTCGTCGCCAGATTTTTGGTGAGACATTTTGAGCTGGAGGTTGCTTGTCTGTATCGATGCCTACGAGCATAGCCATGTTCCCCTTTGCCTTGCGCCCATACACAACACAGTCATTGGGTGATACTAGGCCACATCGACTATCCGTCAAGCCCGACTGTGAATCAAGATCTAAGCCCTCTTTCTCTGTAACTGTTCTTATGGCATCCCACTCTTTCCCAGGCTCAACTGCAACATGCCATACCCGAGTAACGTTCGGGCAGGCTCTATCTAGCCCACACTCATTCATCTGTTGAAGTAAGCCGTTACCATCACTGTGGCCTCCAGCTATTTCAATAGCCCCCATCGGCACCATCGAATCTTGCCGTATCTTCTCCATCTGGCTCATCACCACTGCGAAGTCTTTTCTAGCGCTGTGGTCTATTTTTACAAGGTAGATGCCACCAGAAATTAGCAGAGCTATGGCTAGGACCTTGAGTGTCCATTTGGGTCTTGGTTTCTTGGACGCCAGGGCGGGCTGGTCTAACTGAGTGGCCACACTTGTACTTTTCTTTTCTTCCATGGAACACGACTCAATTAAGTTAGCCCTAATATACAACAATTACCTAACTCTAACAATCTTCAACACCTCCCGCCCCTGTTAGCCTCTCTCCACCTCAACAATCTACCCTTGTATTTTTATCTAACTAATGTTAATAATACGCCCAGAACTCAGGCTAGATAGACCGCAAGTTAGTCGCCTGAGTTTGCACACACCACAACTTAATAACCAACCTCCCGCCACCAAAGAAAAGGTGAAGAGTGAAACCCAAGAAGGGCTGGATGGACTTGCTACGCAAGCCCATTGCCAAGCTCTTGGCAGTCGTACTGACTGCTGGAGTGATCATCGCAGGACCGGTTACGGCGGCTCACGCCGACGACGCCGGTAACAACTGCAACAACGATGGCGTGTTCACGATCTGGGTACGCGGGTCGGGTGTCAAGGTCCCCAAATCCCGAACACCTTGTCTCACGCTTTTAATACAGTATTTGGCTTGAGGCTGGCAGCGTAAGCTGCCGGACTCATACCAAATGCTGTATGGATTCGCTTGTGGTTGTAGTAATAAATTTGCATAGCA
>DATMOD010000048.1:0-5973 GCA_035568355.1 Patescibacteria group bacterium
TCTATCGAACATCCCAACGGTGCTGATTCTAACGCCACTGCTACTTGTTCTTATAAAAGAGCTAAAATTACCTCCATTGCCGTTTTTTGTGATGATGATTACCATGGCGAATATAGGTGGCGCCATGACACCCATTTCTGATCCGACCACCTATTATGAGGCTAAGACGGTAGGCCTGTCGTTTGTGCAGGTTGTTTCCAACTCGGGCTTTATTGTGCTTATATTGTCAGTCGTCACCCAGATTTACATGCAACTCGTTTTTCGTAAAAAACTGAAGGCTGTTGAAGTATCACCTGAGGCGGTTGCGCAGTTCGACCCCAAAGCAGCTATAAAAGATACTAGGATACTAAAGATTGGTATTCCGATGTTAGCTATAGCGGTTATTCTGATGCTCACTAAAGCTAATATCGAAAGCCTGACTGGCATTGGCCTGGACAACGCTACGATAAGTCTTGGTATGGCTGCACTTGCATTACTTATCTTCGGCAGAGATCCAAAAGAAGTGCTGCAGAGCGTTATCGATTGGGAGATTATCTTCTTCTTTATGGGTTTATTTATCGTAATTGGTTCGTTACAACAAACGCAGGTCGTGAATTGGCTGGCAGGCTCTCTGGTGACTCTATCTCACGGTGATGCAAACGTCTTGCAGGGTCTGATTACGATGGGTTCGGGTTTTCTATCGATGTTTATCGACAATGTGCCTTACAACATAACCATGGTAAGCGCTATTCAGGCTATGAGCCACGCCGGCCTGGCTGTGTTCCCGCTCTGGTGGGCGCTTAATCTTGGTACGTCGCTAGGTGGAGCCGGTTCCCCGATTGGTGCAGCTTGTAACGTTGTGGCGCTTGGTTTGGCTGAAAAAGAGAAGATCCACATTAGGTTCTTCAAGTACCTCAGCGTTGGTGCGCCACTGGTAATGATTAACGGATTCGTAACGTTCATTGTCCTGTTCTTGCGCTACGGCCTTGGGCACGCTTAACGATCATCTAAAGGGGGGTCTAAAATTATGGATATACAAAAATCTTTAAAAAATCCTAATTCGTTTTGGATTGCTGAGCGGATCATCTTTTTTGGCACGCTAATATCGTTCCTTGTTTTTACCGGTTTACTTATGATTACGGAACGACATAACGTTGCCGCTGCCGGACAGCATTTCTTGAACTACCTTTTTAACATCGTTAGTGTAGGCACCCTAACTGGTCTGTTTCAGGGTGACTCGGGTACTCTAACCTTTAATGGGCAGCTGGTATTACTTCTGGATATGGTCGTTAACGGGCTAATAGCCAGTGTCGTGTCGATACTACTGATTATCTTTGTGCGCCTTGGCTTTGGTCGAAAAGAGACCCTTCGCTTAGAAATCGAGAAGATTGGTGCGCATACTAAAAGTATACTGGCATTTATATTGCTTGACTTCTTATTTGTGTGGGGCCTCGGGACCCTGCTATTGTTGGCGTCTGGCGCACACGGTCTTTGGGAGGCAGTCTTTAATTCGGCCTCTCATATACTCAACGATGGCGTGACAGCCCTGCCGAATAATATGATTCCCTACGCCAGAAATGTTCCTATGTTGCTCTCTGGAGCCTTTCTTATAACAATCGGTGGTTTGGGCATTAGTATCAGGGGCTATGTATATAAGCAGATTTTTCGTCTTTTTCGTTTGCATAAGCTTGCTGAGTCTATCCCAGATTCAATACTGGCTCCGAAGAACTTTATTGTTATTGTTTTGTTGGTGACCTTAGGACTGCAAGTCTTTGGTGCGTTTAGCCTATATGCACTCGAGCACAGCAATATGCATATCTTTGCTGAATCGACTTCATCGTTCGTAAAATTCATCAACTCCTACTACATGTCGGTTTCAGCTCGTACAGCTGGTTTTACAACCTTCCAGAATCTTGCACTCTTAAACGATAAGTCTAATCTTGTGCTTATGGGGTTAATGGCTGTTGGTGCAGCGCCAGGCAGTTTTGCTGGAGGTATCTTTAAAATCACTGCGTTCATCTACGTTCTAGTAAGTGTTAGTGCTCGGTTTTTGGGTTACAAAGAGGTTCGTACTCCTCATCGCAGGCTGCATTTTGCAGAGCGGACTATCATGGAGGCTGATCTGAGGGTTATTGGCTTTAGCCTGGTTGTCATGATCCTTATTGTTTCGTTATTCTTTGTGCAGCCTAATATTTCTGGATTTTGGTTGATGTTTGAGGGTATATCGGCAGTCAGCAATACCGGTCTTACACTTGGCGCTACTGGTGTACTGAATAGTATGGCGATGATTATTATCATCACCTTAATGACAATCGGCAAGATAGGTTTTATTGCAACTGTGACATCATTCTTCCCGCGCTTTAGGCATATGATAGAAAGGGCAGATACTAATTTTGATGCTCTTCCTGTCGATTAGCACACTGCTAACTGCTGCAGGCTAGCTTGTATAGGGGTTTCTGCTTCGATCTGATTAGCAAGTATAGAATCTATATTGCAACCAGAACTTATAACAAGTGCTTTTTGGTCTGAGTTGCTTGAGGCTTTGAGCGCTCCAGCTAAAGCCGTTGCGCCAGCACCTTCAGGCATGAGATTGGTTACAGATTTTTGCAACACCATGGCTTGTTTGATCTCATCATCGTCGACCTCCATGAGTTCAACTAAACCATCATTAACTGCTTGTTGCGCGATGTCGAAAGCCATTTGACCGACTTGGCGCACGTTTATGCCTTCTGCTATAGTGCGGGCGCTGTCTAGATTGATTGGCTTGTTGGCTAGGACAGCTGCCGCCATTGATGCCGCGACAGCCGCTTCTACGCCAATGATCTTTTGCACTTTGTTGCCGATATGTTTTTTATGCCACTGGGTGGCAACGATGGCGCCAGCTAGTAAGCCGCCTCCACCGACTGGGACGTATAGATGTGTGGTTTGTGGCGCCTGGCCTAAAGCTTCTAGCACTGCTGTAGCCTGACCGGCCATGACGTCTGGATGATCAAAAGGCGGTATATACAGCAAACCATGTTTGCGCGAATACTCTAGGCAGTGTGCTTTAGCCTCATCAAAATTCGCTCCGATAAGCACGACCTTGGCGCCTAAAGCGCGCGTAGCTTTCTGTTTAGTTAGAGGTGTAGATTGCGGCATAAAAGCAATAGCTGGATAGCCGAAAGCTTTGGCCGAGCGAGCAAAGCCTTGGGAATGATTGCCGGCGCTGGCAGTAACCAGCCCTTTTTTGGCGATATCAGAGTCAGCCAAACGTATAGCGTTATAAGCGCCACGTATTTTAAAAGAGCCGATTGATTGCAGATCTTCTCGTTTAACTGTGATGTTTCTGCCGTTAGTCGTCCTGATTTTATCTATAGGTGTACGGAGAATGAACTCATTGTTTTTGAGATGTTTCTGCAGGTCAAGCATACTAGATAGAATTTGCTTGGTAAGAGCTAGGTGATTTGATGATTGTAATTCTTTAGTGTTCATTTTGTCTCCTAATTAAAAAACTCCCGCTTGGTGCGGGAGTAGTTGGTCTATTTTGATATAAAAAGCTAATCGCCCCGCGTTAAGGTGGAGTAATAATAATCATAATTTCACACTGCGTACGAGGGATAACCATGAGTGACATTATGTGCTTGGGTGGGGCGGATTGTCAACAAATAATGCTAGTGCGCCCAGTTTTCTTTGTATAGTGTAAGCAGCAGTGTCCCATATTGGGTACTGTTCTAACTCCTGTATGGTGAGATCTGAGGCGAAAAAATATCCGTCTGGTGTTAACGACCATCCTTCAGGTTTTTTTAGAGCCGTATCCGCACTAAATAGTTCATGATGGCTGCCGTTGTGGGTGGCGCCGCTCAGCGCATAACGGGTACTCTCGGGAGTGACGGTTGCCACGCAGAATTCCTCGCCCACCGGTACATACGATTCTCTAGCATACAACTGCAAGACGAGTGTGTGACCCTGTATTTTGGCTAGACGTTCGCCAGCAGCAGTCGTAGCTCTACCCATAGCAACGTGGTCAGGGTGATCTGTTAGTCCAGCCGTAGACACTAAGGCTGTTGCCCCTACAGCGAGCGCTCTTTCTAATACTGCCTCTATAAGGACGTCTGAAACTTCAGTTAGCCCACCATCGGGATAGTGGTCGTGCAATATCGTATCGAGCTTAAAATGAACGCCCATAGCTAACGATTCTTGTCTCCGCCTACCATCAATAATGAAGTTTGGATCGGAGGCTGCGTAGTTGTTAACGGTAGTTGCCTCTCCCCAACTGGCTACATATTCGTGGGTTGATGTATCTGGGTTTGTTTTTTTTGCTCGTTCATTCAATAAGTGACCATGGGTGAGCTTATCGTCTGGATGCGCGCTTGCAACCAGTACAGTGTGCTCATTCAATATATCTATAACATTCATGTCGTCGTCTCTCTATTTGCCTGAAATTAAAAAAGAGCCGGTGAGGCTCGTAAAATCGCAAATATTAAGACCAAGCCTCACTTAGGTACAGGGGCGACAACAAGAAACACTTTTAATAAAACCGTTCATATATTGCCTGGAGTATATATTAAGTATTTGTTCATTACAAGACAGCCTCTGGAACTGACCCGCATACATTTTTTCAGAATCACGAGCTGACTATTCCCAATATGATGCATAGTACAGGTGTTTCGTTAAGGAGAGGTTCCCAACAAAAAACACCCAGATATCTGGGTGTTTTTTGTCTTTAGCTAGAGTATCTAGACTTAAGCAACGTCTACAGTAGCGCCAGCGGCTTCTAGGGCCTTTTTGGCAGCTTCAGCGTCGTCTTTGCCAACCTTTTCTTTGATTGGGCTTGGAGCGTTGTCTACAAGAGCCTTAGCTTCACCTAGGCCTAGGCCGGTGAGCTCTTTAACAGCCTTGATTACAGCCACCTTCTGGGCGCCAGCGTCTTTAAGAGTAACAGTAAATTCTGTTTTCTCGTCAGCGGCAGCGGCACCACCGTCAGCAGGAGCAGCAGCCATAGCTACAGCTGGTGCTGAAGCACTTACACCCCAGTGATCTTCAAGACCTTTGACCAATTGGCTAGCTTCAAGCAGAGTCAATTTGTCTAAGTTGTCGATGATTGCCTGTAGGGCTTTAGAAACTTCTGTTTTTTCTTCGTTATCTGCCATTATATTCTCCTTTATGCTTTTTCTAATTGTTCAATTCGTGCGTTTAAGACGTATAGCATACCTCTTAAGTTTCCAGATATCACGCTAGCCAAACCAGTTAGCGGAGCCGCGATAGTGCCAGCTAATTGACCGCGGAGTTGATCCTTGGTCGGTAGAGCTGCTAGCGACTTGATGTCAGCAACATTCAGGCTCTTGCCCTCAGCGCTGAACCCACCAGTTATGCGAAGCGCGTCGTGGGTTTTGGCGAAAGCTGCCAGTGTTTGAGCTGGGGCAACTTCGTCTTCTGCGCTTATGGCGTAAAGTAATTGACCTTTAAGGATATCGGTGTCGCTATCTTTTAGATAGGGCACTTCTTTCATAGCTACACGAACCAATCGGTTCTTGACCACCTTGATGACAATGTTATTGGCGCGGGCTGCGCGACGTAACTCTTGCAGATCAGCCACGCTCAGGCCATCATAGGCAGCAAAAGCTGTCAGTTTGGCGTTACTTAGTAAGTCTCGTATTACGCCAACCTGGTCTTGTTTTGTATCTCGGCTAATTGCCATAGATTTACCTCAATATATTGTTGTTTGGGTATCGACCGTTAATTTTTCGAGACCAGAGCCAATAAAAAAAGGTCCTTGGTTCTCGCATTACCAATGACCTTTTCGGATAAAAAACAAAAATGCTTTACACCTCGGTAGCGGATTAAACTCTTTTGGAGTAGCTACTGTCTCTGGTAATGTCTAGGAGGAATTCTATCTGATCAGGGGTGCAATGTCAATAGGTATGGGGAATATCTGAGGATAGAACCAAGGACAGATACGTAGTAGAATTATCTCATGGACTATGCAAAACTCTCTCTAGAAAAGCACAAACAACT
>DATMOD010000049.1:0-3661 GCA_035568355.1 Patescibacteria group bacterium
CTAAGGCAGTAGACCCAACCATAGAGCAAATCGAACAAGGGATACCTAAAGATAGTAAACCTACAACCCCAGAGATTGACTTGCAGGCTGCCCGCGCAGAGGTTGATAGTGCCTTAGAATCTATGCCAGCTGCTTATGAGCCTACGGAATCAATAGGGTCTAGGGCCTTACCTCCAGTCTCAGCGGCATCGATGAAGGTGGAAGATAGCGCGCCTCCAGCGCCGATAGGCCAGCTGTTGCCTGAGGCTCAATTATCTTCGGCAGCCCCAGATGGGCTAGATAACCGACCACCATTACCGCCAATGCCAGATTTTAGTAAGTTGCCATCGTTGCCGCCAGTAGCACCGTTTGGTTCGCCGCCAGATATGCCGCCTAGCTTACCTCTGCCTCAGAATCCTCCTCAGACTGCGGGGCCGGCTCAACCTGCACAGGCCTCCAAACCCCAAGATCCTGGCCAGTTCCATATCCCAGGTCTATAGAAGTTGGCTTGTATTAAAGATGCCGATCTGTTACTATTTGGAATAGTATGATTACAAAAGAACTAAAGACTAAGATTATTACTGAGCACCAAACTCACAAAACCGACGTTGGTTCACCTTCTGTTCAGGCAGCCGTGCTTACCGAGCGTATCAAACAGCTAACCGAGCATTTAAAGCTTAATAAACACGACAACCATTCACGCCGTGGTTTGTTACAAATGGTAGGGCGTCGCAAGCGCTTAATGGCTTATGTTCAGCAAAAAGATCATGTTGTCTATCAAGCTTTGGTTGCTAAACTCGGCCTTCGCAAATAGTAAGAATAAATAGAACGTTAAAATCTCTGCGCTTTAGAGAAGGTGGTGGATTTGAGCTCAGATTGGTCTTGGCTGAAACCCGTTACCTATACCCTCTAAGTGTAGTAGGAAGGACAAACTGATGGGTAAAACTATTAACCCTTTTGGCAAAGACATTATTCGAGTTGAAACTGAATTTTGTGGCCGAACTCTAAGCCTCGAAGTAGGACGTGTTGGCTTTCGTACCAGCGCCAGTGTGATGGCTCGTTACGGCGATACTGTTGTGCTCGGTACGGTCATGATATCTAACAGGCCTGCTGGGGGCTTTGATTACTTTCCGCTGAGTATTGATTACGAAGAAAAGATGTATGCAGCTGGTAAAATAAGTGGTAGCCGCTTTATTAAGCGTGAAGGCCGACCCAGTGACGAAGCAATTCTAATTGGCCGCTTAATTGATCGCCCAATCCGCCCGTTGTGGCCTAAGGGTTATCGCCATGAAGTTCAGGGTGTGGCTAGTGTGTTGAGCTTAGACCCAACTTTTAGACCAGACATGATTGCGATGATTGCGATGTCTGCAGCCTTTATGCTAAGTGGTGCACCATTCGAAGGACCAGTTGCTGGTGTGAGAGTTGGTCTCAAAGATGGCAAACCCCAAGCCTTTTTGTCGCTTGAAGAAATGACCACTAATGATCTAGACCTAGTAGTAGCCGGTACCGAAGAAGCAATAATGATGGTAGAGGCTGGCGCTAATGAAGTCAGCGAAGAGCAAGTTATCGAAGCTATGGCTTGGGCTCAAGAGGCTATGCAGCCTGCCATAAAATTACAGCAAGAACTTATAGCTAAAGTTGGTGTTAAGAAACAAGAATTCGAATTGAATTTGCCAGACAAAGCAATTCAACAAAAAGTAGATGAATGGCTAGAAGGTAAGTTGGGCGATGGCCTGCGTGCACCTTATCCAGAGCGTAATGATCTAGTGTCTGAGCTCCGCACTGCTATGCAAACATATTTTGCTGGAGAGCTGGGCGATGATTTTGACGCGCTTAAGAACGACTACGAAGATGCCTTTACTGTTGCTTTGCACAAAGATGTTCGTAAGGGCATCCTAGAAGAAAACGTACGCCCTGATGGTCGCAAACTGACCGAGGTTCGTCCATTGTCTAGCGAGGTTGGCCTATTGCCAAGGGTCCACGGCTCAAGTTTGTTTACTAGAGGCGTGACTCAAGGCATGAACATTGTAACCTTAGCACCGCTTAGCTATGTGCAGCTTGTAGACACGATGGAGCGTAATAGCGAACGTCGCTATTTGCACCACTACAATGCACCTGGTTATACAGTAGGTGAAGTTAGGCGTCTTGGTAGCCCTGGTCGTCGAGAGATAGGCCATGGTTATTTGGCAGAGCGCGCTTTGATGGCAGTTTTGCCTACCGAAGAAGAGTTCCCATACACAATAAGGTCAGTTACTGAAATTATGAGCCAAAACGGCTCTACCAGTATGGCTGCCACCTGCAGCAGCTGTTTGGCACTGATGGACGCTGGAGTGCCAATTAAAGCGCCAGTTAGCGGTATTGCTATGGGCCTTATGAAGGATGGCGACAAAATAGCCATTCTGACTGACATCGCTGATGCAGAGGACTTTGCGGGTGATATGGACTTTAAGACTGCCGGCACAGCTAAGGGTATAACAGCTCTTCAGATGGATATGAAGGTCCATGGTCTGAGCATAGATATCCTAAAAGAAGCTTTAGTACAAGGCCGTGATGGCCGTGTGCGTATTCTTAATCATATGTTAGAGACGATGCCAGAACCTCGCAAAGAACTAAGCCCATATGCTCCACGTATCGAAAAGTTAATGATCAGGCCTGAAAAAATCCGCGAAGTCATTGGTAAGGGCGGCGAAATGATCAATAAGATTATTGCTCAAACCGGTGCCGATATCGACATTAAAGATGATGGCCTGGTAACCGTTGCAGCTGTTGACCAAAAGAGTATCGCTGCTGCGCTAAAAATGATCCAAGAAATCGTAGCCGAGCCAGAAGTAGGTAAAATCTACGACGGAGAAGTGGTAAAAGTTATGGACTTTGGAGCTTTTGTTAACATCATGCCTGGCCACGATGGGTTAGTGCATATTAGTCAGTTAGCTGATAGGCGAGTAGAAAAAGTTACCGATGTAGTAAAAGAGGGTGATAAAGTTCAAGTTAAATTGACTGCTATCGACGATCAAGGGCGGTTGAACTTATCTATGAAAGATGTCAACTAGCAAACAACAACTGCTCGATCAGATTGAGGCAGACATTCTGCAAAATAATGTCTGCCTAGATTTGGCCAAGCAGGCCAAGCACTTAGTTATGGGTGATGGCAATCTGGATGCCGAACTAGTGTTTATAGGTGAGGCGCCAGGTAAACAAGAAGACGAAACGGGGCTGCCATTCGTGGGGGCTGCCGGTAAGTTTTTGAACGAGATGTTGGGTGAGATCGAGATGGGACGTGAGACTGTTTATATCACTAATATCGTGAAATATCGCCCACCAAATAATCGTGACCCTGAACCTGACGAGAAACGCGCTTTTTGGCCCTATTTGCTAAAACAATTGCAAATTATTCAGCCTAAAATAGTTGTAGCTCTCGGTCGCCATAGCATGGAGTATTTCTTGCCAAACGCTCGCATCAGCCAAATACATGGGCAGCCAAAGAGGATTAGGGTTCAAAACGGGCAGTTAGTCATATTACCCCTATATCATCCAGCGGCAGCTTTATATAACGGCGGTATGCGTGAAATGTTAAAAGAAGATTTTAAGAAAATCCCAAAAATTATAGAACTTATCAAACAAGAAAGGTAGATAAAAAATAATGAACAACGATAGTAACGGTGGTAGACGGCCACAGCCTCAG
>DATMOD010000050.1:0-8197 GCA_035568355.1 Patescibacteria group bacterium
TCCATGATTACTGGCCTATTGAGTATATTTTGATGGTCAGGTCTTATGTCAGGTTGAGGGACAGGAGCTGTATTGTTCCTAGCAGGTGCTGTATCAGTCTTGGTAGATTGCACCGAGCCACCCAATACAACTCCAAGTGCCGTGAGTGCTATTGCACCAAAGGCCATAATGCGTTGACGACGACGCAATTTTTCAGGTTTGAGAGCAGCTTCCTTTTTAAGCCGCTCAGTAGTGGCGTCATTTTGCTTAGGGCCATTGTCGTTTGTAATGTCTCGCAATTCATCGCCAAACTTTGTATTTGGCAACTCTTCGTGAGAGACCACTACATCAAGAGGTAGATAGGCTTTGTTTGCTTCAAAGTCAATACGGGGTCGCCGTGGCAAAACTGCCTTTTCTTCTTCTTTTCCTTCGGGGCGCTCGCCTTCATGCGAACTTCCACTAGCCGCACTGTATACCTGCATGCCAACGGCTGCGATGTCATCTCCAGGGCAGATGCTTAATGAGCAAAGTCTGAGAGCGATAGCTGCCATCGCTTGAACACGCCTGTTTGGTATTCTACTCAACATTTCTGATTCTAGACGATCAAGCCAACGTCGTACGGGGCCATGAATCTTGCCACAATCATGGCTATCATTATGAACATCGTGATGATGTTCGTCGTGTTCATAGCGAGTGGGCGGGGGCGGCAACTGATGGTAACCACTTGCAAAGGCCAGTACGGTGCTGGCGTAATGGCCGAACTTAAGTGGCGGTTCCCTTTCACCAAGGCGCTCTAGTATATCGTCGATTCTGTATCGCCGGGCAAGCTCTTCGATCTCCTCGACACTCACATCGGGTGGGGTCTCTAGTAAACCAGCCCTGGCTTGCTTTGCCAAACTAATAAAAAGATTTTCTTCATAAGGAGGAAACGCCTGTTCTTCATCTGACGTGTGGCCTTCATGGTTATGATCATGAAGGCAAGTTTCAATATCGTGTTCGTACATAACACTAGTACAACGTAAGATAACACAAATTGCAACTATGTTGCAATTTGTGTTAAGATTTGCAGCATGACAAAAAACAAAAGTCTTTTAGAAAAGATTCTGCGCAAAAACGGATATAGTGTTACCGGCCCTCGGCAGCGTATCTTTGAGCTGCTTGTCGGCCAACCGCCACAAACAATGCGTGCTCTTATTGAGCGTGCGAATGGAGAGATAGACAGAGCGAGCTTTTATCGGGTGATCAAGTTATACGAAAAGCTTGGACTTGTGCGGCGGATCACTATTGGCTGGAAATATAAGGTAGAACTTAGTGATATATTTTTGGAACACCACCATCATCTAAGCTGCATATCATGCGGGAAAGTTATCGCCGTTAAAAACAGCCACACGATCGAAGAAGCCATAGTCAAACTGGGTACTGATAACAGGTTCACCTTGATTTCGCATCAACTTGAGTTACAAGGCCGCTGTGAGACATGTACTTTAAGTGCTGTATTATAGATGCAATTTTGTGGCAAGAATCATATAATTTTTAATAGCTAGTATCCAACTTCGAAATACGGTTTTTTGCCCAATATGCCTTGCTCAATAATGGCTCTGAAATCTGGAATTATGTCGTCAGATAGGTCGTCTAGGTCTACCCACACAAGTTCGCTGCATTTTTCTGGCTCTGCGTTATAGAATTTATAATCTTTGTTTCTTACTACAAACTCATACGCAACGTATTCTGTTGGTGAGGAGTTTCTTGCGGCTACACATAAGAACTCTAGATCTGCTGAGAGGACTTTAACTCCCAATTCTTCTTCAATTTCCCTCTTCATAGCAATGGTAGGCGATTCACCTTTTTCTACATGACCGCCAGGTGCGCATAAGTGACCATCAAGCCAGCCTGTGTTAGCACGTCTGCTGAGCAGAAGCTTGTTTTTATTTATGACGTACACATTTACAGATGGGGCGATAAGATGTTTCATGCCTTTAATATAACACGTGCTATCCGTGAGGTTAGTAGTGTGACCAGTTTGGCTGATAGCATACTTGAGGGTGTAAAAAAGATCCTGTCAGATATTAATGTATTGCCTTCCGAAACTCTGGCCATAGGCGACTCGCCAGCTGACCGGCAGGTATTTGAATTCGCGGGAACTAGTATAGCGATTAATCCTAAGGGTGGTGTCGAAGAGTTTGCAAACTATGCCATAGATGGCGATCTCAGAAAAGCTATTAAGTTCATAGATCGGCTGCTTTAAGAACTGTAGGGCTAAGGTTGAATAAGGAAAGCTTATGAATCATCAGCCAAAACAAACCAGCACCAGATTTAGTCTAGAGAGTAGTGCCTCTTATTTGCATATTGGACACCAGCTATTCATAATGTAATTAATCTAAGTAACGAGGGAGATAGTATGAAGGGCAAGATATTATTTAACGGTAGCTTTGGTGAATTCTTTTTGATGTCATTGGGGTTGATGGTATTAACTATTTTTACATTCGGCTTACTGCTGCCGTATGTCTTTTACTGGCAGTTTAAATACTTTGTGAGTCATTTGGATATTGAGCTGACTGATAAGTGATCGTAGGGAGCTGTGTCCTTTGCTATATTGACCCTATGGATAAAGTGACTGCTCAAAACAACAACTCAGTCAAAGAGTACATTGCTTCACTTGATGATGAGCAGATCATAAAAGATAGCCAAGCGCTTATAGAAATGATGCAGCGGATAAGCGGGCATGAGCCTAAAATATGGAATGTAGGCACAATTGGGTTTGATACCTACCACTATAAATACGATAGCGGGCGCGAAGGTGACGGTCATGTTATTGGCTTTTATCCAAGAAAAGGTAAGATTACCATTTACCTGATGGATGGTACGGCGCGCTACTCTGAATTGCTGGCCAAGCTGGGTAAGCATACAACTACTGGGTACTGCGTTTATATCAGGCGACTTAGCGATGTAGAGTTGCCGATTCTTGAGCAAATCGTGCAAAAGTCATATCTGAATATAAAGTCTCAAGACGGGCATATTAACAAAATATTATGGCAAGCTGCGTAAAATAGTCTATCGGCCTAATTGGGTTTAAGTTATTGCGAAGTGTTGCGCTAACGTGATGGATGTCTTCATGGCGGTTTACAAATAACAATATATGTTGTATAATCTTAACAATATTTTATGTTCTTAGCATGAAGGAGTGTGAAGATGGAATCATCATATGATGGAAGCTACAATGAAGATAGATATTGGCTTACAGGTCAAACCCCGGGGGCTGCGCATGATCAGCTTCATGGCCGTGGCAGCAGCGGTCCTTCTGCTGAAGATGTGAGAGATGATGATGAGCTGTTTGTTAAAATTGATAAGGCTGATTTTAGGCTAGAACTTGCTCAAGCAATCGCCGCTGGCTATGTGCCAGAAGCATCTGAACTTGCCCAAGCAATGGCTGTTGGCTATGTGCCACAAGCATCTGAGCTTGAAGAAGCAAGACAGGCTGGGTATGATCTGTCAAATGTGATAGGTCATAGAGAGCAATCTTAGTAGGGTGAGTTTAAGTAGCAGTCACCTGGGATAATTGTAGGACCGGCACAATGGCGTCTTGCTGTCGGCCAATGTTGATATGGTACACACCATCAAAACATGACGTAGAGAACATGCTGGCAGGCTTGCCAGTAGCACGGATCATGCCCTTATACGACAAATAACCCAGGGAATCTACTCCCAAGTGCTCACGGATTTGGCTCGGTGTCATGTGAAAGGCGATTAGATCTTCTTGGGTTGGCAAGTTGATACCGTAAAAGTCTGGATACTGGACAGGGGGCGAACTGATTAGGATGTGAACCTCTTTGGCTCCGGCTTCGTACAACATTTTGGCAATCCTGCGAGTGGTCGACCCGCGCACTATGGAGTCGTCTATTAAAACAACCCGTTTGCCTTTAAGAATGTGGGGCAGCGGGTTGAGTTTTAGTTTGAGGTCTTGTTCGCGAAGTTGCTTGGTGGGGCGGATGAACGTGCGATGTATGTAGCGGTTTTTAATAAGCCCCATCTCGAACGGAATGCCGCTTGCGCGCGAGTAGCCAAGCGCGGCGGGAATGGCCGATTCTGGCACGGGTATAACACTACCGGCGTTGATTTTGTATTCTTTGGCCAACTGTTCCCCCATACATTGTCGGACATGGTTAACGCTCATGCCCTCGATAATGCTGTCCGGACGGGCAAAATATACCAGTTCAAAAATATCGAGTTTGAGATTGCCAGGTTCAACCTGGTGTGATGTAACCCCGCGTTTGTCGATTACGACCAACTCTCCTGGTTTGACGTCACGTACAAAAGTGGCTCCAACAGCGTCGAATGCGCAGGTTTCGGAGGCGACAACATACCCATCGCCGATTTTGCCGATAGATAGTGGTCGGATGCCGCAACGGTCGCGGAAAGCAACGAGCTTGTCGGTAGTCATGGCCACAGCCGAAAACGCTCCCTCGAATAATGGGTAGGCATCCGTGATTGCATCTTCGAGGCCCAGGCCATCTTGCATGAGGCAACTAATAGCCTCGGCCATCATTTCGGAATCGTTCAGATGGGCACAAGTCACACCGCGATCCGAAAAAAATGCCTCTAACTTTTCGGTTACAGGCAGATTTCCGTTGTGGGCAAACGCTAGGGAAGTTTCGCGCTTGATGATCGGCTGGCAGTGCGCATCATCAGAGGCGCCGGAGGTGGCGTAGCGATTATGGCCGATAGCTATGGAGCCAGGCATTTGCTCGAGGTCTTCTTTGCAGTAGACATTAGCTACCAGCCCTGGGCCGGTTTGGCGATATAGTGCTGTGCCGTCGGTACTAGCAATGCCAGAGCTTTCTTGGCCACGGTGTTGTAACGCTAATAGGCCATAAAATGTCATCTGGGCGGCTTCTTTGCCGACGCCGAGGGCGCCAAATACGGCACATTTTTCTTGGAGGCAACTATCGACAGAATCGTTAATTAGAAAAGACATAACAACAAAAAATAAAGAATACCGCGCCTTGCTTATGGTTACTTAACACCATCGTATCACGAACGCCGAGCACTGCAACCCGTGTTGTTAAATACTTATGCCAATGTCTCTCGATAAATAAAACTAGCTAGTTTAGCTGGATGGTATATCTCTTCATATTTTGCATTTTTTGGTGTCCATTCTGTATCCCAGCGCTTCATATGTTCTTCGCTTCTATGGTCTGCTCTGTCACGACTCTTGCCTCGTTCAGTTGCGATATCGAGAGGGCAGTCAATCCAGACCGAAACATCAAAGTATGACATCACCTCTGGTCTTAGAAGCCGAACTCCCTCAATAATTATCACTTTTGGCATCGGCTCATTGAACTCAAACGGATAGGTCTCCCCGTTCACTCCTCTCCCTCTATAGTGCAATTCTTTGCTAGTGGGGATTGATTGGAGCAGGTTGGTTATGGTGGCCCAGTCGTAGTTATCAAAGATTCCATCTCCATATGGCTTCATGGCAAATAAGTTATCGAGCCGTATAACTTGTCTATCATCAATCTTGTAATGATCGCGGACTATATCCGCAAGTGTAGTCTTGCCTGAACCGCCAAAACCTGAGATAGCTAACGTAACACGGTCTTGAACAGAAAGTAGTGTGTCGATATGTTTTATGAGGTCACTAAGCATGCTATCAATAAGTATGGCATTTGTATCCTTTTATGACCAGGTGGTGTTGTATAGCAAACCACATCAGTGGAGCGTATACTTGAATGTAACGCAAACCATAAGGAGTTACTCCCATGAAAAAACAGAATCGTCACGTCAAGATGAACTTAATCCAAGGCAAATTTAAGTTTTATATGTTGGGTGGGATTCTGGCCCTTGGGATCTTGATGACGAGTTTTACAGCCCTTGTGATAGCTGAATCAGATAATAATGATGTGGACACTATAACGGTGCGTCCAGATAAGCTGCGCGGCTGGTCAACTGCCGATACTCGTCCGGGCGGAGCAGTTAACTTTATCGGTGACTCCACCACACCGGCGGGTAAAGGTGCCTTACAGTTAACTACCACTGCTCAAACCACTGCCAAAGCTCAGTTCATGCATGCCTCGACAACCCCTATCGCGCAAGTGTCCAAGCTGTCTTACTACACAAAGCAGGGGAGTGCCCCATTCCCAGGTGCAGACGCTTCCTACCAGTTGCCGGCTTTTCTTAATGGCGCAACGGGTTTCACCACCTTCGTATTTGAACCATACGAGAATGGCACAGTAGTTAATAATATCTGGCAGCACTGGAATGTGACTACCGGACACTTCTGGTCAAGCAAGTCCGTGACATGTTCGCATGGTGCAGTTGTAGCTGGTCATGGCGGGGCGCCCTTCTACACCCTAAGTGACATAAAAACTATCTGCCCTGAGGCAGTTGTAATTGGTTTTGGAGTAAACATCGGGTCAAATAATCCTGGTTACAATGTAGAGGCCGATCTAGTGACGTTTAATAATACGACCTACAATTTTGAACCTGCTCATAAAGCACAAGACTCAGACAAAGAACAAGTTTATCATAGCCACGAAGACTAGGGTTTAGTCGATTATACTTTCTATAATGACCAACCAACGTATCATCATCGTCAACGAAAACGATCAAGTCATTGGTCACAAAGAACGCGGGACACTCGTAAAAGAAGATATCTATCGTGTTGCTGCTCTTTGGGTCACGAATTCACAAGGCAAGATTCTAACAGAAGAGATCGGCCTTAGAGACATTAAGCCTACAAAAGGTCCAAAACGAAGAATCAGCAATGATTATAACTACTTCGGTCAGTGGTATAAGCTAGTAGTTGATATGCCAATAGAAGACTTCAAAATTCAAGAAGCTGAGGTGGAACGAGTGAAGTGGTTTACGATCAAAGAACTTAAAAAGGAACTACGCGACCATCCTGGTAGCTATCTCGAAGGCATAAGCTGGTGTTTGGAGAACTTATAAAGCCAATTCGCTAGCTTATTTTGAGTAATACTTATCAATTACCTGTCGTAAACCGTCGGTTACTTTATCAGGATGCTCTTTTATGAGTGTTTTGATTTCATCGAGTGTGAACCACTGTACGCCATCTACTTTACCCGTCTCTAGCTTTTGCGGCGTAGTATTATACCTCAAACGATAAACTTGCGTGAAACGTTTGAAGCGATGGTCTTTCCAGGTTTCGTCTGAATCGTAAAAACCTACTTTTTGGAGCTGTGCATTTGTTATCCCGATTTCTTCAGTGAGTTCGCGAGTGGCCGCTGTTAAATAATCTTCCCCGACGTCGACATGTCCTGCAGATGAATTGTCCCAACAGTTTGGGAATATGTCTTTGGTAGGTGATCGGTGTTGGAGTAGCAGCTTTCCGTCGTCGTTTTCGATCATTATGCGTATGATGCGATGGCGCAATCCTTTAGCCCAAGCTTCTTGTTTAGTAGCCTGACCTATGGGGTTGTCGTCTTCATCGACTATCTGAATTGGCGCGCTCATGCAAAAATAATAACACGGATTTGCTCTTCACCCGCTAACCTATACAATTACTAGTATTAGATAAGGCTTATATATGAAACCATTTACCATCATCTCAGAAACCATAGAATATCAAGATAGAGATCGACTCTTTGTTATGAAAGCAAAACTCATTACCCCTGTTGGTAAGCAGGTGGAGTGGGGCTATAGCAAAATGAAAGAAGCAGTCGTAGTTTTGCCTATAGATAACGAGGGCAACGTATACCTCAAGAAAGAGTGGCGTCTCAATAGAAAAGACTTTGTGTGGGAACTACCAAGTGGATGGGTTGAAGAAAAGAATCCAACTAAGTCAGATATTCGTGAGGCAGCTAATCGTGAACTTCAAGAAGAGATAGGGGTTAAGGCTCATGATTTGGTTCACTTGACCTCGTTTTATCCTACAAACCATATGAGTAGCCAGTTTCATATCTTTCTTGCTAAGGGCCTGATGGCATCTTCTTTAGAGGGGGATGAGCATGAACATCTAGAAGTCGATAAGCTAACTTTTGACCAAGCCTTTAAGCTAGTCACACAACAAACACCCACAGCACAAGTTTTAATTGCCTTTCTTTTGACCAAGCAGAATATGATGCTAAACTAACCCTAACCACTATGCATAAAAAAACTAAATGCCTAAAAACAAAAACAAGCTAAGACTATGCATTCTCTAATCTCTTCTCTCAAAAAACTTATCCTTGGGGCCAAGGATAAGTTTTTTGACTCTACTAAA
>DATMOD010000051.1:0-9548 GCA_035568355.1 Patescibacteria group bacterium
AGCGAAACCGTACCGAATAAGTAGCTGAATAGGCTAACTCCAATTAGCCAGCCAATAATATTACCCTTCAATAAAAGCAAACTGGTAGTAAAAGCATTGCGCAGCAAAGTCGTGTGAGGTCTGGAACTTTCGTGATCATGCAAAAGGCTAGATCCAAGATCCCGCTGGTTGGCAAGATAAACTGTTAACAACACTAGCCCGACAATTAGCGCGCCGATAGGCACCAACCACTCCGGGCTGGGATTGGTCAGGGGCTGTAGCTCATCTATCCATTTGATCGGGCTGAACCAGCCAAGCCAGCCCATATTACTACTAGCACCGCTGACTGCCCGCAAAACAAAACATATACCAAAGATTGCAGCTGTCCAGGTTGTAGCTTGGCGGCGCGTGGCCACTACCTGACTTATCAAGGCTCCAATAGCCAAAAAAATACCGGCGGCGCACACCGACGATAGAGCTAAGAAAATGGCATCCGGAACATTAAACTTGGTATTCAGAGATTGACCAACAATTACCGATATACCAGCCACTACCAAGAACATGGCTCCTAAGCTAAAGCCTAGGCCCAAAAAGGTCTGGAACACAGCTCGCCGAGTCGTGGTCTGGCCGCTCAATAACAACTCCCAGCGCCCGGCTTCTTCTTCGCCCCTAAAATTCTTAGTTGCGAGCAGAATTGACCAAACCGCGCCGAACAGAATAACAATCCCTACACTGCGCCAAGCAGTAAAGCCAGCTACCGTCTCTATGCTATGGGGTGGGCCTAATAGTGCCTGCAGCCCAGCATTGGCGCCAAGAGCAGCTGCCTGAGCTTTACTAGCCGGAGTGTTAAAAGCTGCTTCGAATCCAAATGCCGAAGTTGCAACTATAAAACCAAATATTGCGCCCCAAAGCAAAGCACCAATTAGGCTTCGTCTAAATACGAAAGCCAGAATTACAGATTTAGGGTGATCAATCGCTTGGCTGGCCATCTTTAGTCTCTTCAGCACCATAGCGAGTTAAGAACAATTCTTCTAGCGAAGGCTCTCTACTTAATAATTTGACTATCTTGCTGCTATTGAGTGCCGCCAACAAAGGCTGGATTGGACCGTGCACCTCGCACTGAACACGGTTACTATTTTTTTGTATGTTTTTAACGTTAGCCACCTGCGACAGATCCGGCACTGCACCATCAAAAGTAATTTCCACCTTTAAAGCCGTTAGGTGGCGCATCTGACTCAAGGTACCTATTTCTACTAATTTGCCAGCTCGCAAAATCGCCACTCTATCGCACAACGCCTCAACTTCGTCTAGTATGTGTGAAGACAAAAACACAGCTTGCCCAGCTCGCTTGGCTTCTAGTACGCAGTTCCTAAAAACCTGTTCCATGAGAGGATCAAGCCCGTTGGTTGGCTCATCCATTATTAAAAGCGGCGCCCGTGTCATAAAGGCCGCAATCAAATTTAACTTTTGGCGATTGCCCTTAGAATATGCCCGAACCTTTTTGTTCGGATCAAATGCGAAGCGTTTTATAAGCTCATCACGATAAGCAATATCGACTGCCCCGTGCACTTTAGCCAGCAAATGTAGAGTTTCTGCGCCAGTTAACGATGGCCACAATGTGGCTTCACCCGGGACATACGCGATCTGTTTATGAGCCTCTAGCTTCTGTTTCTGAACATCAAACCCAAAGATTTCAGCACTACCGCTAGTCGGCTTAATAAGACCCAGTAAAGCCCTAATAGTCGTAGTCTTACCTGCCCCGTTTGGGCCAAGGTAGCCCAGCACTTCACCAGCATGCAAATCAATAGTCAGGTCGTCTAGAGCAACATTTGAGCCATAATGCTTGGTCAAACCCTGAGTCTGCAGAATAACTTTCGCCAATTTACTACCCCTTTTGACTCATTATTTCACGCTGTCAGACTAGTGTCAAAGCCGACCTACACTCCCTCCCCGTCATCCCCGGCTACGATCGAAGATCCAGTCAGAAATGGAATTATCTTTGCCCTGGATTCGTGAGTCAAGTTGGGAATGGCAGGGAGGAGGTAGATGTGGCCCAGGTTTAAAAGCAGGTTATTTTTACTCTATGGCTCGCATAGAATCAAGACTAGCTTTAACTCTATCTAGATTCTTATACTGCATCGTAGCTATATTATTATCTGGGCTACAAGCAGCAGCCGGCACATAATAGTAATAGAACTCATCTTTAATCTTCTTGATAAATTTATTGTTACTCGGTTCTAGTAACTCGGTATGTGATCTGTTAATGGCGCCTAACGGTCGCGAGCCTTGGGCCGTACCGCTACAAGTTGGTGCCAGTTTCTGCATGTCGTCAGTCATAAACATCATTTCATCTGGTTGGCTAGTAGGTTTGACCGTAAGATTATTCAACTCAGCTGCAGGTGTTAGCTCCACTCCCCACTCAGCAATTACCAGGCGTACTGTCTTTTTGGCGGTAGTAGTTTTTGGCTGGATTGTAGATCCACCTGGTTTGTTAGCTACCTCGTTTTGCACTGTTCTGGTAGACGCACTAGATCTAGACCTATTCGATTGCCAACTCGCAAAGCCTAGGACAGCCACGACTACTAAACTAATCATAATACCCTGCACTACAAAACCAGTTTCAGAGCTTTTATCTGTCTTCATGCCATACTCCATCTGTTAAAAGCAATATTGCTATATGTTGTTAATAAACCGATGTTAGCACGTGTGCACTAACTAAACAAATTTAAATATTTATTGGCTAAACTATTTACACAATTATATTAACCATGTTAATCTCAGCTTTGTAGCCCTTGCCTTATTTTCCGGAAATAACCCGAGAAGCTTCATACCAACTATTTAAACCGGGGGTACACCACTGTGCAGTTTTTTAATGGCCGCAGTGGGTGGGCAAAAATTTCAACCAAAAAGATAGCTTTCGTAATGTTTCTTGCTTTTTTGACTCTGACTCTTTGTAGACCGTTAGGACATGCTAAAGCGATCGGTAATTACGACAATAATAAATTAGCCGACAAAGCCCTAAGTTATGCTGACATGCCAGCCATCGGAGCCTGTAAGGAAGCTGACAAGCCCGGCGGTGATCAATGCCGACAGTTTGTAAATTGCATCATATATCTGGTAGGCGGACAGTATCCTTACGATCCAGGCGGAGATTACCAGAAAGGTTTTGCCTTGGCGGGTGGCACGGAGACAAACTCATCTAGTGCCGTCCGTGGAGACATAATCCAATACGGTAGCCACGATAGCGACGCCAAGACTGGTCACTTACATACGGCCATAGTTATTGAGAATAGAGGCAATAACACATTTATGGTAGTAGATGCCAATTTCCGATACGACGGCATGGTAAGACAACACATTTACAGACCGCCAACCGCCGCAAGATTTTGGCACATGGGCACAACAAACAGTAGCGATATTTTTACCGGTACACCAGACGATGGCAAAGTAGTAACCAGCGAAGATAACGCAAATACCTACGTAGCAGCAGGCGGTTCATTATTCTGGATTGGCAATGATCCTAACACATTACAAGTCTATATAAACCAGATGCAACACCGTTATGGCTCTACTGAAGCTTTAAGGATGCGAACGCGCGACATACGAGCTATCGAAGGCAGCAAGTCCGTTAACCCCAGGCGCACACCGAATGACAATACCTTTATTCAAGAGCCAGGTTCATTCACGCAATACATTGTGGAATACCAGCATGCTTCTACGATAAGCAGCTTGAACGAACTAGACTACTTAGGCGGCAACAACAAAGCAGTGATGATACCAGCCGGAAATCTGGCTACATTTATGATGGATACCAGCCATCTGCCCACTGTCAACAATGGCCACCTAATAAAAGCTCAAGATATCCCAGCTTATTACGAGTCAGAGGGCAGCAATCTATACCATGCCGATAACATGACCGTAGCAGATTGTCTGGCTAGCGGTTACAAATACACTGGTACTGAGAGCCAGAGTGCGCTACATAAAGTAACTGCTAGTTTAATAATGAACCTCTTGTATTATGGCCACGATGCCAACCACATTGCGAACTGCCAGTTCCCAGCCGATGTCGCTTTTTACGGCCCAAGCGGTGCTGAACGTTGGTATATAGAAGGAGGTAACCCGTATACTCGATCTCGCTACGACAATGCATTTGCCCTAAGATGCTGGCTCGGTTCCGATGCTAAAGATTTGCAGATTTCTACAGCTGCTATTAACCAGCCGACAACTGCAGAAGAACGAACTTGCCCAGATAACACTTACCTACGCAACAATCAAACTGGCCAATCGTACCAGTTTAAAGATCAATTACTACATTACGTGCAGTCGTCTGATGCGCTTTCGTGCTTAACTAATGGCCATCCAGAGATCTTAAAGAACATTGATCAAACAGCCTTTGACGGGATCCCCCTTGGAGACGACGCTAGTTGCGATTATGAAGGCAAGCTACTGCAAGCACCATCAGGCAAGATCTATTTGATAACCGATGGCACCAAACAATATGTCGCTAATCAGCAAATTCTAGCCTGCATAATTGATCGAACCGATTCCGGGGGTTTTATACCCATGCCCGATGCTGCAATTGCAGAATACGCCGATGGAGAAGTGGCTTACTGCCCCTATCCTGACGAAATGCATTTTGTTCAAGAAACTGGTCAAACCGAAATCTGGCGAGTATTGACGACGGCACGCGTCAGCATACTACTGCCTTGTGCCAACCTCAAGATGATCCTCGTTTTACGGTCTACACCGTGCCCGCTGGTGAACTTGATGGGCACAAATACACCGGAGAGTTTACGCCCGACAAAGAAAGTTGTGATGCAATATAAATACGCATAAGATCGTGGTATATTAAAGTTATGAAGATAACAAAATATGTCCACTCGTGTTTGTTGGTAGAGACGCCTGACCGCGTAGGGATTATTGACCCAGGTGAATACTCGTGGCAATCCGATCTGCTAGACATAACTAAGTTGGCACGTTTGGACGACATAATCATAACTCATGAACATATCGACCATATGTGCATACCCTTTATAGAAGCGCTGCTCCTGAAATTCCCAGCGGCCACAATATTTACGACTAATGCTGCGTCGGTCCTACTACAAAAAGCTGGTATTAAAAATGTTCAGACGCAAGGCCAGGATGGTGTCGAACTTCTTAAGATCAATCACGAGTCTACTGCCCCATTTGGCGATGCGCCAGAAAACACTGGCGTGCATTATCTTGGTCAACTAACACATCCTGGTGACAGCCAAACGTTTACAGAGAGTAAACCAATCCTAGCTCTGCCACTCACTGCGCCTTGGGGTACCCTAACAAAGGCGGCAGAGCTTGGTCTGGCTCTAAAACCGAACTACATAATTCCGATTCACGATTGGCATTGGAATGACACCGCCCGCAATGACGCCTACATAAGGCTCGAACTGTTTTTTAAGAACCATGGCATAAGCTTTATACAGATGAAAGACGGCAATGCTGTAGAGCTCTAAACTCATCGCTTTGCTCTCGTCATTCCCGACGGCGGGAATCCAGAACATAATGAATTCCTTTTTCACTGGATCCCCAATCAAGTTGGGGATGACGGGGAGGTGAGTTAGGGATGACAGCAAGATGGGTCAGAAATGACGCGGGGCGAGGTATAGGATTTAGAGACCAAAATTACAGATTCAGGAGCAACCAAACATGAGATCACTAAACGGTACAGATTTATCGGACTTTATAAAACAACGACAAGCCAATCAGGTGCTGGCTTTACGCCAAGCCCACAACATAACCCCAAGACTAGCGATTATACTTTGTAATGATCAACTTGCCTCTTCTAAATATATAGAGATGAAACAGGAGTACGCGGAGGATATTGCAGCAGAAGTAATAGTCGAACATTCAACTTCTAAAAAGGTTGTAGCAGTAATAGAAAAACATAATGCCGATCCCGCTACGCACGGTATCATTGTGCAGTTACCGCTAGATGACCCCTCACTCACTGACGATGTGCTGGCAGCGGTCAGCTCAAAAAAGGATGTCGACGGCTTAAACTCTAATGAATTTTTTGACCCAGCCACACCCACAGCTATCCTCTGGCTATTAGCTGGTTATAACGTTGAACTACGTGGTAAAAAGGTAGTTGTGATTGGCCAAGGCAAATTGGTCGGCGCGCCATTAACGCGAATGTTGCAAGCCTCTGGTATATCAGTAACCAAAGCTGGGCGCGGTGACGACCTAGCTGCTATATGTAATGATGCGGAGGTTATAATTACCGGCACCGGTCAGCCCGGTTTGTTGACCAGTGATTTAATACCCAAAAATGCCGTAGTTGTAGATGCTGGTACCGCCAGTGAAGGCAATAAATTAGTGGGTGATGTCGACCCCACCGTACTCGACACTCGATCTGATCTAACTATAACCCCTAGGTTTGGCGGTGTCGGCCCTTTAACTATCTGCGCCTTGTTCGAGAATGTAATACGTGCGGCTAATCCAACAAAAGCGTGAACGCCTTGCTCTCTAATAGCAGATTATGCTACTGACCGTCTTCAACAGCTAGGCCTAAAGCCTCTTTAACCCGTCTGGTAACTTGGCTAGGAGTGTAATCTGCCTTAACAATATACGAGTGTATATTCAGTTTACTTAAGGCTGCTGGTGCTTCTTGCTCGCCAACGTTAGTCAGAACCAGAACAGGAATATCCTTGCCCCACTTGGCAGCCCTAATCTGCCTTAATGCCTCTGTGCCCCCCATAACTGGCATCTTAATATCCAGCAGAATAACATCTGGACGAATATTCTTGACCATCTCTACACCAATCTCGCCATTCTCGGCAACTTCAACTTCAAACCCTTCAGCCTCAAACTTCATCCGATACATCTGCGAAATGACAGGCTCATCTTCGATAATTGCAACTTTGTATGCCATGGTTTTATTGTAGAACAAAATTGCAAGGGCGTACACACAATTAGCATGTACGACTAGTGCCCGCTGTTGTGGCAACGACCAAACACTTCCGACTCTTACGCCTACTATGTTTAAGTTTCTACTTGTGTCGCTTCGAGTTGTTGTTGTGCCATCACTATGCGATGAGCGGCCCCTCCTAACACATTCACGATAACAAATCCTGCCGTACCTTTTGCTCCTCCTGCCATAATATCCGGTTCGCCAAACTCTGCAAGTTGCCTCCGGCTGACGGGTACGACTTGCCCCTCGAAAGCCTCAGGGATCTGCTTGCGCGTTGCAGCCATGTGAGCAGTACGGAATTTTAGAAACTCATCCACAAGCTCCTTAAGAGTGTGCGCGCTATGGGCATCTAACTCAAGGTGACCGTTTGTCACAAGGTCCAATACATTACACCCACGGGCTGACTGCTCCCGCCAGTCGCCTAAAATATCCCTCGCCCAACGAGGAAAATAACGCATTGATTCATCCATATACATACCTTGTTCTGCTGTTGGCGCATGCAGGGCTAGTTCTGTCAACTGAACACTCGGCATAAATGCACCGCTAGCATTACGTATTCCGTCAGGGTACGACGCCAGGTAGGGCCGCATGGTCCCGAAGTCGTCTTTGGTTAGTCGCATGTAAGTTGCCATATACTCCCTGAAGATTCGCATATTACTCGACGCAGCTTCTATAATCCGTCCAGCGTTGCCGTTGTTAGGGTGCTCTACAATGTTCCTCAATTGATATGCGGCGGCCTTAACGTACACCTCGCTGTCATGATGCCCTTGGTAAAAATCACGTTCTGCCAAAGCCGTATTGCCGTTAGTGAACGTACGCATGTGACCTGTACGCCTGTATTCTTCCGTATTTATATCTATGATTAGCTCGTAGTCCATTCGCGCCGGCAAACCAAATCGATCTGCATGCTGATCCAGTAGCCCTAACAACTGTGCAGGTGCTTCCCGATACGCGTGCGCCTCAAGAGGTAGATACCCTCCAAGCATGAATGCAAGATCAAGCTGTGTTATGGTCGCAACGTGCGGGTCGGTATTCCCAGCTATTTGTAGAGCTACATCAGTTAATACTGCTTCTTGTTTTGTGCGTAATTCTGTATAGGACATCCCTCCATCACGTACCGCCGCTAAGTCGTTCGGCATTTCACCTAGGGTATATTCACCTAAGGGCGAAATTGAGCTTTCTACAGATGCGACTAATTCTTGGCTATCTGGCAGACTCGTAAACAGGTCACTTTTATTCACGGCTTTCTCCGACCTTTTGATTGACGACCGGCACTTTGGTCACATCAGAATGCTTGAAGATACGTTTTCGCACCCTAACAATCTTGAACCTCGCTCCACAGTTCGGGTCGGGACATGCAATACACTCATCGCTTGTCATCCAGTCATTTTGATGAGATTCTCGCTGCTTGGCAGGCAAGAGCGGCAACAACGCTGCAAGTGCGTACAGGCTAAACTTGTTATTGTCTCCAAAAATAAGGTTCTCACCTTCTACCTTGAACGCATGCCCCGCTATGTGGCTACATACGAAAGAATCTTGGTCACCCTCAACTGAGACCTCTAGGTCATACAGCTCGAAATCATCGTTCATAAAATCTCCAGTCTCTCTCGGTTAGAAGGATATTATGTTTACTTAGCAAGCTCAAAAATATCTATCGAGGAATCGTTGCAGCACGCATACCGTTAAGGTTATACTTCATGATTTGGCCATGTGGCCCGTTTAAATCCCTTTCGTATGAGTAAATGTCACCATAGTTTGTCTCGAGCAGTCTGTCTTGAAGCGCGCGGAGTTGCTGATAATCTTTATCTGTTAACTTGAGATTATCTAGCTCTACAAGCTCATCAATGTGGTTCGTATTTCTAGGTCCTAATATTGCACTCGATACACCAGGCGTTTGGAGTGCAAAAGCTACTGCGACGTTTGCTGCTGACGTTCGGTATTTGACAGACATGACGTCGAGCAGGCGCAGTACGGCTTCGTAGTATTCTGACCCGACATCATCAATGATAAGCCGATATTTAATATGCGACCGGTTGGTTGATTCCTCGCCAGGTTTTGAGCCCGCTAGCAACCCGCCCGCTAATACGCCGTAACAAAAAATTGCCATACTGTTTTTCTGAGCCAGCTCCAGCATGCCATTTAATGGCCTGGGGTCGAGTAGGGAATATTGAATTTGGTTTGATTGCACTGACACCCCAGCATCTAGCAACTGCTGCACATGCGTACAGTCAAAGTTGGTCAGGCCGATGGATTCTATAAGACCTTCTTTTCGAAGTTCCTCGAGATATATGCCTGCTTGCACAAAGTCTCCTTTTGCATAGTCCCACCAGTGAAACTGCACTAGATTCAAGCGCTCTTGACCGAGACGCTTGAGTGAGCGTTCAATGATAGCCCGAATGTCTTGACGAGTCAGGTCTTCAAGCGCGTTTAGGTCGGGAACAAATTTTGTGTGAACTCGTAGCTTACCTGCTTTCGCTTTCCCATTTCGCTCGGCAAATGCCGCCAAGAACACTCCGACAATTTCCTCGGTTCCTGTGTAGATATCTCCCACATCAAAGGTATTCACCCCTTGTTCGACGTAGGCAAACAAGTCTGCAATTGCTTGGTCATGGGTAATAACTCC
>DATMOD010000052.1:0-15218 GCA_035568355.1 Patescibacteria group bacterium
TACTGGCGAGCTCATTGCCGAAGACACTTTTTAGATGTTCTTCGATGTTCTTTACCGCTTGGTTTACTGGCCTTGCATTTACATCCCCAGCCAATATTGTGTTTTGTTTGCCATCAATGGCCTTGATGACTGCTTCGCTCATTAGTTTGCGTTTTGTGCTATAGCTCGCGCCAGCCATATCCCAAACACCTTGGATGTTGTATATATTAACCTCGCCTGCAGGAGTATCGAGGGATACATGCTGTAAGTTGCGGGGGCAGTTGGGGAAGTTAACTCGAATATTACGATATTCTTCAGTATAAGGCTCATCAAAAAAGACTGCATCGCCAGATGTTATGAGGAATTTAGACAGTATGGCGTTACCTCGCTGGGCTTTACCGTCTGTATAATCAAAATCTCGGTAATCAGCCACAAAATCATCATAGGGGTAGCCAAGCTGCTCTTTTAATACCTGCATTGAACGATATTGTGCAGCCAGGGATTTATCCTCGCCATTAAACACCTCTTGTAGTACCACGATGTCGGCATCCTGATCTTTTAAGAAAGCTATGATGTTATCAAATAATATGCCACCGAGCCACATGTTGAGAGTTACGAATTTTATTTTCATTCTGACAAGTATAACTAATTATGCCTTTTTTGCTAATCGTTTCTGACCCTTATGTACTTTTTTATACTACGAGCTGTCTACCACTTAATCTAATAATTAAGGCTAGTGTTTCGTTAAATAGAGACTATAAAAAAAGCACACAAGGATCAGAAACGAAAGTATTAACACACTATCAACCGGGAGGAGCAGAGAATCTAGGCCCCTCTACTGGAAGCAATAAGCTCATGATTGTAAACTTCTAGAGTCTGTTCGGCCATGCGACGCCAGGAGTACTTGGCGCATACATTCTGCCCATTGATGATTAGTTTTTTCCGTAGACCGTCATCACTTAATACTTCGCTAATAGCTCTCACTATTTCGTCTGTACTATGTGGGTCAAAATAATGTGCACCATCTTGTAGAACCTCCGGCATACACGTGGTGTTACTGCTGACAACTGGTGCTCCGCTAGACATAGCTTCTAGAGCGGGTAGACCGAAACCTTCCATAAACGAGGCGATTACGTAGGCTCGGCAGTTTCTATATAACCAGGCTAGCTCTTCATTACTAATCACGCCCAAAAAATCTACTTGTTTGTAGCCTTGTTGATCAACCCAGATCATATCGTGCATCCGTAAATCGTCAATCTTACTGGCGATCACCAGCCTTAGGTTCGGGAATCTCTTTAATAATTGGTGATGAGCTTTTATCAAACCCCGGTTATTTTTATAAGCTTCGGCCCGACCAACGTATAAAATAAAATCCTTATCTACTAGCGATTCGACAGGCTCTGGCTGGCTAATATTAACGTCGGTAGCCTCGTAAGTTACTGTTACTTTTCTATCTGGTATATGGCTAAACTTTATTAGGTCTTGTTTTGTGTAGTTGCTGGTTGCCAAAACGTGTTTGGTTCGATGGGCAACTATCGTAAGTAGACCGCCGAAGATCATTTTTTTAATTATTAGTTCTAGTCGCCCCATATTGTCGTTGGTATTAATACGCAAAAGGTTAAGATCGTGCACAGTAGTGATTGATGGACGCAGATATAAAAGTGGTTGCTGAGGCATGCAGAAGTGCACTAGATCAGCCTTTAGACTATATAGCAACCTAGCAAAGCCGATTTGTTCACCAAAGCTGTAATCAGCAAACTCTGCTTCTACAATGTCAAAGTTTGGATTGGTAGGTTTGTAATAATTAAGGTCTTTTGCTCGAACCAAGATTAGATAGTGATTGATTTTATCGATTTGTTCCAAATAATATATTAATCGCTCAACATAGCGACCGGTGCCAGTAGCTATTATGCGAGCATCAATAGCTATGGTCTTGGGAGAGGTCGCTACTGAGCGAGGTGTTTTCATACTACTACTTTAACAGATCGCGCTATTTTTGTTCTGACCCATGCACTTTTTAAGAATCACGAGCTGACGACCCCTGACATGATGTATAGTACAGGTGTTTTGTTAAGGAGGGATGCTTAAAAAGTGCATGTGGGGGCAGATTTTTGTTGCGAGAGGTAGGGTTTTGTATTCGGAGAGCTACAGGTATAATGAGCTGCATGAACAGGAAGTTTAAGATTATTTTGCGGGTAGCGAGAAAAGCTGCAAAAAAGGTTAGGGATCTTCCCAAAAAGAACTTTTATAAGGGATATAACGCGGTTGAGGCTGTCGGCAAGTTAGCGGTTTATCCATTAAGACATGGTGTCCAGGCAACATTGGCACGAGCTAAACGCGAAATGCTGCGACTTGGCGGTAACTCTGCTCGTCATCATTTTCCTAACGGTCTAGTCAGCGGAGTAGATGAACGAAACATTGGTACTTGGTTCCATCAATATGGTCGTAAGGTTACGATTGTAATCCCTAGCTACAATGACTTCGGGGTGCTCAAACCAGCCGTGGAAAGTATCCACCGTACAATCGACCGCAAAGATCTATATGAGATTATTATTGTTGATGACTACTGCCAACCAGAAAATATAGATAATCTCAAAAGTCTAGCAGATGACAAGACTCGCATAATTTTTCGTAAAAAAAATGGTGGGTTTGCTAAAGCGGTTAATACTGGGCTCAAACAAGTTTCTAAAGACCACGACGTCATAATATTCAACAGCGATATCGTAGCCCATAGCCATTGGTTTGAGGGGTTACAGTATGGCGCCTATGCCTTTGGTGAGTACGAGAAGGTAGGAATTGTCGGACCTAAGTTACTCTACCCAGATGGCCGTATTCAAAGCGCCGGTAGTTATCGAAATACAGAGGCCAGAGAATGGTTTGATCACTATTATCGCTTTCAGCCTTCCAATTATGGCCCAGCTAACGTGCCCCACTATTTACTGGCCACCACTGGCGCTTGTTTATACATTAAGCGTGAGTTATTAGACAAAATTGGTCTTATAGACGAGGGTTGTGTGTTCGCCTTTGATGATGCTGACTGGTGTTTGAGTGGCTGGGAAGCCGGCTATCGTACCCTGTATTTTCCGGCGGCAGTGCTTACTCATCACGAGTCTGCTTCTCGCCACAAAAACAAGAATATTTCTGTGCAAGAGCGCCAAGCAGCTCGTTATTTCTGGAACAAGTGGGGTGATTGGTTTGATCGCCGCAATGTTCGAGCCCAAGATGGTAAGATCCGCATTATATATGTCCTGCAGACTTTAGGGTGGAGCGGGGGCATTCGGATGGCCTTCGAACATGCCAATCGACTTAGTAAGCGAGGGTTTGCGGTAGAGATCTGGAGCTTAGATAGCAAACCGAGCGTTTGGGAATCTGAACCTGAAGTTAAATTGCGAAGCTTTCGTAATTATCAGCAATTGAGTGCAGCTTTGTCTACCGAAGAAGCTATAAAAGTCGCTACATGGTGGGAGACAGATTACCCAGTGTGGCTAGGCTCAGTTACCAAGGGTATAGCTGTAAACTTTATACAAGAATACGAGACTTCATTCTATCCAAACGATCCAGATGCACAACGCGTAGTGGTCTCTAGCTATCGTAAAGAATTCTATAATATGACCACCAACAGCTACACGCTTGATGAGATTCGTGACTCTGGCCTAAAAGCCCAGCTTATACCCTGTGGTTATGACGACGAAACCTACAAAAAGTTACCAGAAATTAAGCGCGAAGACAATGTACTTTTGGGACTAGGAAGACGATTCTTTATGAAGAATTTTGATTTTAGCTTTAGATCTTGGCAGGCCCTAGGTGACAAACGCCCCAACTTTTGGCTATATGGTTTTGAAAGTGACATGAAGGCTCTTGATCCAAAGATAAAGTACTTTACCAAACCGAGCAATAAAGAAGTCAATGAGCTGTTTAATAAAGCTACAGTCTTTGTGCAGACCTCTCGTCACGAAGGCTTTGGCCTGCCAACACTTGAAGCTATGGCCAGCGGCACACCAATTGTTTGCACAGACTATCACGGTAATCGGGATTTCTGCCGTGATGGCAAGAACTGTTTAATGGTCGAGCATGATAACGACGAACAACTTACGGCGGCTTATCAAAAATTGTTTAATGATCCAAAACTACGTGAACGCTTGGGCAAAGAAGCCATGCAAACAGCCAAGGCCTATAGGTGGGGCGTAGTTATTGATCAAGTAGAAGAGTTTTATAAAAAACTTGCCACTCCAGATCCGATAAATCCATATGTTCAGAAAAAATATAAGGCACAGGACGGCGAATAGGATATGGCTATGTCTAAACTTTGGGGATTCTTAACACCACAGAACAAGACTTTGCTAAGGCAATTAGTTATTACTGACTTTAAGTTGCGTTATCAAGGCTCAGTTTTGGGGTATGTCTGGTCGCTACTAAAACCCCTGCTTTTATTTACAGTCTTGTATGTTGTCTTTACTAAGATATTGCCTCTCGGCAAGGATATACCGCACTACCCAGCCTATTTGCTGCTTGGTATAGTAGTTTGGACCTTCTTTGCTGAGGCTACTATCATGGGTATGGGATCAATTGTGGGGCGCGGTGATTTGATCCGTAAAGTTAAGATATCTAAGCCACTAATTGTGGTGGCGGCCACATTATCAGCTGGCGTAAACTTTTGCCTTAACATGCTAGTGGTGGTTATCTTTATGATCTTTAACAACGTTACAATTCAGTGGCAGGCTATATTCTTTCCGATAGTTATCATTGAACTTGTAATCTTAGCTATGTCTATATCGTTCTTCTTATCGGCTTTGTATGTTAGATTTCGAGATTTTGCAGCTATCTGGGAGGTAGTCCTGCAAACAATGTTTTATGCCACGCCTATTATCTATGTTTTTTCGCTAAAGGTTACAAAATCTGTACTGCTTATGAAAATAATGTCGCTTAATCCATTAGCTCAGATAATCCAAGATACTCGCTATATGTTGATAACACCAGAAACACTTACTACTCACGCCGTATTGTCTAAGGCGCTTAGTTATGTGTTGCCTTTGGTTTTGGTGACGTCAATGGCGATTGCCTCTATCTGGTTTTTTAGAAGAAGTGCTAAAACTTTTGCCGAGAACCTATAATGAAAGAAGAAATACCACACAACCAGCTACGAGTTGAAGTAAAAAACGTCACCAAAACTTTTAAGATACCGCACGAGTCTAGTACCAGCATTAAACAAACTCTATTGAATATTAACAAGCACGGCTATGAGCTTAATAAAGTCTTAGAAGACATTTCTTTTACCGTAAAACAAGGTGAGTTTTTTGGTATTATTGGCCGCAACGGTAGCGGCAAGAGTACTCTGCTTAAGCTTCTGGCCGGTATTTATGACCCAACCGAGGGCTCAGTGGCGGTGCACGGAACCCTAACGCCCTTTATTGAATTGGGTGTGGGTTTTAACCCAGAGCTAACCGGCCGCGAAAATATCTTTTTAAATGGTGCTATATTTGGTTTGTCCGATAAAGAAATAGCTAAAAAATATCAGGCGATTGTAGACTTTGCTGAGTTACATCGTTTTATGGACCAGAAGCTTAAAAATTATTCTTCTGGTATGCAAGTGAGGCTGGCGTTTTCTATTGCCATTCAGGCGCATAATGATATTTTGCTTGTCGACGAGGTTTTGGCCGTCGGCGATATGAATTTTCAAGAAAAATGCTTTAACACCTTCGAAGGCATAAAGGCGTCTGACAAAACAGTAATTTTTATTTCTCATGATCTTGGTTCCGTGGAGCGTTTTTGTGACCGAGTAGCTATTATAGACAAAGGCCAGTTGGTGGCTGTAGGCCCTGCAACCGAAATGGTAATGCGTTACGCAACAATCATGGCCGAAGAAGCAACCCAGGTAGCTGCCACGCCGCCTCCAGAACCGCAAACAGTAGCTGAAGAAACAGTCGAAGAGCAAATGGTTTCTGGGCGCCCCGGCACAGGCAAGATACGAACACAAAAAATAGAAATCATTAACAGTGATGGCCAGGCGGTAAGAAGTGTCGCTTTTGAAGAGCCGTTTACTGTTCGCGTATCGTATAAACTGAATCAGCCGGTTGAGCGGCCTGTCCTTGGTATTGCTATCTGCGACAAAGATAACCGTAGTTTGATTGGGCCCAATACGAAAGATGCAGGAATCGACCTATCTAATCTTCAATCTGAGGGATATGTTGACATCAAATTTGAACAGACTAAGCTGGTGCCTGGCGTTTATTTTGTGACCTGTGGTTGGTTTAATAGTGCCGGCAATAAACCGCACGATTATTTAGATCGTGCTGTCGAATTTAAAATTCTAGGAAAGGCACGCCATGGATCGTTTTACATTGAACCTGAATGGTCCGTTCATTGATTTACCTCAAAAATTGTCTATGGGCGAACCAACCCACATTTCTCGTTATTGGATAACGGGCTCTTTTGTAAGCCAGTTAGCTAATCAACTTGGTATAAAGAACCCAAAATTGCTTGATGTTGGTGGGCTAAACGGGCTTTTGGCTGATTTTGGCTTTAGTGACTACACAGAACTAGACACGCAATCAATAACAAAGCCAAATTATGTGCAGGCTAATGCTTTAGACATGCCTTTTGAAGACGGCAGTTTTGATTTTGTGGTATCTTGCGACGTATTCGAGCATATTGCATCAAAAGATCGACATCAATTTTTAAAAGAGCTTCATAGAGTCGCTAAGCACTTTGTTGTTATCTGCGCGCCCTTTGATCATCCAGGGGTGGATGAGTCCGAAAAATGGGCTAACGATTTTTATAAAAGTTTGTCTGGCCAAGATCACCCGTGGCTGATAGAGCATATAGAGAATAAACTGCCGGTCGAGGCTGATGTTGACCAGTTCTTGGCTGACCAGCAAATTGACTTTATTACCACCAGGCACCTATCCTTAGCAAACTGGCGGCTTATCTTGCAACTGGACCTACTACGGGCTGTTAAGGGAGACAATAGTGTCTTACAATCTCATGCACCTTTAATATATAATCAGTACTTGCAGAATGAGTGTGTTAAAGACTTCAATCCCGATGGGTATAGGACCTTCTATATTAGTAGCAAGAGTAATCAGTTAGACTTACTGCCATTAAAACAAGACCAAGTAGCACCTAGATCGTTATCTAACGCTAGTGTGGATGGTTTGCTAGAAATGATAACTGTATTTTGCCTAATGACCGACAAGACGTAATAACAGATAAAGAGGGTAGATATGGCTGTAAAACGCGCGATTAAAAAGGCACTTAAATTAACTCCAATACGGAGACTGTATGACAGGCTCGAAACTTTAGAACAAGAAATACAGCAGCTCAACCAAAAGTCTGAGAGCGAGCTACTATCCTACCACAAAGAGTATGATCGTTTGCGTGATAACGCTGCGGCTCAAGAGTTTCGCAATAACGAATGGGCATGGGAGGTTCGTGGCTTACGTCTAACCATCCAGCGGCTACAAGAATACAATGCCTGGTTTTTACAAAATTACCCTAACGAGTCCCAGCTTCAAGCTCAGCGCCGGAAGGCAGGGCATTTTGCCAAGCGGCCGCTCATCAGCATTGTTATGCCTACCTACAATACTGATAAAAAACATCTTATTGCTTGCTTAGACTCGGTATTAAATCAGACTTATGACAACTGGCAGCTCTGTATTGCCGACGACGCCTCCAACTTAGTGCACGTTAAACAAATCATAGAGGAATACGCCAAGAAGGATAAAAGGATTCAGTATACTTTTAGGTCTAAAAATGGTCATATATGCAAAGCCTCTAACAGTGCAGCTCGTCTAGCTAAGGGCGAGTTCATTGCTCTTTTAGATCACGACGATTTCTTGTGGCCTAATGCTTTGTATGAGGTTGTTAAAACTATCAATCAACACCCTGATACCGACTTTATATATACCGACGAAGACAAAGTAGAAGAAGACGGTATTGTGCATCGCAACCCAGTCTTTAAACCAGATTTTAGTTTTTATTTTCTAAGATCCACAAATTATATATGCCACTTTAGCGTTTTTAAACGCTCTTTGTTTGAGAAAGTCGGTGGCTTTAGGTCTGGTTATGAAGGCTCACAAGATTGGGATTTGTTTTTGCGACTCAGCCATATCACCGACAAAATTCAACATATACCAACTATATTGTATAGTTGGAGGTTGTCGCCCAGCTCCACTGCAATGGATTCAAACGCCAAGACCTATGCTCTCCAAGCTCAAAAACGAGCTCTAACAGATGACCTTGAGGCCAGAAATCTCAAAGGTACGGTCAAAACCAGCCCGTACAATAAAGGCATATGGTTGACAGTCCCGGCCTTAGAAGACAAACCGCTGATATCAATTGTAATACCCACTCACGAAATGCGGGAGTATGTTGAACGTTGTGTTAGTTCTATTCTTCAAAAAACAACATATAAGAATTATGAAATAATCCTGGTAGAAAACGGATCTAAAAAACGTTCAACTTTTGATTATTATCGTAGCCTCAAAAACGAAGGACGTGTCAAGGTTATCAAGTGGGGGGATAAGGTCAAAAAATTCAACTACTCTGAAGTCTGTAATTTTGGTGCTGAACATGCCGAAGGTAAATATTTGGTTATGCTAAACAATGACACTGAAGTTATTGAGCCGTCTTGGTTAGAGAACATGCTAAGTTTTGCTCAACTGCCAGACGTTGGAGCAGTTGGGGCGCAATTGATTTTCCCCGATAGTAATACATATCAACACGTCGGTATTGTAGTAGGAATAGGCAGCGAGTTGCCTGTGGCTAACCATCCATTCACGCATTCGGATGTTGCTAATAACGATGATTTTAAAGAACTGTTTGTACAGAGTATTAGAGAATGTGCCGGAGTAACTGCCGCTTGCTTAATGGTTGCTAAAGATAAGTTCGAGAAGGTCAAGGGCTTTGACCCCCTATTAAGAGTTACATTTAACGACGTAGATCTTTCATTGAAGCTATTGGCCCAAGGTTGGCATAATTTGTATCTGCCTCAAGTCAGGCTCTACCACCACGAGTCAGTTTCGGTAGGTAAAGTTAATGTTAATCGTGACATGAAAGAACTTAATGCCGCGGCTGAAACTATGGTACGCCGCTGGAGTGATGTCATTAAACATGACCCCTATTATAATCCAAACTTCAGTATGCTAAGTAATAACTATGGTCTTGATATCCACAATGATAACAAACGCGTGCTCAAGAATATTGATGAGTTTTTAGAATAATCTAAGGGGCAATCGAACACATGAGGCGCTTTGGCACACTTTACTCACTAATGTCGCCGTCTTTATCTAGCGGCATGTTGGTTGTTTGTATTGCTGTCTCGGTCTTCGTAGTCCAAGGCCTGGCTTTTATAAATCATAACCAATACTTTCATGATTTGTTGTTCGGGCCGTATGGCATCAGTACGGCACTTGTAAGCTCGACTAATAGCTTTTCGATTGTACGGCACACGCTTAATAGCGTGCTCGCCTATAACATCGCTGTAATCTTAGCAGCGGCTATTATTGGTGTGGCTACATATGAACTGCTTGAGGTTGGCAAGAATGTTACTCAGGGTGCATTGGAGCTGCGTAGTTCGGATGCAAGTGCGCTAAAAGAAAAGCTCGCCAGGTTATTCGTAAGAGTTGCGGCTCTTACAACATGGGCTTTCTACGTTCTGTTTTTTGCAACATTGTTTATACCATTTTTTGTGACTATTCTGCAAAATGGTATTGTGCAAGTTACCTCTGGTAACCCAAATGGTTGGCCCTTGTTAGCTCTAACTATTGGTGGCATGTCGCTTGCTCTACATTTGCATATAACTTTTTTGAGACTAGCTTTTTTGCGCTTTAGGTTGTGGAAGCCGACATTGTAGGGCAATTCAAAAAGCTTGCCCCACATGCTATATTAAGAGTGCATTATGCGATTATCAAAACAAAAAAGCAAGCGTCCTTTTTTAGCTGTTCTATTAATAGCAGTTGTGTTGATTGTAGTTTACTTTTTGATTTGGAAACTAGCAACAAATAAGCCCAATCAGCCATCGCAACAACCCGTGTCGCAATCAGGATCTGGGTCAAGTCAGATTAATTACAGCCCACTTACGGATGCTGAAAAACAAGCCAGAGATCAACAAAAGCAAGATATTATCAAACAACAATCTGCATCCTCAAGTGCTGCCGCCCCTTCGACAACATCAACAACGCCGGCTCAGACGATTGTCGCTACGATTTCTAGAGCTTCGCAGCCTGCTAGCGGTCAACCGCTAGCAGTGAGGGTTAATATAGCTGGTTTAACTTCTGGTGAGTGTGATATCGCGCTCAGCAAGGATGGCCAGCCAACTGTTAATAAAGTCTTCCCGATTGCTTTTCAGGCCACCACCAGCGGTTGCCAGGGTTCCGATATAGCGGCCAGTGAGTTTTCTGTGAGCGGCGACTGGTCGCTACAAGTGATAGCAAAAAATGGCTCTAACCAATCAACACCAGTAAACCAAACAATAACCATAAGTAAATGACATGATAAATATCTTAAAAAAACCTAAATGGCTTGTCGGTGCATTACTGTGCTTGTTTATTAGTGGACAGAACTTAGTCTCTGCGCCAGTTCATGCGGTTACAAGTGGCGACTGGCGAGCCGGGCATGTAATAGATGATTCACTTTTTTATAACAAGAATTCTATGAGTGTTGATCAGATTCAGTTATTCCTAAGTTCTAAGGTTCCAACTTGTGATAGTTGGGGGACTAAACCGTACGGCAGTACAACTCGCAGGGCTTATGCAGAGTCGCAGGGGGTTACGATGCCATTTATTTGCTTAAAAGACTATCAAGAGAACCCGAGCACTCATGAGAATAACCTTAACGGCAACCCCGTGCCAGCCGGTGCTCAGAGTGCGGCAACAATTATTTGGAATGCAGCTCAGCAATATAACATAAGCCCACAGGTGATACTGGTTCAGTTACAAAAAGAGAATATTCTTGTGACCGATGATTGGCCAATGCCATCACAGTATAAAACAGCTGCAGGTTATGGTTGCCCTGATACGGCCGCTTGTGACAGTCAATACTTTGGTTTTTATAACCAAGTGACCAACATGACGCATCAGCTCAGACTCTATACTGACAACTCTAACCAGTATAATTATGTCCCTGGGCCAGGCAATAACATACTCTACAATCCCAACAGAGATTGTGGTAGCTCGAGCGTCACTATCGAAAACCAGGCCACAGCCTCTCTTTACGATTACACGCCTTACCAACCAAACCAAGCAGCTTTGAACAATCTTTATGGGTCAGGGGATAGCTGTAGCGCTCATGGGATACGTAATTTTTGGACTACCTTCAATGACTGGTTTGGTGCCAGCTGGGGGATAGATCCGCAATTAGTTGGGGCTGTCGGTAACCCTACCCAGTATGTTCTTTATGGCAACACCCTGTATCCAATACCTTCTGTAGAGGTTAAGTTGGCTTGGGGGCTCGATAAACTGTCTTTGGTGCCGCTTAGCTCGGGTTATATAAGTAGTCTGCCAGTTAAGTCTCCTTTAACACGAGTTCTCAAACCAGATAATACTGGCACCGTCTTTTTGGCGGACAATGGCTTGAAGTATGGGTTCTCGTCTCAGCCATTAATGGCCACTTGGGGATATTCCAGCTCAGATATCTCTAATGTCCCGGCTGCAATGGGCAACATGCTACCTACTAGTAATCCACTAGGGTTTGTTATGCAGTCGTCACCTAACGGCGCACCAGGGATGTATTTGGTGGACGGCAATACAATACATCTTATGGACACCCCGGATACTATGACGGCCTGGCAAGGGGATACGAACGTGGCAATTGTGCCCTCTAATGCATTGTTTAGCCATTATACTAACGGTTCTGTGGTTGCAACTTTCAAAGCGCAAAACACTTCAGGTCAGAATTATATTGTTAATGCTGGATTAAAACTCCCAGCCGATGCCGCAACGTTTAGCGTTTTCCCTGGAGCGCCGGTTGTGGTTGGCGATACTTTGCTGAACTCGTTAACCAACGGACAGAACGCTACGCCCATTGTTCGAACACAGACAGGCTCAACAGTGTACCTAGTGGATACTGGTCAGAAACACGGCTTTATAGCCCCAGCTTATCTGTTAGGCTACTCAAATAATGGCCAGATAGCCACGACAGTTCTGACTCAGGGGCACATAAACATGTTGCCACAAGGGGTTGCTATTAATAATCTGATGGTGACTAATCCTAGCTCCAGCGCCACCTATATGCTAAATGGCTCCAAGCGTCAGATACCCGCTAATCTTTTGCCAGGCTATTTGGGCGGAGGCCAAAAGCCCCTGACAATTAGTGACTCTATGCTCAGTCTTATAAACACTGGGCCGCCAATCACTCGTTTTATTCAGGGTGCTGGGCTGCCTGGCGTGAACGTTATTATGGATAACGGCAAATATCGTACCTTCCCTACGCCGCAAGATTTTACCTTGTGGGGTGGTGATGCTTCACAAATTACATATGTAAGCCAAGAAGCTTTGTCTCAATTCCCATTTGGCGGCGCACTGGGCTCATATGTTAGTGATGGCACGAATAATTATGTCTTTGGCCAGCCTGGAGTCCTTTATACTGTCGATGCACCTACAGCTGCCAACTGGGGTTTGACTAGCCCAGTCCAGCTAAACCCATCAACTTTAACTGGGTTTGGTAGCGGTGGCGCTTTGCCTAGTAGTTTTACGACAGGCACCAAAACATACATGATGCGCAAAGGTGTGGGTTACGCGTCCACGGACTCTAATATGCTAACTGTCTGGGGATTAAGCTCTGGGCTTCCTAGCCTACATTCAGTAGTTAACAAATTATTTACAGAACGCCCTCTAACCAAATATGTAACATCATCTGATGTTGGTGACGGCAAAATATATGTGGTCTCAGAAAATAACTTCTTGTACCTCACTAGCCCTACTACAATGTTAAATCAGGGTTATTCTAATGACACAATAGTCGATGTTAAGGCAGCCGATATTATTAGCAGGGGTACATCGGTTTGGAATAATTCTATTGTTCGCGATGTTGGTGGAGGCTATTGGGCTATTGATGCTGGCACGAAGCGCCAGATTCAACTATCTGCAATCAACCAATGGACCAATAATCAAACACTATCAGTGCAAACCGTATCGTCTGCCTTTCTCGGTTTGCTGCCGACCATGTTGCCGATTGGTAAGTCTATATCGACAAACGATGGCGACACTAAAATTTATGCTGTTATCAATGGCCAGCGACAATGGATAACAAGCTATGACAACTATACGCAGCAATACGCGCCAACTACTACGGTCGCCCCAACACTACGTGATTCATTACCTACTGGTCCGTCACTATGATTATGTAATCTAATCAGATGAGTATTCGCCCTGACCTGCATGCACTTTTTCAGAATCACGAGGTCAGGTATTCGCCTCTATCCACTCTAGTGAACGAACAGCGGGCAGCGTGAGGGGGTTTTTGGATTGCCGTCATCGATATCTAAGTAATTAATGTTAGTAGAACCCAGCTGGGCTCTCATATCTTGCAATAACTGACGGTCAAGACTGGCTATCGTTATTAACTGTCCTGGTCGCTTATCGCGGTAGCTGATTAATGCAGTCATCATCTGAGGTTTGTCCGTAGCGAATAGCCCGCCAAAGTACATGTTTTGTTGGATGTTATCATTTTTCTCTAGTAGGGTGCTTGAAAGATGGGTAGCTAAATAATCGTTGGCGTGATTACAATCACCAACGAAAATAACTGGCAAATCGTTGCTAGTAAGAGAGGTGCTGGCTATTATATTAGCCGCACTTGCTGCAACGGTATTGTCTAGCTGGCCTTTACGATAGCTATTAATATTTGCAAAACTGTGACTATCTAGCACCAGCAGGGCGACCAACACTAACACCAACGCCACTATCTTGCTTTGACGCTTAGTTAGCCCGGCATTTAATGCCGATAACCCTCCCCAAGCTTTCTTAGCAACCACGAGTAAGAGTGGTGCGGCTAGAATCAATACCAGCATTTGCACGACGTACAGTTGCTTATAGAAGTAATATTCTTGATATCCAAGAGTGGCATGTTGATAGATTGATATCATTGATGAATATCCAAAACATAGTGCTAGAGCTAGGCCAATAAGCTTTACGTATGTCGAAGTTCTGTAAAACACAACAACCAGCATGGCTATTAAGAAGGTGGCCGTGATTAGATAGGTATCCAAATGCTCAATATTACCAGTAGAATTAATAGTGTTCTTGATTGCGTAATGTAGCTGGTTGATCGGCTGAAAAAGCAAAAAAGGTACGGATAGCGCCCACACAACTAGTTGGGGGTAAAACCATTGCCACACAGATGTGTGGATCTTTTGGTCAGAACGTAATCGTAAAATCGAACAGATGAATGTCAATATTCCGGCGGCAGGAAGCAAGAAAAGCCAGGTTGTGCCGATGGCCATGAGCACCAACAAACTAGTCGATAGACTAAATAAGGTTCTGGCGCGGGTTTTGGCTGACAGATAATCATACAAACAGAATATTAACAGTGCCATTAGGGCTAGTACCATTAGAAAGTTAGGGAAGCCTTTTACCACAAAATCAAACCACCATAATGTCCAAACGACTATCGATAAAGCAGCCATAGTGAATATGGCCTGACCTGTAAGCCGCTTCTGTATGACCTTGCTGGCCTCTAAAGTTAGCAAACAGAAAAGATACATTAGGCTAGCTCCAGTTACGGCAAAGGCAGCGTAGTACAGATATAAGATGCCGAAGGTATGATGGAACAGGCCTACGGGCCAAAAACTGCCGAACATCACCACATTTACGTGCCAACCCAGCGGATACCCAAAGAATAATGGCGATACAATGTTCATTAACTGTTCTTTAGAGCCGTGCAGGTAGCCATGCGAAGCGCTAACTGCCTGAATAAGCCCCAAATGGTTGATGTTGTCGCCACTGTTACTGATAATTTGCAGCAAAGTGATTAGACTATGGCTAGAAATAAAAGGCGCAAGAACACTCAAGCCTACAGTAATAGATAGAGCAAGGCAGACGATATCCTTAAGCGTTAAAAAAGGTGAGTTTAGGTTATATATTTGTCGATTTAGCCGTAGCTTTATTGCGCCGCTAACAGCAAGTACGATTGACCAACAAAGACTGATCAAAAAGGCGTTCGTCGCATCCAGATTCAAAACCAGAAATATCGCAGCTATAACGGTGTTAATGCAAAAGAGTATTAGTCCGGCTATAACGGACCTAGTG
>DATMOD010000053.1:0-5181 GCA_035568355.1 Patescibacteria group bacterium
CTGGTTTAGGGGTTGGGTTATGTGGTCGTGGAATATGTTTTGTGATGCTGGGAGTAGTACTTATAATTGGAGCCGTAACGAGCGGGGCTTTCTGACTAGCCTGAAGTGCGGGTTGGGTGCGCATACGATTTTGGATGACCACCATAATAATACCAAGCTGGTACATGGCAAAGACCGGTACGGCAACAATTGCCTGGCTGGTAAAATCTGGGGGTGCTATTAGCGCGGCGACAACTATTGCGCCAAGCACCATATATTTTTCAAACCGGAACAGGGAGGCCGGCTTTAGAGGGCCGTTGATCATATTTATGAATAATAAGAAAATCGGCAATTGAAAGATTATTGCCATGCCGATAGAATGCAGCAATACGAAATCTAAATAAGAAGTTGCGGTTAGGTTTGGTTGCAGAAATTTGCCGGCGAGGTTGGCCAGAAACGCTATTGCCGAGGGTAGGATAACAAAATAACCGAACGATACACCAATGATGGCTAGCAGACAGGATAGTAAAACTACAAATATCGCGAATCGACGTGTCCGCTGGTGCACTTTAATAAGAGGTGAGAGATACTGATAAAGCTGGTAGATGGCTACCGGTATCGCAATTAAAACCCCAACATCGAAAGATATCTTAAAAATGAAATCCAAGCCACCAGTTGGAGTTAGATAAATGAGCTTCTCACCCTTTAGGGGGCTTAATAAAAACGAAGCGATCATGTCGTGGAATATGTACCCCACCACACAACCACCCACCAGTACAGCCACCACCACCAACAGTCTAGATCTTAGTTCGGCTAGATGTTCTAGAAAAGTCTGTTGAATACTATTGTGCTCAGGCTTGATCTGTTTTTTTGAGCTTATCTGTTTCTTGAACTTTATCATTGCTCGTGTCATCGTTTATGCCTTTGCGTAACTCTTTGGCTGATTGCCCAAGACTGCGTGCTAATTCCGGTAGTTTTTTGCTACCAAAAATCAGCAGAACAATAACAAGAACTATGAGTAGTTCAGGTGTCCCGACACCCAAAATCTCTGCGGCATTTGTTACTACCATATCCCAGCTCTCCACTTATGCTTTCTCTAGTATTCTACACCCAGTGAATAGTAGTTACTAGTAGAATCTTTTAGATTGTGTTACTCAACAACGACTTCTCGAACTCTATCAATCCCGCATAGTTAGCCGAATATCCACTCACATCTGGTAAATCTAGTATTATAATCTTGTCCCACACAGCCTTAAGAAGTTGCCTAAAACGATCTAGCTCTTCAGGTTCGAACGTAAACTCTAGTCTTTGAATATCACCATCTGGGCCTGGTTCTATAAACTCAATTATGCCAGTGGGCACTGTGTATTTACCACCAAAGGTTCGGGAGTTCTCTACCAAAAGTTTATACAGCATAAGCTGTTGGCGATATTTGTGGAGTTTAACCTTCTGGTAGTCATCTTTACCCTGCCAACTGGTGGCTGGTTTGCCAGTTTTATAATCGATTACAGTAATGGTCTTGGCTTTTTGATCGATCTCTAACAGGTCTATGTTGCCTGTTAGCCGAACGCCGTCTATGATAACGCCCTGGCTGGCAAAGGGATATTCAGATTTTTGATCAACCGTGAAGGTGCTGTAGCGCTTCTCAAGGTAGTTTTGTAATACATCACTACCCTTCTCTAGCCAATGAGTGAAGTCAATATCGCTTAGATGGCTATTCTGCAAATGCAGTTCAAAATCGTGCAAGATGTCTTCTACTGGTCGTCTTTGATCACTGCTAGTTAGGTGGTTGTGAGCTCTCTGTAACACCTTATGGATAGCTGAACCAAATATATTGTGAACGCTCATAGCTTGCGGAAAATGCAATAGATTTTGTAGCAAGAAAGTTTGTGGGCCACCGTTGGTTATATCTATAAAATTGTTTAAGTGGGTGGCGCTGAGCTTGTAGTTAGCGAGCTGTGGCTCCAGTAGTCGGCGGAGTCCATTATCGCCTTCAGCCGGGATTCCAGGGTGACTCCTTGGAATCCCGGGAGGGGCTGAGGCAGTTGATGGTGTATGCCCTATGACCTTTAAGGCCTCCGTTTGCAAGAACGACACCATCGGGCTATTTTTGCCAGCATCGTCGAATCGGTAATCACACAGATATAGTTGATTTTTAGCACGGGTCATGGCTACAAAAAATAGTCGCAAACAATCATCCAGGTTTTGACCAGCCGGCTCTATCAGTAGATTGTGCGGGAAGTTTATTGAGCTATGTCGGCGTCGTGCACCATTACCCCACACCTGCTCTTTGGCATCAAGCACAAATACTGCATCAAATTCTAAGCCCTTGGCCTTGTGGGCAGTCATCAATTGAATGGCAGCTAACGCTTCGTGGTGGGTGCTAGTGTCCACTAAAGGCAACTTTGTTTTAATATGCAAATCTATAAATTCTACAAAATCGTTCAACATTAAGAACTGGTCTGGCCGATATTCTTGCAAAGCTCGGTACATAGTCTTTAGATTGTTCAGTCGAGTTAGGTAAGCGTCTGGTTGGGTTTGCAGAGTACTATCACCGAAGTAGTAGGCTCTAAATGGCGACTGAAAATTGTGGCTCATAGAAATCTTTTGTTGCGCAACGTCATTCCAAACTTGATTGGGGATCCAGGACAAAAACGGATCTATTACTGGATCCTCGGTTGTAACCGGAGATGATGTAGAAAGAGGAGGCTGTATTTTTGGAGTGGGACTATCTGTTACGAATGGGGCGGCGGGCGCTTCTTGGCTTCCAATCAAAATATCCAGCATGACCATCAATGGCTGGTACAACGACTGGTGACCAGCGATAATTAAGAATTCAGCGATATCTGCTAGCTGGTCATCGCTCTCTAACATCAATTCTAGCCACAATTTGTTCTCTTGGTAAGCTTTGATAGACAACTGCCATAGAGCCTTGGTAGATATGCCCCAAAAGGGATAGCCTAGCAACATTGGCAATAGAGCTTCGGCTTCATCAAAATCTTGTTGTCCCAGAGCAGTAACTACTCTAACTAGCACCATTAGTGCTGTAATATGCTCGGTTTCTAGCAAGTTATTACGGCGTTCGTAATTGACCATTAGGTCTGCATTATGCAAATGTGGCAGAATATCCAGTAGGTGCCGATGATTACGACCAAGGATGGCGATCTTATTGGGCTCAGTACCACTGGCTATGAGTTGTTTGATCTGTGCAGTAACCCAGGTATATTGTTCGGTCGGCGTTTCTAGCTGATGTAGCTCAGCAATGTCTGGCTGCTTGGTATTGTGAGGTATTAACTGTTTATTAACGCTAGCCAGAGTAGTCTCTAGTCGACTCTCGGCCTGAGTAATAACTTGGCGGGCCAGACTTAGAATTGAATCTGTGGATCGGTAATTATCGCGTAACGTTACGACTAGAGGATCTTTGTAGGTAGTTGTGAACTGCATCATATTACTAACCTCGGCGCCTTGAAAAGCATAGATTGCTTGGTCGTCGTCCCCCACCACCATAATGTTTGGTCGGCCTTCGTGTACTGGATTATCTAATAAATTGTTTATAAGGCGAGTCTGGGCGCCGTTGGTATCTTGAAACTCGTCGACCATTATATATAGATATTGTTCTTGCAAGTTATAGCGTAGCTCTGGGTGAGTTTCTAGTGCGCGGATGGTGCGCATAATCATGTCGTCAAAATCAAACAGTTCGTTTTGTTCCATGGCGCTGATATATTGCTGATAGATATCGGCCAAGGCGTATAACTTCTCTGATCTTGTTCGGTCTTTAAACTTTAGCTGCCGTTTGTGATCGTACTCTAACCAGCGTGTGCGCCAGGCTGCCAGTGGCTTGGTGGTCTTTTGGCCCGTGGAATCTTCTACGGCGCTAGTCAATTCGGCTATACAGACCCTACTAAGCTGCACTAAATTTTCTAGGGGTGGGAGGGTTGTTTTAAAATCCTCCAGCTCGTTTATGAGGGTGGTAAATTTATCGAGCAGCTTAACGCTGAGTCTTCCGCTAGCAAAAACCTCAGTTATTAATGGCTCGGCATAGTCTACAAAAGTTTGGTTGTGGCGCAAGATAGCTCTTAGCTCGTCTGGACTCAGTCCAGCTTTTTTTAAATACGATATAGCTTGCTTAACAGATGGTAGCATTGTGAACTCGCCATTCATGGTTTTTGCCAGTGGGCTGACATGTGGCAAGGTGCTGAACAAGCGCTGCAGAACCTCAAAACTACTCAGCTCGCTGGCTGGCCTAAAATGTGCTCCTTCGTAAAAATAAGCTGGATATTGGCTAATAATCTCGCTACCAAAACTATGGAAGGTATGGATGGCGACTTTATAAGCATCTGGGCCAATCATCTCGGCCAACCGTTGCTGCATTGCTGTAGCGGCTGATTCTGTAAAAGTTAGGCACAGAATGTTATTTGGTGCTGTGTCTGTAGTCTGTAAAATATGCGCAACACGAACACTCAATAACTGGGTCTTGCCAGTGCCTGGACCAGCTATCACCATCACTGGGCCGTTCGTGGCATCAACTGCCTGTTTTTGAGCAACATTTAGTCGCTTATAAGCCTCTCGATAATGATTCATCCCATATATTGTACCCTAGAATGCTAGGCATACGACTTTTTTACTGGTCCAGTTTACTCATGATATGCTTAGAGCGATGAAAGCACGTCGTATTCAAATTATCACGCTCTTTCCTGAGCTATTCGAACCTGTATTTACCACAAGTATGCTTTGGAAGGCTCAACATCTAGGTATTGTGGCTTTTAGTTGTCTGAACCTGCGTGAATTTGGCATTGGTCCACGTCGACAGGTAGATGACACTCCTTATGGCGGTGGTGCGGGCATGCTACTCCGGCCTGAGCCGCTGTTTGCTGCAATCGAGGCCGCCAAGCAACACGATCCCGACGCACAAGTACTGCTCATGACTCCTCGTGGCGAGCGCTGGATACAAGCCTTGGCTCAACAGCTAGCCGACGAGTCGCATGGGCTTATTATTATCTGTGGACGTTACGAAGGCTACGATGAGCGTGTTACTGCACTTGTTGATCGTCAAATCTCAATCGGCGATTACGTCCTCACGGGCGGTGAAATCCCAGCCATGGTGGTTATTGACAGCGTTACGCGACTTATTCCTGGTGTGCTTGGTGGCGAGCAATCAGCGGTAATTGAGAGCTTTAGCGATGGTCAGACACTCGAGTTCCC
>DATMOD010000054.1:0-8626 GCA_035568355.1 Patescibacteria group bacterium
TTAAGCTTGATCCATGAACCAGCAGCTAGACGAACTTCTACACAAGAAGATGAATCGACAGGAGTTTTTGAGACATATAGGTCTCGGTGTATTAGTACTAATCGGTCTCGGCTCAATCTTAAAAGTGCTAACCCCCACAAACAAGACCAATAAGCCAATAGCAGAAAAAAGTAGGGCTTATGGGGCTGGGCCTTACGGGGCTTAGCGTTTACGTGTTTGAGACCCTCTCTTGCCAAGGAACCTAGGCCCATAGGGCTAGAACTTTTTAGGCGGCCCTTTAACGTTTTGCGGAGCAAGGTTATAGCACCATATTTATCGAGTGTGAGCGAATTCACCTACACATAGGGGATGCTGGAATTTAAGCGATACCCCGGCAGCCACTATTCACATTCTTATCTGTTGGAAAGCCGCATTTTACCTTCCATGATGCTACGCGTCAATCCCTCTTTGGTCAAAGTAATCCGTGAACCGGATTGAAGCCCATCTTCTTGAACGCGGATAAACGTATAGTCATTTAGACCTGGTTGGCTAACCTTAGAACTGTATTGGTAAACATCGATAGCTCTTTTGCCATTCACGACCTCAAGAATAGTGTTGTCTTTTTCTGGGCCTTCTATTTCTATTAACGACTCAAACGTACTGACGGCCCTCTTAAGTCTCTGCTGTTCTTCAGGGCTTAAGGTGTCAATTCTAGATGCTTCTTGGGCAACTTTCTCTCCCGCTTTGCCCCTGATGTCGTGATACAGATTCTTGGGCGCTCTCTTGACTGCGTGATAAGCCCCACTAAGCTTTCCGGGTGCATTTTTCATACCTTTTTTCAAGGATTCTCTATTCTGTATCCCCACATAAGCTACCCCTCCTGCAATAACTCCACCGGCAACAGCAGCAGCCACTGCCGGTACCGATAGCTTACCCGCATGATTAGAAGTCCCAAAATTCCCATCCGCAGAAGAGCCTGATGCCGATGGCGGGTGTGTTTGTGATGGTTGCCCTGCAGCCGATTGGCCCAATAGATCACCACCGGAAGTGTCTGTAGTCACCGTTATCTTTACGTCTACTCCAGCAAGTCTCGCCAGATGGTCTGGTTGATTTAATGTGTCGGAAAAATTAGCAGGTTCACCTACGGGGACTTCCGTAGCATATACTTTTATGGTGCCATAGTCACCCAGCCTGAAAGGTCGAACATAAACTTTATGTCTGTCTACCAACTCTCTAAGCTCACCACTAGGATGCAACTTGCCATCACTACCAATCGGCATAGTTATCGCATGGCCTCGCCCATCTATAAAATCAACATGCGTTGGTCCTTTTCCGTCTTGCCAGGACTTCATATTCGAAACGTCGATTACAGAACCATGGTCACCAATTTGTAACTTTCCTGCATCTGGGCCGAGCATATATTTAATAATACCTGCCTTATTGATATCTTTAGGCTTTTGGCCTTCTTCAAAAAAATATCCATGATACTCGGCCTTGGAGGTGATGCTCATAGTGGGATTTAGATTGTGTGCACTTAGGGCCTCCGTAATTGCGTTCTGTGCATTATCAGACAATCTCCCTCTTTGTATGAAATTATCACCTAGGCCAATCTCAAAGTTACCGCCGCCTTTAGGGTGAACATGGATAGTATTACCATCTAGATTAGCCGTATACCCGTCGGGCATTTGTAGGTCTACACTACCTTGCGTATTACTGATGGTTACTTGAGATCCAGTGGCGCTACCCTGCTCTCCGCTGCGATGACTAAGCTCTCTCTGCAGCCAATTACTTTCCACTGCTTTCTCTTTTGTAGTAAGCTCGCCCTTATGCCCAAAGCCTATCACCTCACCATGCGGATTGCCTGAAGCTGTATGATGAGCGATATAATTTCTTGGGTCTGCACCGACTAGATCATGGACCAGTTTGTCGTCGTGAAAGGCAGCTTCGTGTGCAATTTCGATAGCCCTGACTTTAGGGGCACCGTTTTCACGGGCGGCTCTTTCTGTATAGTCGTAAATGCCCTCGCCCTCTTTAATACTGGGGAGCTCCACGGGCTTTACGGACGCTGCATGTGATTCCTCCGGTGTCACTTCCGAAACTAACTGGACTGGATGCGTCATAGCGGCAGGTGTTTTAATCGTATCTGCTGCAGCTGGGTTCGCTATGGGCGTCTCTGGTGTTACGATATGACGTGCCCCTCCACGCCCTGAGCCGCCAAAATGCAAATGGTCAAACATATCTGGGGATAGGTGCGTGCCAAATTTGATTGCACTATATATAGCCATGCCACTTGTCACCAAGCCAGTGGGTGTGAGCGCTAGAGCACCTATTTTTCTGGCAATTCTTTGAGTACGACCAGCACCTTCTGGCGCCTCAACACTAGCACTTAGTGTATTAAGCTTTAGTAGCGCGCGGTCAAGAAGGCTATAATCATGCGCTGGATGTTCAATATAACGTTCCGCCATCAAGTTTTACCTTGCTTTACTACTAACATTTTATAGTAAATTATAACATATTTTTTGATTTTTACAATCAAGCTTACCCAAATTAAGAATGATTGAGGGCCGATTGATGGTATACTCCTTTAGTATGTCATATTGGTCTAAATTAACAAAACCATTTTTCGCTCTAGCCCCTATGGATGGAGCTACTGATACCGTGTTCCGCCAAGTAGTGGCTAAAGCTGGCCGACCAGATGTATTTTTTACAGAATTTGTTAATACTGATGGCTATTGCAGCCCGGATGGCCGACATAGCACAGAGGCCAGATTACGTTTTACATCCACCGACCAACCTTTGATTGCTCAAATTTGGGGCACAAAGCCAGAGCATTTTGCCTTGATGGCCAAAGATCTTGCTAGCATGGGTTATGTTGGCATAGACATTAACATGGGCTGTCCGGTTAGAGATGTTATTAAAAGAGGTGCCTGCTCGGCTTTGATACAGACGCCTGATCTAGCAGCTAAGATAATTACCGCCACCAAAGAAGGTGGTCTGCCAGTTAGTGTCAAAACTCGCATTGGTTTTAACCAGCCAAATACAGACGAGTGGATAGGTTTTTTATTAAAACAAGACTTGGCCGCCCTAACCATACATGCCCGCACAGCCAAAGAGCTAAGTAAGGTACCGGCCCACTGGCAAGAAATCGCTAAAGCTGTAAAATTGCGTGATAAAATTGCGCCGCAGACTCTAATAATAGGTAATGGCGATGTTGCTGACCGAGCAGACGGGCTACACCGGATTGCCGAGACCGGCGCAGACGGTATTATGATTGGCCGCGGAGCGTTTAATAATGTGTTTTGCTTTGAACAAAATCCAAGACATCACACCCCAGCTGAATATTTAGAGTTGTTACATTACCACCTAGACCTGTTCGAACAAACTTGGCAGGGCCAAAAGCGCAGCTATCAGCCACTCAAAAGATTCTTTAAAATCTATGTTCGGGACTTTGCCGGGGCAGGGGAGTTACGTGAGGCTTTAATGAATACAAAAGATATAAATGAGGCCAGGACAGTTTTAGATAGTAGCCGCATATAAGAAAGTAGCCGGACACGTCTCATTTAATTAAAAACGAGGAAAGTCCGGCATCGTCTAGGGAGGGTGGGGATGGGTGCACTGGGTGCGCCCATCCCATGGGCTCAATGCCCGAGACTCCCAAGAAACTTTCCTGCCGAACGGCCCGCCATAAGCAGGTAGTGCGCCAGGAATTTCACTGTGTCGGCCGCGTTCGTCGGCTGACTGAAAATGTAGAACAACACGAATGCGATAGCGACGTATCGCAGGTTTTTCTTCATTCTCGCCCCTTCCCTAGAGCGAGAATATTATACCATAAACTACTAAGCTCAGCTTATATGTTACGTAGACATGCTTCAGATTTCCCAACTCCCTCTATCCCACTTATGCTATTATATAAACAACGAAAACCAATGTAAGCGAGGGTTAATTGTATGTCGCAGTCTGAGTCAGAAACCAGTAAATCTAAGGCGTACGATGGCAACCCATTTAGCACAGCCTGGCGCGGGGTGCGCAAACTTTTTGACGTAAATGGCCAACTTCTAATTGGTCTAGCGTTCTTTAACACACTAGCGATAATTATATTATTTGTCACAGCAGGTATCGTGGGTTTTGTGCTCGTTGCCTATATAATTAATCACTCACCAGACTTTGTGGCTAACGCTATAGCCAACTCACAGTCACCATATCTAGCAGAAAGACTTAGCGCTCTTGCAGATAGAGTGTCTAGCGTTAAAGACATGCACATATTCATAACTGCAGCCCTCGGTTCTTTGTTTTTATTAGGTTTTGGATCATTCTTAAAAGCTTTGCAAATCACTGTAGCTTTGGCTTCGTCTAGCGGCAAAGCTTTAAGCTTTAACTTTGCTTTAAAGCAGAGTTTTAAACGCACTATGCCTATTGCTGAAGTGTACTTGATTTTACTAGCCGCTTTTTTAACTACAATGCTCATAACAAACGTACTAATAATGAGCTCGCAATTTATTGGACCTATCGCCATCATTCTAAACCTTGTAGTTTGGATAATAGCATTCTATGTATTTATTAGATTGAGCCTGGCTAAATTTATACTTATTGATAATACCTCGGCTGATTCTGTATCTGCGCTCAAACGTAGTTGGGCAATAACAAACGGCCACTTTGTTGAGATCTTGGGCATTGGGTCAGTAATATTTCTGGCTATCAATGTCGTCGCTCTACTGTGGGGTAGTCTGTTAGCAGCTGCTGACGGTAGCAGCTTGATGGCGCTAATAGAAGTTCTGGGTTTTGCCATGTTCGTTCTAGCCACTACTCTAGTGATAGCGGCAATATCTGAACGCTACATACAGATTGCCCACAACAAGGCCAACAAGAACCCAGAACCTACTAATTATTTAGCTATCGTTCTGGTTGTAATGTTTGTGTTTTATGTAGCAGCAATATCTAACCATAACGCCGTGGTTAATCCTGGGCAGGTACAAGTCAATAGCCCTAATCAAGATTCTGGCGCTATGACTAATCAGGCCTACCCAAGCCTAAACTAAGAATTTGTTTTATTCCTCGGCGCCTGGCCGCACTCGTGTATAGGGTCATACTCGGCATATCGTCTAATGGGACGGCCCCTTAGGTATATCCCTCCCCGTCATTCCCAACTTGATTGGGAATCCAGTCAGAGAAAAGAATTCATTATGACAGGGAAGTAGGTAGGGGCTATTCCCGTAGTCCCTATAAGTCGTGCCCAGTGTAGGACAAGTTAAAGCTCTTGTTGATAAGCGGAAAATCAGGCACTACCTGGTTAGCACCGCAATAGCCAACTACCTGCCAGTTTATAAATGACGGATCCCGCACAGCGACACGGTTTATCTGACCATCAGAATCTGTCCTAATAAAGTGCACTATTTCTCCGCGCCAGCCTTCAACGATCCCAAGCGCCACAGCATTTGGTTTTAGCTCAATAGCTGCAGGGACTTTTGCTCGAATCGGGCCATCCGGCACTGACTCAATTGCTTGCTGAATAATCTTTACCGCTGAACGTACTTCTTGAACCCGAACACTAAAACGTGCGTAAACATCCCCAGATTCAGCAGTGGCAATCGGGCCCAAAGACAGCTGATCGTAAGCTGCATAAGGATGTTCTGCCCTAGCGTCAGTCGCAATACCTACGGCCCTGGCTGGCACCCCAAGCGCACCATAATCTTTAGCTATGTGGTGGGGTAGTGGGCCGGTGCCTTTTAAGCGATTAAGTAGCGCAGCGCTATCTTCGGCAATCTCGATCAATTCTGAAAAATCCTTAAGAAGATCGTCTAATTCTTTAGCTAAGCCTGTAGCCACATCGCCAGAGATATCTTGAGTAACACCACCGATACTATTAACCCCTCGTAAAAAACGACTGCCAGTTAAACGATCATTGATACGCATGACCATTTCGCGCAACCTTGCCCCTTGCGATCCACCAAAATTAAAACCAGTATCCAGCATCATAAAGCCGATATCGCCTACATGGTTAGCTAGTCGTTCCAACTCCGCATAAATTGTTCTTAAATATTTGGCTCTCTCTGGTACAACAATTCCAGCCAGTTGTTCTATGGCCTGGCAAAAAGCTAGTGAGTGCGAAAACGAGCTATCACCAGATATCTTCTCGGATAATTTAACCATCTTCTCAAGGGTCTGGCCTTCAAACAACTTTTCGGTACCTTTGTGTACAAATCCCAATCGAGCCTCAAGCAGCATGATTGATTCGCCGGCTACACTGAACCTAAAATGACCTGGCTCGATAATACCAGCATGGATTGGCCCCACTGGTATTTCGTATATGCCCTCACTTTTTACAGACTGGAACTTATAGGTGCCAGTTGCAGTTTTTGGTCGCTTGTTCCAATTAAAATCCTTACGAAGGGGGAAAGCGTCATCTGGCCAATTCTCGTGCAATAGTAGTCGTTGCGGATTGGGATGGCCTGTCAGTTTAATACCAAAGAACTCTTGAATCTTACGCTCATAATTAAGAGCCGCGACTGTAATACCGGCAAGCGAAGGTAGGGTATCCCCATCATCTAGGCAAATAAAAGGCATAACAAACAGATCATCACCCGGCACCCCGAACACATACCACACCCTAAAACCACCATCATCTGCACGTTCATCGGTAGCATCAATTAGTTTAAGTGACAGATGTTTTTTCAGTAGGTTAGACACTACTTCACGAATGTCAGCTGCAGACACTTCAAAGATCGCCGTCTTGGTGTCATATGATACCTTAGCATCATCAGGAATATATTTTTTGAACAACTCTTTCATTACTGTCCGATAGCCTTTTGAATTAATGTTTGCAAGAACGGTGGTACATAAAAGCTAAGAATCAGTACTAGCACCAACATTGCAGCTGGCATGACCAACAACCAATTACTGTCTTCGCCAGGTTTGATGCCACTACCCGTGGAGGGTGGTTCACTTAGTACCATGCCACTGATGTGTTTGAATAGCCCAACAAACATCGTAACCATAGCTATTAGGGCGATGGCTACAATTATTGGGTAGTGGCTGACCCCTGCAGACAATGTCATCAGCTCCGTTAGAAATATCCCAAAAGGTGGCAGACCTGTCACAGCTAAAAAGCCAATAAAGAACAAGACAGACGTAGATGGAATAACACCCAGAGCCCCAGTAACTCGCTTTATATGGGCTGTACTGTATTTCAGTAAAATATTACCGGTTGCAAAGAACATGGACGATTTTATCATTGAATGGTAGATCATGTGCAGCACTGCCGCAAAAGCACCGATACCACCAAAACCAAACCCTAGAGCTATAATACCGGTGTGCTCAATAGTAGAATAGGCGAGCAGACGCTTATAACGCCCGACCACCATGATACTGAAAGCAGCAATCACAATCGAGAGTAGCCCAAACCCAATTAGCAAATGTTGGCTGAAGGCGACACCAACTGCTGCATCAGTAATAGCTCTAAAACGCAGTATCAATAAGAAGGCAACTGGCAATAACGCTCCAGAAAATAAGGCGCCGATTGGTGCTGGAGCTTTACTGTAGGCATCAGGTTTCCAGGTATGCATTGGGGCTAGACCAACCTTTGTACCATAACCAATCATTACTAACGCAAAGGCAACTTTAGCGATTGTGAGGTTGAGTTGGCCAGCCTGAGCCAGCAAATCATTCCAACTGATCAGACCGATTGATCCTTGGTGGCCAAGAGCCGTAAAGTAGAGCAACGTTCCCAAAAACCCCAACAACAAACCAATCGAACTAATAATAAGATACTTCCAAGCAGCCTCGATGGTAGAAGGCTTGTTGTAATAATTTATCAAAAAAACAGTCGATAGGCTGGTAGCCTCTAGGAGTATCCAAGCTAGCACTGGGTTATTGGCAGCCACGCACAAAAGTAACATTCCAAGAAAAACATTGGTAAGAATATAAAATTTCTTGACTCTCCTGGGCGAAACAATCTGTTTGGCTAATTCTTTACCAAAATAAGGTACAGCATAAAGCATGTTGGCGCACCCGACCACACCAACTAGCCATCCCGCAATTGCACCCATTGAGTCTATACTTACAAAAGGCAAGGGGCTATAAACCTCACCCGTTGTGCCGACCTGGTACGCAATGACCGACATCGAGACTAATGCCACAACGCTGGCGGCTACAGAGGCGACTTCCATGATGCGTCTTTTTTTGGCAACAACCGAGATTAAAGTGGCGATTGCAAAACCTAAAATGGTAATAATAAACAACATATCTAGTCTCTGAGCTTCTTCATATTAGTTACATCCAGGGAGCCTATGTGCTGGTACACCAATGGCACAAAAACAGTTGCCACGATTACCCAGATAGACACATCAAATATAATACCTAGTTGCAAAACTGCGGATTGTTCCAGCCCAGCAAGAATACCAAAGGCAACAATGCTATTTTCTAATGACAGCACACCCATCACCTCAGAAAAAGCACCCTTACGATTAACGACCAACAAAAGCGAACTCAGTATAGCCGCAAGCACAAGAGACGTAGTGAGATGTTGGCCACCAGCTAACATGGCTAATGGAGCAAAGATGCTAGAAGTAACCAATCCTAAAATACCAACAATCAGCAGTAGCGTAACTGGCGTATTAGCATAGGTACTAGAAGTAAATTTAAAGCCATTCTT
>DATMOD010000055.1:0-51873 GCA_035568355.1 Patescibacteria group bacterium
ACCAATAAGGATTCCGACCACGCGCGCCATTAATGGGAATAGAGGGAAGAATACTAGACCAAAACGGTCAGCTCCGGCGTAGCCACTGTGGGCAAGCTTAAGGTACCAGTTTGTGTCCCAGTGTCCCCAAACACTCAGTAATGGGCTGGGGTGTGATAACCAAGATGCGTCATGTGAGAACTGCCATACGCCGTCTAGACTACCAGTTGTGATGGAGCCAAAAAAACGCCAAGCAGCGTAACCGATCATCGTCAGTAAAGCGCGATTGATTAAAAATAACCCAACAATAAACCAGAAATCCCGAGGGATCTTAAGCAGATACTTCTGCAAAAACTTAAAAACACGAATAATGCTCTGCATAAAACTGATCACAGTATACCCCATTTTTGTACACTTTGGATAGAAATAAAATTTGGTATTTTAAGCTCTTTATGGTATAGTATATTTGAATTTTACGACGAGTGGGTCGGTGTGTTAGTTTTTACTGTTTAAAATAATTAATCGAGCTATATAATTATGAAAAAGATCACTGCAATTATACCATGTTATAACGAAGAAGCCGGTATCGCCGATGTTGTTAGCGGTTTTTCTACGCAACAACTTGCTAAGAGCGGCTACGAGCTAGAAGTCTTGGTTATAGATAACAATTCGACTGATAAGACAGCTGAAGTTGCTGCAAAGGCAGGAGCTCAGGTTATATTTGAGCCTAGAAAAGGTAAGGGTAACGCAGTAAGATCGGCTTTCTACAGCATTGATAACAAAACAGATTATATAATAATGATAGATGGTGATTTTACTTATAGCTCGAGTGAAATCCTACGCATGATTGAGCCGATTGATTCAGGTTTTTGTGATGTAGTAGTGGGCTCACGGCTGAACGGCCGGATTGCTAAGGGCTCAATGACGCCACTTAATAGGGTCGGAAATATAATTTTTTCGCAGCTTGTGCGCTTTATCTATGGTTCTAAAGTTACTGATGTTCTGAGTGGTTATTTTGCATGGTCGCGCCCTAGTTTAGAGCGACTGCGTCCACATGTTGAATCAGAAGGCTTCGCCCTAGAGATGGAAATGGTTACTAAGATGGCTAGGTTAGGCGAGTCGGTGTATTCGGTGCCAATCAGTTATGACACCAGAGCTGGTGTAGCAAATCTACGACCTTTCTACGATGGTATAAGAATCTTACGGATGCTATTACGTAATATTTTTTGGCAGGTGCCAGAAGCAAATGCAAGCACTGTCCGAAACGACATGTAGATGAAGGATTTTATACGCTTTTGTATTGTTGGCGCGTTCGGCTTTACAGTGAATGCCGCTATGCTTACCTTTTGGCTTAAGCTAGTCGGCTTGCCGTTGATTCTAGCCTCGTTAATAAGCGCCGAGGGGGCATTCTTGTGCACCTTTATTTTACACAAGCGCTGGACATACACCGCGCCAGTTACAAAGACCGGTCGTCAGTTATTAGTTGAGTTTCATGGTTCAGCTTGGTTAGGAATGCTACTGAGCACGCTACTTATTTATGTTCTTGTTAGGGCCGGTTTGCACTTCTTGGTGGCCCTAGCCTCGGCTTCAGTAATTGTTTTATTCTGGAATTTTATTTGGACTAAATTTTACATTTGGCGCCCAAGTGTTGAATAGAACCTGATTTAGCCAGTCATAAACTAAATCTACTTTGATCTCCAGCTTGTCTAATCTGCTATCCACTTGTTCAAAGCGTTCACCTACTGAGTTTGCAAAAGCATCAAGTCCAGCATCTTGATCTTCTAGGTGTTCTTTAATCTCATCAAGCTGTTGAGCTATTTGACCGATAACTCTAGTCTGTTCAGTTAGTGTCCCTACGACAAGTTGCTTGAATTGATATTCTGTCATACTACTCTACATTCTTATTTACATCGTTTACAAAGTCAATCTTTTTTATTCATACTTTTATGTTAGACTCTTTATGTAATTACAGTTAGACCATTTATCTAGGAGAATCAAATATGAATGTACAGGATTTTGGAGCTAAGATTGTAACCTTCGAAGAGTTAGATGCCCTCCGGCCTCATTTAGGAAAGATTGTAGCTACAAGTGGTGGTTTTGACCCAATCCATCCCGGTCATATTAGTTGCATAATGCAAAGCCGTAGGTACGGTGATACTGTCGTGGTTATTGTTAATGGTGATGCTTTTCTTAAGAACAAGAAGGGAAAGCCATTTCAAAATTTGGCGACACGGATGCTTATTGTTAGCGCGTTGCGCGGAGTGGACTACGTTGTGCCGTTCGAAATTGAAAACGATCAAACTGTTTCTAAGGCTTTGGAACAACTAAGACCTAATGTCTTTACCAAAGGCGGAGATCGTATTGACGAACATAGTATCCCCGAATGGGCTACTTGTCAGAAATATAACATCAAAGTTGTTAGCGGTGTTGGTCTGGATAAGCTTTGGTCTAGTAGTGATTTTCTTAAAGAGTGGGAAGAACACGCAAGACTTCGTGACAGCTAAATAGCTGTTTTGGTATGGGCTTCTACAAACTCGTGGATTTGTTCTATAAATCGTTCTTCACTAAATTGCTCAGCGTGTTTTTGTAGAACTGTGGTCGAGAAGGTCAAGGTTTCGAAACGCTTAATAGCTTCTACTAAAGATTTGGTAGTTTGTTCGGCAAAAAATAGGCCGGTTGTGCCATCTACTACCGAATCTAGAGCTCCATCTTTCTTATAGGCTATAACTGGTGTGCCGGCAGCCATAGCCTCGACGGCTGTAATGCCAAAATCGTCTTGCTGGGGGAATATAAAGGCTTTAGCTTGCTGAAAGTAGGCTATGACCGCCTTATCGTCTACGTTGGTCATAAATTCGATGGTTGGCCCGGCAAGTTTTAACAAATTATTGTGTTCGTCTCCCTTGCCGATAACGATTAGTCGTTTTTTTAACTGATTACAAGCCTTTATAGCTATATCTGTGCGCTTATAACTATTCTGTCGACCAACAACAAGGTAAAAATCTGCCTTGGCAACTGGTTGTTTTGGTTGAAGGCGCTCTATTTGTACTGGTGGGAATATAACAGACGAATCGTGCTTATAATATTTTTTTATTCTAGCCTGAACAGCGTGTGAATTGGCAATAAAATAATCAACACCGGCTACGGCTTTTAGATCGAGCTTGCGCATCCAAGCTACAAAAGGTGGTATAACCAGTCGGATTAGGGGGTTTAGTCGACCAAAGCCAGGATCTTTTTTATACTCTTTGTAGTGGCTCCAATAATAACGAGTTGGGGTGTGGCAGTAGCATATATGCGCAGCATCGTGTCGAGCCTGAACTGCCTTGGCTTCGGCGCTGGCGCTAGATAGTACAATGTCGTATTTACTTAGGTCGAGTGTACGAAAAGCATGGGCGCGTAAGACAGGGAATAATTGATGCCGCCGCCGCAAAAATTTGGGCAGGTTTTGCAGATAGGTCGTCCGGATATCAAGCCCAGCAAAGGGTGGACAGTTCTCTGGGATAAAAACAGAGGTGTAGATCGGAGCATCGGGGTAAGCCTTGTGTAATGCTAGAAGTAACTTCTCACCGCCACCCATGTTGGTGAGCCAGTCATAAACCAGGGCAATACTGGGTTTATTTTTTTTTGTGGGGTGTCGTGAGCCTCGTCTCGAAGTCTCCTCCCGCTGTGCTCGCGGGGCTGTGCCAGTGGGGTACCCTCCTTCGCGCCACTCACCCCTGAGTTTCGAGGCCGATTCGACTGACTTAGGGGCAGGGTAAGCCATCAGGTTAGCGAGCTCCAGTTTTCTTGAGTAGCACGGGGATGGTTTTGAATAATATTTTTATGTCTAACCAGAAGCTCCAATTTTGGGCATAATAAAGCTCAAGATCAACACGTTGCTCGAAGGTTAGGTCATTGCGCCCAGACACTTGCCACAGTCCGGTAATGCCGGGTCTCACGCTGTGGAGGAGGGGGCTATGGCCCTTATATAGATTTATCTCTACTGGCTCGATGGGCCGTGGTCCAACTAAACTCATGTCGCCGCGTAAGACATTTATTATTTGTGGTAATTCGTCTAAAGAGTGATTGCGCAAGAAGTGCCCGAACCGTGTGATACGTGGATCAATCGTACTAACCACCTTGCGATGGATCCTATATTCTTTTACTAAATCTTCACGCCCCATAGACTTAAAGTCTTCTATGGCGTCTTTTTTACCAAACTCTGGTCGCATGCTACGGAATTTGAACACTCCAAACGGCTCGGCATACTTTGATAAACGTTTATTTATATAAAAGATTGGTCCGGGATTGAGTATTTTTTGTAAGATAATGAGTAGGGCTAGTACGGGTGACAGAATGATTATGCCAATAGTAACTGCAATAATATCAAACAGGCGCTTTACAACTTCACCCCAACCGATCAGGGGTGTTTGATATACAGAGATCATAGGATAACCCAAAAAGACATCGACTGTGTTTTTACCAGAGTAGAACTCGGCTTCGCCAGGTATAAAACTATAGCTGATGTGCAAACTTTGAGCGGCATTTAGAATGCGTTTATTACGTGACGAATCCTCGTACAGATCTGTCTGAATAATGGTGGTGATATGATCATGTTGCAATTGTTTAAGTGCAGCATCTGCCGAGCCATAATGATTCCCTCGCCAGCTCTTAGGTACAACTTGTCTGGGGCCAGCGATTGCTGCAATGTGATAACCAGAATGCTTGGTGTCATCTAGATGCGCCACTATATCACTTACTGCTGCCGAGGTGCCGATTATTAGAACCCGACTAATACCTTTGCCATAGCGAAAGAGCGAAGTGCGGATTTGCCGTAAAAACTCTCGGCAAAATATTAGAAGCAAAAATGAGGCTGCAAAAGCATAGACAGCCACTAATCGTGCCGGAAAGACTGGCTGGTCAACCACAAAAGCGTAGCCAATGACTATTAGAATGCCTATCGAGCTGCCGATGAACAACTTGCCAGCCTCGACTAATCGCTTTGTATAAATCCGGCTGTTGTATAGGCCCAAACTAGCAAAGGCTATCAACCACAACGGTATTAGAACCAAGGCAGTGCTTATGAAATCTAGCCCATGTATCTGTGCGACAAGGGGGCGGTGATCGAATTGCACACGCACAATGTAGGCTAGAATGAACGCAATCAAAAGAGTAAAAAAATCGCCTGTAAGTAGAGCAATACTGTATAATCTGGCACTTCTAGTAGGCATAAAAAACCTCGGGTCCAATATCGAAAAACGTACTGGTGGTAAGCAGTACGTTTATTGTAACATTGAACCTATGACAAGTGCTTACAAACAATGAACTCTTTTTTGGCTAGACTACCTAGCAAGCTAGTGGTGAGGGTACAAAAAAATGAGGACTGGTTGGTGCGTCTATTCATCTTGAGCTTTGTAGTCATATTGGTCTTGTTGCCTCTGCATGCCTTTTTGTCTACTTGGTTGGGGACTACCATCGGTCCGTTGCTGGTTTGGAAATCCTGGAAAGAGATCTTATTACTAGGCCTATTACCGTTCTTGGTTTTTTATTTCTGGCTAAGGCCGAATATCTTGCAGATATTGTGGAAGCGTCGGATTAATCAGATTATTGTTGCCTATGTGCTTTTGCACTTGGTGCTGTCTGTGTTTTCGCACGTGTCCAGAGGGGCGATAGTTGCAGGATTGCTGATCAACCTACGTTTCTTGGCAATGTTCTTGTTGGCGCAATTGTTAATCGAGACCAAACATCCATGGGTAATCAGCCTCAAGGCATTTTTGCCTAAGTGGTTATTATGGACAACTCTCGTACTATCAATATTGGCGATTGCTCAGGTGACGGTTATACCGCGGGATTTTTTAAGTCATTTTGGATACAACAAAGACAAAACCATAGCCCCTTATGAGCTAGTAGACCAAAATCCACAAGCGCTTAGAGCATTCGCTACAATGCGAGGGCCCAATACACTTGGCGCTTTTTTAATATTGCCACTGCTAATGGCTGTGTATCTTATTGTAAAACGTCGAGAAGTTTATTTGAGTGGAGCTGTACTTGCGACTGGTTCTGTGGCGCTTTTGGCCACTGGTTCGCGTAGCGCTTGGCTGGGATTTGCCTTAGGCCTTTTGATTTTATTGGTTGGTTTGTTGCCGCGCAGTAAATTAAGATGGTTATGGTGGGCTATGCCAGTTCTAGGTGTTGGGGGCCTGCTGTTATTATGGTTGGCCACTGTTAACCCAAATATAAGATTGGCGGTTTTTCATTCCAGAGTTGGGCGAACCAGCCTAATTACCGGTTCTAGTGAGCAGCATGTTAGCTCAGTGGTCGAAAATGCTAAGGATGCTCTAGCACACCCTCTTGGCCAAGGTCCGGGTGCGGCTGGGCCAGCCTCTTATTATGACCCGGGTGGAACTCAGATTGGCGAAGATTATTTTGTGCAAATTGCTCAAGAAGTCGGGCTGTTGGGGTTGGCAATATTCTTGGCCATAAATATACTTCTAGCTCGACAGCTCTTGCGTGATAATGAAGATATTTTGCCAAGAGTCCTAATCGCTAGTTTGGCTGGTTTGACTCTTCTGAATATATTCTTGCATGGCTGGGCAGATGATCCGACAGCTATGACCTGGTGGGGGATAGCTGGGTTATATTATAAGGGGCTCACCAGCAACAGCACATCTCGCCCAAAAAGACCCCGCTCCGATGCTCGCGCACTTTAGTGTGCTGTGACTCGATGCTCGCTTTTCGAACAAACTACACTGTATAAGACCGTAAAACAGCGCACTACCCTAAAGCATAGAAAGAAGACAAAGAGGTCAGATAGATGGAAGCAAAGAACCGTCCCACAAAAAAACAACGTGAACTACTTAATTTTATAGAGAGTTTTATTGCTCAGTATGGTTATGCACCGAGCTATCGCGAAATCATGCGCAGCGTAGGCTGTAAGTCGGTATCAACGGTCGCGGCCCACATAGACAATTTAATAGCCAAAGGATATTTGCGTAAACGAGATAGCTCGGCTCGATCACTAGAAGTCTGCCGTTTGAAAAATTCGATGCGTTCGACTATGACTAACCCAGCCACAGCAGCTCAAGAAAAATGGTTAATAGAGGCTATTAGTGCCAAATTTGATTCTGTGGAGGCCAGCCCTCCAGCCCATGGCCACACCGATCCTTTGTATGTGTTGGTAGGCGCCCTGCAGATACTTGGGCTTTATGATGCCGCCACCGCCAGTAAAGCTCGTCTGCTAGCTCTAGAGCAAAAGCTTGGCTCGTCTGCAACATCAACTACTGAATAATCGGTTTTTCTCCGTGGCCAGGAATCGGGACTGATTTTTGCCAAAGTATCTCAAAAAATTGTCTTTGTGAATCTGCGATTTCTCGATTATATACTTCAATACCAAATGCTTCACCATCACGCCAGTTATAGTAAGCAACTACGTCGTCATAGGTAACCATAGAATGGGTTATGGAGTAGATATCGCTCTTTATGTATCTACCTTCCCAAAATTTTAGTTTCTCGTTATCATGGTCGGTATACCAGTCTTTTTGTGTTGTAAGAAAATGGGTGCCTACAATACTTCTAAATTTTAAATCTCGCTTGTTGCATCGCTCCACCCATCGTTCAAAAAAGGCTAGATTAGTTTTATTTTGCATATTTTCGTATAACAAAGAAAAACTTTCGGATTGAGCCTTTGTTTGGTTCCAATACATCTGCTTAACGCCTTCTTCGCCTTTATAAAATTGCACATGGGTTAGCGGAGAGCTGATAGAGTTTTGTTGGAAGTTACTTTGTAAATGATGCAAATCGAGTCGTAAATCACGCAGTTCTTGTTCTTTGCGACTTAATAACACCTGCAAGTTGCTTATTGGGGCGGCTTTGTAGAGCTTGCGTTTGTATTGAGTTTCGATCTCAATCAAGTGGCAGTCAACAAGCGTGTCGATCAGCCGGTAAAGTCTAGTGCGTTCAACCTTGGAATTGCGTGCGAGCTGCAACAAGCTTTGGGTTCCATAAGCGTTGAGTGCTAGGTAAATCTCAGCGATCTCTGGCTCTAGACCAAGCTTGGCGAAATATTCGTGCATAGGGCTAATATCGTTGGTCATGGGCCTATTGTCTAACAGATGTGCACATTTGCGCAACCGATATATTATTGCATCCCTATAAACCTATACTCCCTTAGCAATAAAGGGGAGTATATATGTCGCAGTTTGAGCGTGGAAGTGATTCAAATCTTAGAGATCTAGAGTCTTTAGTCTTGCAGCTTGGTCCTGTGGCTCAACAGTCCGTTGTAGTCGGTAGTTGGGCGCTCAAGGCTACTATAGGTGGCCAGGCCGAACCTCATGACATTGATATAGCATTTGAGGAAGAAGAAGCTTTTCGTTATCTGCGATTGCAACCTGGTTGGGCTGAGACACAATTCCCCGATGGTCGTCCTAGGCTTACTAAAGATGGTTATGATATTGGCGTAGATTGGGGAAAAGGTTTTTCGGCTGTTGAGCTTAGGCGACGAGGCTGGCGTACTTCTCAAGGTCCTCAAGGCATAGCAATCGCTGGCTTATCAGACATATATGCCTGGAACCAACAAAGAGCCGTAGATTTAGACGATCCTAAAGCTCTGCAGTCTAGTGGTACCTTGTCGCTTATTCGGGATGAGCTTATCGAAGCGCCTCTGTTACCACGAGTTATGCCGCGTGAGGTTGAATTTACGCGCGACTGCTTGCCAGAACGTTTTCGCGACGATCCAGATACTCAATTAGCCATCCAGCTAGCAGCCAACGGCCTACACATGGTACGTGTTTTGTATGGGGACGAGACTGCTGGTCGCGCTAATCTTTTGAGCGGAGAGTTGGAATTACCGGAGTATTATGGGCGAACATACTACCACCAGGGCAGTCATACTGCTGATGGTATGCGTCGTGGGCAAATTCACATGAGTAAGCTTAATGCTATAGATATAGCTGATGGTAGGACACCTAGATTTGACATCGGGTTGCGACTGGATGCTCTTATGGGCTACAGCAATCATGATGGGATACTTGGCAATGGCCGGGAGTCTGACAACCCAACACGCTACGATGAGCTAGAATCGGCAAAGCTGTCAGATCGGCATCTGGCGATTGCTGGCCTAGCCCCGGAAGAGCGGCGGCGAGGAGTGTATGACGCAGTTATGGACACCGGCTTTAATCAGCAAACCGGTAGCCAAAAAGGCGGCGGCGAGGGGCGCAGTGATCTTGGTCGTACAACTGCAGGAGTTGACCTGCAGGGTATTGTAGAAGCTCTTGCTTTAGCTGATGCGACAAAGGTCATACTTGAAGATATGGCGGCCGGACGACAAGAAAGAGTATACGGGCGAATACTTGGTAAAGTTGCAAAAGAGCATGGTGTGGTACTCGGGCCGGACTTTATGGACGCACTAGCTTTTATAGACCAGCACCCAGACGCCAGACCATCTGATGATCCATCGGGGCCAACACTCAAGCAAGCATTAGCAAAGGGCTACATTGGTAATGCTGGTTTTGTTGACCCGCTCACTGGTTATCAATTCCCTAGAGACTGGACAGGCGACGTCTTAGAAATGCGTATAGATCATGCCGACAAAAGCCGCGAATTAGGTGGCCAGTTGTCAGAAGATGAAATCGGGGCTGTAGAGGCGTATGCTAAAATCCAGCAACATACACTTGATATGAGAGAGAAGTATTCAGACACATTTGATTCAATCTTGATTGAATCGCTCTCAGAGTAGTCAGCAATTTATTATAAAGGCAACAGCTTTCGCAAATCAGCCTCAGCGCCAGGGAAGCACTGCCCAACGTTACCGGGTGGAGTGCCAGTAGCACAGCCCAAACGACCAAGCCCAAGCATATCTTCGGTGGCGCGCATAATAGTGAAGCCGCTTATTGTTGCGCCGAATCCGCCTGTGTGTACAGTTGGTGCTGTGATTAGGTTAGCTATCGGGGAATTATTAGCTTCTGCTTCATCCCATATTAAGAAGACTGCAGTGCGCCCCTCTTTATATGTCTTACTGTCGAATAGAGCTGGTAGATAAGCTTGTACCCATTGGTCGCCTCGTGGTGGGCCCTGGCTGTGCATGTCATTATCTAAATTGGGAGTGACATATGCAAAGTTAGGTAGAGTATTGTTGCGTATATCATCGATTAGAGCTCCTCGTGGTGTTCCAGAAAGCGCAGGGATCGGTACGTCGTTGGTCTGACACTGCTGACGAATTCGCGAGAAGTAGAGTACACCATCATGCCATGGAGCGTAGCGGCCCACTTGGCTGTCGCTGGCTGTGCAATTGTGTGGCGCAGACTCTTGGTAGGATTTCCAGGTTAGGTGGGCGGCATTAAGTTGATCTAGGATTGATTCGGTAGGTAGAGTGTACCTACCTGGTCCGTAGGTAGCAGCGTTCAGCAGGCAGCCGCTTCCGGTCCGGCCGTTACCGGTTATGCAGTTTGAACCAGCTAGATCAGCTATATAGTTGATTACTGAGTGGTAGCCTGGTCCAAGTTCAGAGATTGGCTCATTGTTTCGGAAGTTTGTGCTATAAGCGCATTGGTTGGAAAGATTTCTGATATAAGGCGCCCCATTTAGAACGCTGTCGCGAGAACGGTTTTCTTCAAGGATCCATATAATGTGGTCGTAGCGTTGTGGGGGCGCGCTATTTGCTTGGCACGGATGCGCAGCTGAGACTGGGGGGGCGGGTGGTCCCGGCGGCGTAGGCACAGGTGTTGGTATTGGGACTGGCACAGGTGTTGGAGTTGGAGTAGGCACAGGTTGTGGTTGAGGCTCTGGTTGAGGTGCTGGTTGCGGTTGTAGGCCGTAGCAATCCTCCTCATTGGGATACCAGTCTCCCAAATTCCTATGTCCATCTACCTCCCCTGTAGGCATGACATAGACTCTTTGTAGGGTATCTGTGTTTGGATCTTCTGCATTTTCTACGCACGTGGCAGCTACATGTAGCCTTGTACCATCTGTAAAGACTCTCCAGACTGGGGCCTGTCCGTCTCCTCTAACAAAGTGAACTTCACTTGGGTATGGGCAATAGGCAGAATAACTATTGCCGTAGTTATCTACGGCACTTTGATCAACTTGAATGGGGTCTCCTGCCCCGCCTCTTACTCGTATGCAGTTTAGTAGCAGGTCATTACCCACATAATGTCTTGTATCATTCTTAATCCAGAAGACATCTCCATTGGGGGCAAGAAGCATTTTATCTTCGTAGGGGGAGGAAGCGTGCGAGGTGAGTAGGAAGTAGCCTATAACTGCAAAAGACAGGGCGACTCCTATGGAGACAATCATATTAACGAGTGATAGTCTCGGAGATAATCTCTGAAAAGCCGAATACCAATCTCTGATCTTTTTTGTTTTCATAGCTCTTATGCTCTAATATTGTTGTTAGTATAGATATGTATGGTGCGACTGTCAATTGAGTAACTTCTACGGTCTTTTATCCTAAAAACTCCCATAAACTAGCATCGACAGATTGACGTACACTCGATCTTGCCCGTATAATGATCTTCGTATTCCGGGGTAGCTCAGTGGTAGAGCGGGGCGCTGTTAACGCTTAGGTCGGAGGTTCGAATCCTCTCCCCGGAGCCAGAGTTAGAATCACATTAAAAAGAGGCAAAATGCCTCTTTTGTTATTTTGGGTGAAATCGAAGTGGCTTAGTTAGAAAGCATTCGTTAAACAGACTTACGATAGTTCTTCATGCTACCATTATATCTATGAATATGGTTGCCAAAGCTCTTCTTTACAACTCCAACGGACAAATTCTAATCTTAGAGAGAAGTAGCACGCACCCGCGTTTTGCAGGACATTTTGATCTGCCAGGTGGAGAGATTGAGCCTGGTGAAGATTCGGCACAGGCTACGATACGAGAAATCTTTGAAGAAACTGGCATTATAATTCCTGACACTAACTTAGATTTGTTGTTTGATAAATATTCGAAAATTGAACGAGCCCAGCATGTTCTGCATAAATTAACGCTGTCTTCGCCAATGCCGAGAGTAACCCTTAGCTGGGAACACTCAAATTATTTCTGGCTGACACCTGAACAAATTCTTAAGTCAGCGCTTCCACCTAATGCAGATGGTTATTTTGTGGATGTCGTGGAGTACTTGGTGGGCGCTTTTGACTTTATACAGCTTTTGTGATATTTTAATCTTCAAATGAGTGCCAGTAAATGAGTGCCAGTTCCCAAGAAAATCATTCCACTACAGTATTTGAAGATGCATGGATGCAGTCCGGTGGACATATCTTTAAGTCTGAAAAGCATGGAGTGATGGCGAGGCCCGATCTCTTCCCGAAGTTTAATCTTCAGGTTGTCGTAACACCTAGAAATGGCTCGCCAGGAAACTTAGTGCGCTTTAGTGATTTACCGCGCTCCACTAGACTAAAGCTTCATATGGTAGCAGACGAAGTAGAAGAACAAATTGCAGAGCACTGCGGACCTGACCAGAGAGTTATCACGCACGTAGAAGGATTTAGTGTAGGCGATCACCCGCATGTTGTCCTGTTTCGTGCTGAGCGTAGGGAAGGGGAGCGGCTATATACCGGCAGTCCACTCGGGCCATTAGCTGTTCAGAATACACTCGAAGTCATTACTTTTACTCCTGTTAAAGCTCAGCTGTTGGAGGCTCGCCTAGACGAAATTCAATGCTAGTCTTCCGCAGTTCTTGTTAATAATTCTCCGTCAATTTTCAGACTTGCTTCATATACTAAAATGATATGTGAGGACATTGTTAGGATTGTATGAAAAAAGTCGCTATTTCATTGTTAACCATTGCTTCGTTTATTTTTTATAGTTGGCATGCGCGTAACGAGCAAAGTAATGCACGCGCTACTTTGCCTACAACCTTGCCGGCTCAAAATTCAAGTAGCTCACCGACAACAGTACAGCCCATGATGTCATCTGGATTAAAAGACGGCACATTTACAGGGACTCCTGCCGATGCGGTATATGGTAATATCCAAGTCCAAGCAGTTATAAGTAGTGGCAAAATCGTTGATGTGGTTTTTGTAAGCTATCCGAATGATCGCAACACTTCAATCCAAATCAATCAGCAGGCCATGCCACTCCTAAAGCAAGAAGCTATACAGGCGCAAAGTGCGAGCATTGATGGCGTCACTGGTGCTACTGACTCAAGCCAAGCATTTATTCAATCTTTAAGCTCTGCCTTGCAGCAAGCAAAAGCCTAACCCATGAAACAACACATAGAACACATCATGGGCATGCCGATCAACATTACGACCGTTCATGATAACCAGGCGGCAGTCAAAGAAGCATTCGAATATTTTCGTGCCATCGATAATCAATACAGTACCTACAAACCTGATAGCGAAATATCTAAAATAAATAATGGTTTGCCAAAAGATGCTTGGAGTGAAAGCATGAAGCTTATTTTTGATCTCTGCGAGCAAACCAAAGAACAGACTAATGGGTATTTTGATATAAAGCGTAACGGCAAGATCGACCCCTCGGGTCTGGTTAAGGGATGGTCAATCAAAAAAGCTGCTGACCTTCTGCTCAGTAAAGGCGTTAAAGATTTTTATATTGAGGCTGGAGGTGATATCCAGTCATACGGGCTTAATCATAAAAAACAAGCTTGGCGTTTCGGCATACGTAATCCGTTCAATCGCAATGAGAATGTAAAGATAATCAGTGCGCCAGGCTACGGTATTGCGACATCGGGTACATATATTCGCGGCCAGCATATTTATAACCCTTTTAAACCCGCGCAATCAATCACTGATATAGTGAGCCTTACAGTCATAGGCCCTGATATATACGGAGCCGATCGGTTTGCAACAGCGGCATTTGCTATGGGGCGCGAGGGTATTCGCTTTATAGACGGTCTGGCTGGGTTCGAGGGGTATCTAATCGACAGTGATGGTATCGCTACATCGAGCCAAGGTTTCAAGGAGTACGTTATATGAAATGGCTCGATGCGTTCATGGATCGGTTCACTATGTATCGGTTGCTTCTGTACTATCTAATCTTGCTGCTTTTCGCCGCCATAATACTGAGTGCGTTTGGCCTTATTCATTACCAGCCACTTGATATACTTTTTTGTTCACTTCTTTTGACAGCTACCTGTTGGCTCAGTAATAAATTGTTTGCATTTGTTTTTGAGGCGCCGACCAATGTCGAATCGCCGCTTATAACAGCACTTATTTTGGCGCTTATTATTTCCCCATCACATAACTCTAGTGGCTTCATATTCATGATTGCTGCCGGCGGGTTGGCTATGGCATCAAAATATATTCTTGCTGTTAAAAAACGACATATCTTCAACCCGGCTGCCATAGCAGTTGCGCTCACTAGCTTTGGTGCAGGTGATGCGGCAAGTTGGTGGGTTGGTACGGTCTGGATGCTGCCGTTCGTACTTGTTGGTGGTATTTTGCTGACTCGCCGTATTAGGCGAAGCAAGATGGTCGTCTGGTTTGCTTTGACTGCAATTATTGCAACCGCCGCTCTGGCGATTCTCAATGGCACCAATGCCTATACCGCAGCCCAGAAAGAAATACTTAATTCTGCTCTTTTCTTTATGGCTTTTGTTATGCTTACTGAGCCGTTAACCTCACCAACAACCAAGACAAAACAATCATGGTACGCCATTATAATCGGCCTGCTATTCCCGCCACAAATACAGCTTGCTGGGATTTACTCGACACCGGAGTTAACTCTGCTTATTGGCAACGTTTTTAGTTATCTTATTGGTCCACGCGTAAAGACATATCTGCACCTAAAAGAACGTGTCAGGCTGTCCCCAGATAGTATAGATTTTATCTTTACTCCAGAGGATAAATTTTCTTATAAAGCTGGTCAATTTGTAGAGCTCACTTTGCAACATCCTGAAACCGATTCACGCGGTGCGCGCCGTTATTTTACTCTTGCTTCTTCGCCGACAGAGCAAGATGTACAGTTCGGAATTAAATTCTATAAACCAGGCAGTAGTTTTAAGCGTGCGCTTCTTGAACTAAAGAACGAAACGCCAATTATTGCCGCACAGGTTGGTGGAGATTTTATATTGCCTGAAGATTCTAAACAAAAAATTGTTTTTATAGCCGGGGGCATTGGCGTTACTCCCTTTAGGAGTATGATTAAATACTTGATCGACACAAAGCAATCACGCCCGATTACGCTGCTGTATTCTGCCAAAAACCAAGCCGATCTAGTCTATCGTGAAGTCTTTGAGCAAGCCAGCACACAACTTGGTATAAACGTCTTCTACTTTGTGGATGGCAATACCGCTATGCCGCCTGTACATAATGGTCGCCTAAATGAATCAGTTATTAAAAAAGTAGTGCCAGATATCGAAGATAGTCTATTTTATATATCCGGTCCTCATGGAATGGTTGTTGCAACCGAAGAGCAATTACGTAACCTAGGCGTTGCTGAAAGTCATATTAAAAAAGATTTCTTTTCGGGGTATGCTTAAGGCATTGCTGATTTTAGAGATATTATTCGATAATTTGCTTGCCGCTGCGACTCATAACTCCAGATATAGGTAGCTTTAAATAGAAGGTTGTCCCTTTGTTTTCGACTGATTCAAACCAAACCTCACCTCCGCAGCATTTAACGATGGCTTTTACTAGATAAAGTCCCAATCCAAAACCTTCTGCTGTTTTTGCGCGTACGTTGTCAGCACGAAAAAGCTTAGTAAATATTCTACCCTGCTGGTTTTGGGGAATTCCATAGCCTGAGTCGCTCACTTTAATGGTTGCGCTGGTCCTGTCTTTAGTGACCGTCACGCCAATAAGCCCTTTTGGGGGAGTGTACTTGATGGCATTAGTCATCAGATTCTCAATTACAATTCTGAAAAGGCGTGAGTCATTATACATGACCAACTTTTCGGGACAAACTATTCGAACATCTAGATCCTTTTCGTTTATTTGCTCCGAAAGTTCATTAAGCTGAGCATGAATTATAGGTATGATGTCCATATCTTTTGGGTCTATAGCAATACTGCCGGACTCAAGTCGGGATATGTTTAGTAGGGAACTGACAAGCTTAATCGTACGAACTATCGCCTCGTAAGCCCCACTTATGTATATCTTTTGTTTAGGATCTAATTTTCCTGCCCCGCCATCTAGAAGCATCTCTGAATTCCACTTGGCTGCCGTTAGGGGAGTTCTTAATTGGTGCGAGGCTAGCGATACAAACTCAGTTTTGGCTTTATCAATGCTTGCTTCAAGTGTTAAGTCATGAACGATTTCAACGGCTCCTGTAACTTTACCATCAACAGATATTGGGGTGATTGTGCCCCCTGCTATGAAAGTCGTGCCATTTTTACGCACATACATTAAGCTCTCACTCATCTCTATTCTTAACATCTTGTTGCTATTAAGCACCTTTGTAATCTTCCTATGTGAAAAAGGAATAGCGCGTTTATAGCTGTCGACCATGACTATAGCTTTAGCTAGTGGTTTACCGTAAACCTCTTCCTCTTTGTAGCCAAACATCTCAAAAAAACCATTATTAGTTAAGACGATTTTGCCATCATTATCAGTGACCACTAGAGCCTCGCCGATACTTGTCAAAATCGCCTCGTCTTTTTGGGCCACCAAAACTGCCTTACTTCGCTCTTTTTCGAGGTCTTCAGTGATCAGTTCGGCTAGTTTAAGCGCCTCACGACGACGATGCGCCAATAGGACCACCGTGACAGCAGTCAGCAAGCTGGCAATAGCTCCGGCTAGCAAAACGCTATTCGAGCTAGTCAGTGTATCTGAGGGGATAGGGCTGCGCTGCAAGATAGATAAGGTGAGTTTATGGCCTGCAAAGGTAATGTCCCTACTAAACGCAACCTTGCTGTCATTATTAGTTTCTGAAGGTATCGATTTGAATATAATATTCTTACTGCTGTCGTCATGCACGAACATACTTATATGACCACTCGAAGGATTGTTGGTAATAAAGTTCTGGAAGAATTGCTGATAACTAAATTGAGCGACTATAAAACCATTTAAGTCCGCAGGTTTGAATGTAGAAGGTGAATGTGCGCCTATTACAGGATGGCTATAAACTGCTATTGCAAGAAACATGCCTTGATTGCTATTGATGTTTTTTGTAAACGATGGTATTCCTGACGCGCTTACACCTTCTGGCATTGCACTATACCTAGCTTTATCTAAGAGTTTAAGAGCTTGAGGATACTTAGCATAATCAACTCCAGATGGTATCTGTAGAGAAACTGGCACGACAAATGCAATCTGATATGACTGGTTTACCAAAGATGTGTTGCGCAGGAATGCTATCGACGACAAAGCCGGATATCTATTTTGCAAGCCAGAGTTTATGAAGTAGTTTTCGAACCCCATAGCTTGAACAGAATTTGAAGACTGAAGAAATGCCTTGTAGTCACGCAACACGTCTAAGTTAGCTTGCAGTTCGGTGCTCATAACACTAGCTAGACTGTTAAGCTCGGTAGCACGTTCGGCATTTTTTGAGTTTTGCCATATAAAGATACTCACCGTCATTGTAACCGCAAAAACAATTATGCCTTGCCAATAGTTCATAAAGATGCGAACCAAAATAGGGAATTGCCCAGTTGTTCGAGAAGCAATACCCATCAATGAGAGCTCAATACCAAAAAACACCACCATGGTGCCCAATTCTCGTGGTGTTGGTGTGCCAAGAACATTGGAGATGAGCACCCCGATAGTGGCTACTACGGCGACTATCAAAGCCGATCTAAACAACCGACTGCTAAGGCTAGAGCGACTAAAACGAATTAATGTCATTGGTATTAACATACCTATAAAGATGAAGATAATTGCTACTGAAGTAGGGCACCTGAGGTTACCCTCGGCAGCTAGTTGACTAGAGAAAAGCCAACTATCAATAGGTATTTTTATTCCGCTCAGAGCTCCCACTACAACCAAACTTCCGAATACGATCAACCATGCGCCGATCAGACCAATTGGCCATCGAAATCTGAGTTTATTTTTAGCGTTTAGGGTCAAAAATATGAGTGCAGAGGCGATCAAAATCATATTTAATGCAACCACAGGATTTCGCGGGTCATCTACTAGACCGAGTGTTTTTAAGTGTGAGTTGCTGCTATACCATCCAAACAAAACTAAGGTACCCAATAAACCAACAAGAAACGCGTAGGTTCGCACGATCAGGATCGCATTATTGTGTCGCTTTTTTCTACCCAATACCCAATTGACCGCTTCACTCCTAGTCTTAAAAATCATCGTTTTATTAACGACGGGACTTAGGCGGATTACGTATTGCGCGATTAGCGTTATAAAAGGGTTTGCCCCAAACACAGCGCTCTTGTCGACAACATAGTCTGTGGCTACACGAAGCACTTTTCTGGCATCTGCACTGACACCGGTGACATTTGACACATCAGTTAACAAAAGTGTCTTTCTGCCCTGTTTAGCCAGTTTTCCAGTTCGTATTTTGCCATCTGCAAGCAATTGTTTGACTATGACATGTGTTATGTATCCGTGCATAACACATAGTACAATTGAGCCGTTCTCTATCAGGTGATAAGAATACCCACCATCGTCTTTAGCCTTCTTTCTTTTAAGTAAGTGAAAAAGCTTCATAAAACTCAGTATATCACCATGTAAATTTTTTAACATAAGCACATAGACAATTTAATTAAAGAAACATACAATAGCGCTATGAAGCAGGTCGCTATAATACTAGCCGGCGGCAAAGGTACGAGACTTTGGCCGTTATCTGACAGATTGCATCCGAAGCCTCTCATAGAAATCTTTAATAAAAGACCTATGTTCGAAGAGACGCTTCTTCGTGCAAAACTGTTCTCTGATGATATCTTTGTGCTAACTAACCAAAAGGTAGGCGATTTGGCGAGAAAATTGTTTTTAAAGTCGGGCATTGCTAGGGCCCAGGTCATTATTGAGCCATCTAAAGCGGATACTGGGGCTGCTATCCCTTACGCGATTGCGCATATACGCGCGCTCTTTGGCGAAGATACAACCATTACTCTTCTTCCGGTAGACCATCTTATCAAAAACTACGGCGCCTTTTATCGTGATATAAAATACGCAACCAAAATTGCAGCATCACACTCGCAAGTCACTCTATTTGGTGTTACGCCGTCTTTTGCATCAACTGGCTATGGCTATATGAAGCTTGGTCCTGCTGTCGAGCATGAGGATCGTGATATGGTTTTTGTGGTCGACAATTTTCTAGAAAAGCCGGATGAAGAAAAAGCCAGCCAGTTTTTAAAAAGCGCAGATTACGTATGGAACAGTGGCATATATATTGGGACAATAGACGCTTTTGAAAACGTTTTTCGTAAAAATTCCCTAATCTTTAAATGGTATCTCTCACTCCAGACTAATAATGGCGGAACAACCTTGCCCCATAATCTTCAAGATATTCAGTTTGAACGCGGGCTTATCGAACATATGGATTCGCTTCTTGCGGTTATAGCCACATTCGACTGGATGGATATCGGTACCTACAGTGGCCTGTACTCATCTTCGTCTCCAACGGATGATTCTGGGAACGCAGTCCAAGGCAACGCAAGGGCTCATGATTGCCACGATTGTCTTATTATGGGTAATCATAAAAGGATTGTTGCACTTGGGCTAGATGATATTGCCATTATTGATGGGCCGGATGGTATTTTGGTGTGCAAAAAGTCAACCCATGCGCAGTTGGTGGGTAAGATTGCTGTAGGCGAGAGTCAGCCGGGTGATGACAGTGGATAAACAAGAAATTACCACTGCAACAACTTCAAATGATATTATCACACACAAACTGGAGGGCATGATTAATAAACTTAGTATCGTTGCTCTACCAAAAGACCAGGTACTTCAAAGCAGCCTATTGCAGCTATTAGTGCTACATAAAAAAATTGCGCAAGATTTACAAAAGATATCCAGTAATGCAAGTTGAAGATCTGTATGTAATCATTCGTGAGCTACGAAGGGTGGCCATACTCCAGGCAGGTCTAAAAGACGCCGTTAAGTCTGACCCGCTTCTTCATGACATATTTCTGCAGGTCGACCAAGCCAACAGCCAGTTAAAAGAATTGCTTAAATTGTATGAACAATACAGTATTTAAACTTAGCATCCTACTTGAGTCGGGCTTGCTAAAATCACACTATACGTCTGATATATTAGAAGGTTTTGGTCCAGCTGAATGGGTGCCGCGCCTCATAGAAAAAGATCTGGTTAAGCACAAAGACCGCAACTTCTATAAAGCCCTAGCTAGACTTTATGGTCTTGAGTATGTGACACAAATCCAAACTCCGCTCAATCCTAAAGAAGCCATTGCTTATCGGGTTCCTACACAAGTGCTTATTGAATCACAGCTTTACCCATTCGAGATTAACGGCAGACTTTTTATAGCATCGAGCACTCCTTTTATTGAGAAAGCCTTGCTTGATAATGTACTGTCTTTTACCGGAAGAGCTGGATATAGAATTATACTTACAAGCCAGAACCAAGTTAGGAAAGCTCTCCAGACCTTATATTACATAGAATTCTCTGTTGTCGCTCAAAACAATCTGCGCTACTCCAAAAATGAGCTTTCAGCCAGCCCACCTGTTATCGCTTTATCCGCGAAGATTGTCACTCTGTCAGGTTTTGCGATAATTATACTCGCATATATATTCCCTAATAGTCTTTTACTTGTGGTGTTCTTTATAATCAACCTGCTGTATCTATACCTTAATGCATTGAGATTTGCTACTTTTATCGTAGCGATAGTTCGCCCAGACAAAACTTCACTGATTGTCACAAAGCGTGAAGTAAGAGAGTTGTCTGATAGCTCTTTGCCTAGGTACACCATACTCGTGCCGTTACGTTTTGAGGCGGAGATAGCTGGGCGCTTAGTCAAGCGGCTTGTAGCACTTGACTATCCCAAGAGTAAGCTGGAAGTCTTATTTCTTGTTGGTGTTGACGACGAACAAACAATCGCCACACTGCAAGAATATGGTGTTGATAGAGATGATCCTACGGGCAGATATAACAATCTCAATCACATGACTATCGTAAAAGTTCCCAAAGTCCAGATTGATACAAAACCTTTAGTTTGTAATTACGGACTGCAATATGCAACGGGGAATTTTACAGTTATCTATGATGCTGAAGATAAGCCAGAAGTTGATCAGCTCAAAAAAGCCGTAGTTGGTTTTCAAGCCAGTGCCCTCAATACTATTTGTCTACAGGGGAAGCTGAATTTTTATAATATCCACTGGAACGTACTTACTCGACTTTTCTCGCTTGAATATGGAATGTGGTATGGCTATTTTCTGCCAGGCCTTCAAGCTCTTGGTTCGCCGATTCCACTTGGTGGTACTAGTAACCATTTTGTTACCAATGCTCTAAGGAATGCTGGCGAATGGGATCCCTACAACGTGACGGAGGACGCCGACCTTGGTATGCGTATTTACCGTAGTGGTCACCAGACTCGTATTTTAAACACATTTACCTATGAGGAAGCAACCTCAACGCTTGGAGCGTGGATTAAACAAAGATCTCGGTGGGAAAAAGGCTTTCTGGCAACATTAATTGTTCATGTCCAGCACCCAATTCAGCTATATCACGAACTTGGTGCCAAGAAGTTTATACTAGGTATTACAATATTTTTTGGTAATTTTTATATGCCGTTCATTAACCCGCTTTTATGGGTGCTGACAATTTTATGGCTCCTACATATCTTCTCATTTGGTACCTTACCCACATATATATGGATTCCTGCGGTTGTAAATCTTGTTGTGGGCAATTCTATCCATATGATTATGCATTTTATGTCTGCAATACGATCCAAGCAATATACTCTCGCTCCGCTAGTACTTATAGTTCCTCTATATTGGATTCTAATTAGTATCGCGACTTACAGATCCTGCTGGGAGTTGCTTTTTCGCCCTTACCAATGGGTAAAGACTGCACATGGAGCCGACAGATAATAGACAAAAAGTCTTGTGATTTAAAGATAGGCTAACGCATAATGCTCATTATTTTATCGACGATGTCTTTAACAGTAGAGTCACTTTTAATAAAGTAATCTTTTGCGCCCAGGTCAATCGCCCGTTTTATATCGTCTTGAGAGTCGAGGTTGCTCGATACTAGTATAGGAACTGTGATATTTGCATCCTTCAGCTTTTGCAAAAAACCGTAACCATCAAGATTCGGCATTACTAGATCAAGGATGATGGCATCAGGCTTGGCTTTTGTAATTATGTCAAACGCTTCGTTGCCATCACGGGCTATTTCAATTTTAATATTTTTGTAGGAATTAAATCTCGCACGATATATGTCGTTTAAGAATTGATCGTCTTCAACAATAAGTATGTTCTTCATGCAATAAGTATAGCATTATTAATTAAACAAAATCTTTAAGATTTTGATAAAATGTAATTATGTTAAAGAAAGAAAAAGCTACTGGTTTTATGCATAAAATGCCAGCAGATTTACGAAAAGCTTTGATGTCTGATGAATCCGTGCGAGAGCGATGGGAGGATATCACGCCGCTGGCCCGTAACGAGTGGATCTGCTGGACTATCTCCACTAAAAAACCAGAGACAAGAATAAATCATATAGAAAGAGTGTGCAGCGAACTGCTAGCCGGAAAGCGGCGGCCGTGCTGTTGGGTTGGCTGCATTCATCGGTTGAATAAAAACGCGAATTAAGAATAATTCGGCGCTTTTTATTGCTATTATTGACTCATGGCCTACCAATACTCTTACAAATCTAATCGCAAGCAGGAGCTTAATAAGCTTAGACAGGGGCAAGACTTCACAATTTGGCAAAAACAAGGTCTGAATTTACAGAAGGAAGTTTCAAACCTTACCAAACCAATCGTCGAGATTGGTGGCCCATCAGATCTTGGATTTTACTTTTTGGATGGAATTGAGCTGAACAGTGACCCAATAATCACTAATATTTCAGATGATCCGTTGCCTTATAGCCCCGATGCAAAAGAGTTAACGACAAGGGTTGATAAGCTGATGGATGCTCGCAGTATGGATTATGATAATGATTCGATTGGGATATTTCTGATGTCCTATATGAGCGTAACCGATGATTGGCATGTGAGACTTGAAGGGGAAGAACGAGAAGAGCATTCCAAGCAGATAGAAAAAGAGTTTGACATATCTAAGCTTGAGGCAGATCAAGTCGCCATTGGCACACTTGCCCCAGAGAAAGCTAAGTTTGCCCAGCGGGTTCAGATATATCTAGAGGTAAGAAGAGCGCTATGCGACGGCGGTTTATTCTTCTCTGACGGTACTCTGGCAGAAGTATTAATTCTCCAAAGAATGGGCTTCGAGCTACTCGCATATAATCAAGAAAGCATACGAGCTAACGAGGGCTGGTCTGGTATATATTACGAGTTTGTTATGCGGGAGTAGTTTATATTTTCTGCGCCTGTTCGTCTTCAATGTAGTTTTTAAGGCTGGCTCGCCAATCTGGCAGCGCCAAGTTGAGTTCTTTTTTGATCTTGGTGAGGTCAAGCGTACTTTGTAAAGGGCGCGGCGCAGCAGTCGGCTTGGATTTAAAGTACTCGGCAGTCGTGGTATCGGTAACAGATAGATCGTCGCGGCCGAGATTAGCAAAAATAGCCCTGGTTATCTCTGCCCACGAGGCTGGCTGGCCATCGCCAGAGAGATTATATGTGCCGTAGGGGGCTTTAGCTTGGAGCAGCTTGTCGATACCGCTGACCAAAGTTTCGGTAAAGGTCAATCGACCAATTTGGTCTGCAACTACGGTTGGCGAAATATTTTTGGCTGCCAAACCTATCATTGTTCGTACAAAGTTTGGTCCGTCACCAATCAACCAGCTGACACGCAAGATATAGTGTTTAGTAGTCATAGCAGCTGCTATATCGCCAGCAGCTTTGGTCTGAGCATAGACGCCGAGCGGCGCAAAAGGCTCATCTTCGGTATGTGGTGTTTTGGTACCGTCAAAAACATAATCGCTAGAGATATGGACTAGAGTTAGATCATGTTGGCTGGCGATCTTTGATAGATAGCTGACTGCCTGGGCGTTAACCTGCCAAGCTGCTATTCGGCCCTCTGATGTTTCAGCTCCATCGACGTTAGCATAGACGGCAGCGTTTAAAATAACATCAATATTTGACCAGTCAAAAGCCTGCAGTGAATCTAAATTGGTTATATCGAGCTTGTTACGATCAACGGCTTTGGCTTTGGGGAAGCGGCCCTGTAAGGCTTTGCCGAGCTGGCCGTTGGCGCCAATAATAAGAAAACGCGAGCTGTCCATCAATTAACCTTCCATCGGTTTGATGTCTTGCAGCATTGGATGGTTTCGGTCTCGATCTGACAATATGGCTTGATCAAGTGGGATTGGCCATTCAACCTTGAGTTGTGGATCGGCCAGGTTAAAGAAGGTGGCTGTGGAGTAAGCCTCTTCACTCCAATGCTGATTTACGCTGTAGAGATAGTAGACATCATCAGTTACGCACTGGTATGAATTACCGACGCCTTTTGGCAGATAGACCGCTGTAGTAGGTGTAATTTCTAGAGTAACGACCTTGCCAAAGTTGCCATCCTTGCGGGCATCAACAAAGGCCACGAATACTTTGCCTGTGACAACCGAAATATACTTGTCCCATGGCTCGGCATGAAAGCCCCTGGTAACGGCTTTTTTATTGAAAGCCAAGCTGTTTTGGATAACGTTAAAATCTTCGGGTAGTCCAGCCTGTACTAGTTTGGCTTTGTGGAATTTTTCTTGAAACCATCCACGCTCATCACCGACGGTTGTTACGTCGAATACAATCAAACCTGGTATGTCAGTTGTGTGACCGGTTACTTGTGTTGTCGGAACTGCCATACTGCCTCCTGCCTTATCATCCACTGTTACGTTGATAGTAATGATTCCTGATTCACAAGTCAAACCAACGATCTTAGGCCTTATTCGGCAGCTTGAGCGTACAGGTTGTGCTCAATAATATAGTCCAAAACTGTTGGCTGTATCCGCGACGTGTCGGCAGTGCCGTTTCGAATTTGAGAAGAAGCTATGTCGGCGTCGAGAGTGTTTACGAGCGTGTAATTGATGGTGACGTCGTACTCTTGCACTAGCTTATCCATAATGGCGGCTATTTCACTAGGATCATCTCTAGCTCTCATGCCAATAGCCAGAGAGGCTGTATTAAATAGCCGGCCCAGATTATCCCATCGATATAGAAGAGTTCGAGCTAAGTCGGAGCCCATCAAGAAAGTGAAGTGAGTGTTAGCATATATGTCACATAGCTCGGGCAGGGTGTCTTTGATAGTAAATCGTTCTGACACGAGATCTAAAACACGTAATCCTGCAGTGGTTTCCGTTGCCCGTTCTATTAGAGCGAGTCTGTGCACAACATCAGTTACGTTATGTTTGCTTCGCGGGCTACGTTCGGGCAAGAATACAACTTCGTCTAAGTTGCATATCCGCATAGTTTCTTTGGCGAAAGTTATATGACCCTGGTGGACCGGGTCAAATGTGCCTGAAAATATGCCTACGCGTCGCGCCATACGATTTATTATAGGGGATCACCTGACACGCGCGTCGGGTGAATCATCATATCTGGGTCTAATCTGTTATTATATCTGTGTGCAAAAAAATATAACTGTACCTGTTTTTGATAATCTGGCTGAGCCTGAGCTAGTGAATATATTATTGGCTGGTGGCATTGGCGTATTGCTCACTGATACCATTTACGGCTTGGTGGGGAGTGCTAGAATTCCTGATGCTTCTACCAAGGTCATGGACGTGAAAGGCCGTAAAGATAAACCAGGGACGCTGATAGCGGCTAACATACAACAGCTTATAGATTCGGGCATACAGCGAGAGTACGTTAAGGCCGCCGAACAATTCTGGCCAGGCCCAGTTACAGTTGTTTTGCCCATAAAACCGGGGCTTGAATATCTTGATCTCGGCTTACATTCACTAGCAGTCAGAGTGCCAGATAACCCAGAGATTGTGACACTATTAAAAGAGGTTGGTCCACTGCTGACCACCAGTGCCAATCGCCCCAACGAACCCACGGTCAAGAGCATAGAAGAAGCCCAAGAGATCTTTGGTAATCGTCTAGATTTCTATGTAAATGGTGGGCGTATTGAATCGCCGCTAGCTTCTACTATAATTCGCATTAAGATTGAATTGTTGCGCCAGGGCGCAGCGACTATTAACTGCTGACCCACACTTACTTTTTCATATTGAGAGGGTAAAAGCGTAGTGTAATCGTGACAAGCTATAGCTTGTCACGCGTGTAACGCACTCGAGAGATGAAAAAGTAAGTAAGTATGGGTCAGGATTTACTGTTAGCCATCCACTTTCTGATATACTCGAAACAAATCAGGAGAACTATTATGAAAATTAAAATAATCGCCGTTTTAATTGCCGGAGTTGTTATTGTTGCTGGGGGTCTGTACTTTGTCCGATCTAAAACTAGCAGCACAGCTAACAGTAGTACTCAACCAACAACAGCTTCACAAATGTCAGCTAAAAAAGCCTGCGACTTATTTACTCCGGACGATGCCAAGCAAATTATGGGCCCCAATACTGTGAGCACAGCTGGCACGGCTGCAAGTAATATGGCAACGGGTAATTCGGATATTAGCGTAACGACTTGTACCTATAATAATACTGGCACGTCTACTACTGCGACTGTTCTGGTCAGATCTGCACTTACAAGTGATGGCAAGACAAGCAACCAAGCTGGGTATGCTCAAGATAAAAAAATGTATAAGGGTAGTGATGTGAGCACTGTCGGCGAGACTGCATATTATGATACCGACCTAGGCCAACTAGAGTTTATAAAGGGCAATAACTGGATAATAGTCACAAGTGGCGGGTTTGGTGCGGCCAACCATAGTCAAGCTCAGGCTACTCAAATTGCTCAGATAATGTTGCAAAAACTTTAATACCAGGAGGTTACTTGATGACGTACGATATTCCAGGCCAAGACCAACTTGAAATCAAAACTATAATTTTGGATTTGAACGGCACGCTGTCGGTAGCAGGCATCGTTCCTGAGGGCGTCAAAGAAAGGCTAGCCAAGTTAAAACTGGCTGGCTTTAAACTGGTTTTCTTTACTGGCAACACAAGGAACGATGCTGATGAGCTTTCTGCTGATCTAGATATCGAATGGAGACTGGCTAAAAATGCTGGTGATAAACGAGACTTGGCTTTGGGGCTAGAGCCAGAAACATGTGCATCAATCGGCAACGGGCTGATTGATTTGGAGCTTATGAAGTCTGTAAAGTTACGGATTGTTACTTTGCAGGCGGAAGGTGTCCACGTTCAGACAATGTTAAATTCAGATATAGTGGTGCCGAATATAAACGACGCACTGGATTTATTTATTGATCAGCAACGTCTGGTTGCAACCCTAAGGACATAAATGCACATCGTAACCTCAGGCTCTAAATATCTTGATATCGACGCATATGCTGGCTGCGTAGCTTATGCCGAACTGCTGCAAAAACAGGGTAGGGAAGCTAGCGCGGTTAGTACGGCACTGTTGAACGAGAGTATTAGCAAAACTGTGCGTTCGTGGGATGCTCCATTATTAACAAATTACAGGCCATCACAAGACGACACCTTTACGGTTATAGATGTTTCCGACTCTGATTATTTTGATAAGATCGTCAAGCTAGAAAACGTTAGCGAGGTTATCGACCATCACCCGGGCTTTGAGCATTACTGGCAAGAGCGCATCGGTGATTCTGCTAACATTGAATTTATTGGTGCGGCCTGTACGCTGGTTTATGAGCGCTGGAAAGCATCTGGGTTGCTAGATAAAATGAGTGTTCTAAGCGCTAGACTGCTCATATGTGGGATTCTTGATAACACATTGAACTTTGGCGCAAAGGTCACTACATCTCGCGATAGGGAAGCTTACGACGTACTGCTATCTAATGCAGACTTACCAGATGATTGGACGGCTGCGTACTTTACAGAGTGCCAACAGACTATCTTGCAAGATGCCGTAGGGGCAATAAAAAACGACACCAAAATAGTACAGTTCAAGTCATTTACTCGGCCTATTTGTTTTGGTCAGATTGTTGTTTGGAATAGTGAACAAGTTTTGGCAAAACATCAAGATATTCTTAAAGAAACACTAGCGAGCATGAAGCCTGATTGGTTTATGAATTTAATAAGTGTGGGTGAACAAAAAAGTTATTTTGTATCTGATAACGCCGAAGTTCAAGCTTGGTTATCGAACCTGCTTGGTGTAAATTTTGATGGTTCTGTAGCGATTGCCGATCGTTTGTGGCTCAGAAAAGAAGTGATAAAGCAGGATTTGCAGATATAATTTTACCCCAGAAAAGCCAACGCCAACGCTGCAAACAGTAGACCGACATCCCTGAATGAGATAGCCAGCAGACTAAGGTTAGAGAATATAATGCCCGCAAGTGTTAGGGCGCTCAACAAGGCTGCGTAACGAGTTAATTTACCGCTAAGTAGCCATAAGACCAGTACTAGTTGATAAACTGATACGGCTTTTAGTAACTTATCTGAGTCGATAATATTGATTGGTAGATGCGGCAAATAACCAATCCAATCGCTAGGATGTATTAACGAATCTATGGCTGCATAAGCAAATACTACAGACAATCCTACTCGTAAAAAAAGTGAAGCGAATTTTTGACCAGTATCTTTTGGTAAAGACGATTTTGCCAGCATATTATTGAACAATAATTTTACCAGTAACTTGCGGGGATAGGTGGTTGTGATAGCCGAACGAACCCTTTTTTGTGACCGTAAATGTTTTGGTTTGACCTGATGGTACTGACCCTATATTAAGATCAGTATCGTCGGTGTGTATTGGATGTGGGTTAGAGTCGAATTGCAGCTCGGTAGCTGAGTTATTAGTAACAGACACAACGCCACCCGAATTTATTGTTGTAACTGATGGGCTAAAACCGCTATCAGAATAGGTGATAGTAGCCGTATTGTTAGAGGTGCTGTTCGTAGATGAGCTGGGAGGTGCTGTAGTTGGGCTAGTGTTATTTTTATAGACGAACCAGAGAGCTCCGGCTATTGCTATCAGTATAATTGTTCCAATAATCCATAACTTCTTCATAATTTTAATACACCCATTAACTTAACAAGTTTATTGTAACTCTTAATGTCTTGTTTATAAAACTACCCGGGTTAGTCTGTTGTTTAATTTACCAGACCTGACTTGTTGCTAAACTACAACGTGCTAATCTGGCCCATAGGTTATACAATCATGGTATGAAGAAAATCTTAGTCACAGGTGGCGCAGGGTTTATTGGGGCAAACTTTGTGCATTACACCCTAAAGAATCACCCCGAGTATCAAGTTAGTGTGGTAGATAAACTGACTTATGCTGGTAATCCAGATAATCTTAAAGAAGTGCTAGACAAGATCACTTTTGTGACCGGTGACATATGCGATGCCGAGCTAATGGACAAGCTGATGGCCGATAATGACATTGTGGTGCACTTTGCGGCAGAATCACATAACGACAATTCGTTGCATGATCCGTGGCCTTTTATTCAGACCAATATTATTGGTACTTACACCGTGCTACAGGCGGTACGCAAGCATAACAAGCGCCTACACCATATTTCGACTGACGAAGTTTTTGGTGATCTGCCGCTTGATCGACCTGACTTAAAGTTCACAAACGATACTCCTTACAATCCTTCGAGCCCTTATTCTTCTAGTAAAGCCAGCTCTGACCATCTAGTGCGTGCTTGGATTCGCTCGTTTGGAATTCAGGCTACAATCAGCAACTGTGCCAACAACTATGGGCCGTATCAGCACGTCGAGAAGTTTATCCCAAGGCAGATTACCGAAATACTAGAAGGTCGTCGGCCAAAACTGTATGGTACCGGCGAAGCTATTCGTGAATGGACGCATGTGGATGATCACAATGCTGCAGTGATTGCCATCCTCGAAAAAGGAGTATCCGGACGTACCTATTTGATTGGTACGGGTGATGAATATAGCGGTAAAAACACGATTGAACTCATCTTAGAACTAATGGGCAAACCAAAAGACGCATACGATCATGTTAATGACCGGCCCGGCCATGACATGCGATATTCTATAGATTCTACCGAGTCGCGTGCCGAGCTGGGTTGGGAGCCCAAATTTAAAGATCTTAGAGCTGGGATGTTGGCTACCATAGATTGGTACAAGCAAAACGAGTGGTGGTGGAAGCCACAAAAAGCTGCAACCGAAGCCAAGTATAAAGAGATGGGGCGCTAGTCTCTCGGTTTTTTTGAATGGTTTGGCTTTGTTCTGCACCGTCATCCCCGGCTATGACCGGGGATCCAGTTTGAAGGAAGAATTCCATATTTGTCCTGGATTTCCAATCAAGTTGGGAATGACGATACAAGAGTAGAGATAGTTCTTCTAGAAGACTGTCTTCTAACAGAGAGACTTTTCTGTCTTACCGGGGTGACGGGGTAGTTGGTATACAGTATAATAAGCACCATGTCTTATGCTGTCGAAAAACAATTGGCTGAAGTAGCCAAAACTATCAAAAAGATACTAAGTGTTGCTGAATTGCCAGCTATAGAGATTGCGAATTCAAAGTTCGATGCCGACTTTGCTTTGCCGTGTTTTACTCTGGCACGTGATTTGCATAAAAAACCACAAGAAATTGCCGAGCAGATTGTTGTCGGGCTCAATCATCCCGTAATTGCCAAGGCAGAAGCTAAAGCCGGGTTTGTTAATCTGTGGCTGAGTGATAGCGCCCTAGGATCTGCTCTAGGTGAGATCGTAACTAAACCTACCTACGGTGCTCAAAAGCTGCTTGATAAGCAAAAGATACTTATAGAGGTGTATTCTACCAATCCTTTCAAAGATCTACATATTGGCCATGCTTATAATTCGATCGTGGGTGATACACTGGCTAATATTTTTAAGCTAGGTGGTGCTGATCTGCATCGTGTGAGCTATGGCGGCGATGTTGGCTTGCATGTGGGCAAGAGCATGTGGGCAATCCTTCGATATCTAGAAGGAGATATTTCTAAGCTGGACGTTGTAAAGTCTGGTGACCGTCCGGCATTCTTAAGTCGCATGTATGTAGAAGGGGCTGGTCAGTACGAAGAAGATTCAATCATCCGCCAGCAAATAGACGTACTTGCCAGACAATCTTTTGTGCAAGATGATGCGTTTTTTAAGCAGGTCTACGAGATTTGCCGACAGTGGAGTTTTGATTATATTCATAAGATGATCAAAAAAATGGGTAGTCAGCTCGCCGAGAGGGAGTATTGGGAAAACGAGGCTGATAAACTAGGTCGCCAGATAGTCGAGACTCACATCGGTGACGTGTTTGAGCGCAGTGAAGGCGCGATTGTCTTTAAGGGCGAGACCTACGGGTTGCATACTAGGGTTTTTATTACCTCGCATGATACGACGTTGTACGAAGCGCGCGATCTTGGGCTCATGCAACTCAAAGAGCAAGAGTATAACCCAGATAAAAGTTATTATCTTACGGCCGAAGAACAACGAGACTATTTTAAGGTTGTTTTAAAAGCAGCGCAGCTAAGCCTGCCCGAGCTAAAAGACAAGTCTGTTAACATATCGACCGGTACTGTCAAATTGAGTACTGGAAAGATGAGTAGCCGTACTGGTAAGGTTGTGAATATCGAAGGTTTGTTCAAAGAACTTAGCGAGGCCTTGAAAGCTCGCGGTGCAGAAGAAGACAATCTGCAAGCCGGGATTGTTGGCGCTCTGCGCTACGCCATGTTAAAAGTGCGGATTGGCGGTGATATTATCTTTGATATTAACGAATCAATCAGCCTCGAGGGTAACTCTGGCCCATATCTGCAGTATGCTCATGCTCGTGGTCGTAGTATTTTAGCTAAGCTTGCCGATAGTTCATCGACTGAAAAGTCATCGTCTTCTTCCAGTCATCCCCGACTTGATTGGGAATCCAGTAAGAAAAAAAGTTCATTATTAACTGGATCCCCGATCGGAGTCGGGGATGACGAAACAGGAGAAAAAACGTTTGTGGACTTTACTGCCGATGAACACAAACTGGCAATCAAAGTTCTAGAATATCCAACTATAACGGCCAAAGCTATCAGCGAATTAGCGCCGCATCATATTTGTAATTATCTTTACGAGTTGACTCAGCAGTTCAACCGTTTTTATGAACATAATCGGATCATTGGCGACCCACGCCAAAACCAAAGGGCCGAGTTGGTTAATTCTTACTGCCAGGTCTTAGAAAATGGGCTTGGTGTGCTTGGTATTCCAGCACCAGAAAGGTTATAACCTGTGGTTGATTTAAAACGTGTTACCCCCGATAAAATACTCTGGTTAGATTTAGAGATGACCGGCCTAAATCCTGAAAAAGACAGGATTGTTGAGGTGGCGGCGATGGTCACGGATTGGCAATTTAAAGAGCTAGAGACTTTTGAGAGCTTAATTGCTCACGATGCAAAAGAGATAGAGGCTCTAATTAACGCTAACCCGTGGTATAAAAAATTTCCTCAGCACAAAACAGACTTTTTAAAAGCAGCGACTCACGGTATGGCGGAGATAGAGGTGCAGAAGCAATTACTAGAGCTGATTAACCGCCATTTCGCCCCAAACATGCCAGCCTTACTAGCTGGTAACTCAATCCACTGTGATCGTGGTTTTATTAAACAGTGGTGGCCGGATGTAGATGCTAGATTACATTACCGCATGCTAGATGTTAGCGCCTGGAAGGTAGTTATGATTGCCAAATATAACCGGCAATACCAAAAGAAAGAAACTCATCGAGCAATGTCTGATGTGTGTGAATCAATCGCCGAATTGCAATACTATCTTGAAAGCTGTTCGTCTACAAAATAGCTTATATTGCGCAACCCTCGATCAGGTCGGGGGCAGGCTTTGATTTGGGCATCCAGGATAAAAACGATTTCTTATAAATCCTTATAACCCAGGTGTCGTAACGGTAGTAGACGGTGTAGTGGCTGGAGTAGTCGTAGGTACAGAATTAGTTACCGGCGCTGTTATGGTTGTAACTGGTGCGGTAGTGGCTGCTGGGGTAGCCGAGGGTGTGCTAGCAGCCGGAACCGACTGCACTTGCTTTAGTTGATCCTGAGTTTGTTTAAGCTGAGTTTCTAATTGTGTTTGGGTGTCTTTAAGCTGCTGTAGCTGGGCATTTACATCACCTTTTAATTGTTGAATGTTACCGTCGAGCTGTTGTTTATAGGCATTAAATTGCTGTTGTATGGCAGCGGCTTTGGCAACGAATTCGTCTGACAATTGTTGCTCGTACTGTCTAAACTGATCCTGGTTGAACTGGAGTGTGCTTGGTATGCTCGACCAATTAACTGAGGCATCTATTAGATGACTGATTTGTGCCTGAGCGGTCACCTGTGTTTGATTTATAGCAGACACACTTGTCTTTAGCTGATTAACATCGGCTGATAACCCATCTACTTGAGTTTTTGTATCAGACTGAGCTTTTTGTAAAACGGCTATTGGTTGTGCTAGCTGATTTCTTAAATCCACTGTGGCCTGAGCCTGAGCATTTAGTTGTATCTGAGTACCAAGCTGGACATTCTGTATATCTGTTATAGCATTCTTGACCTGGCCAACACTACCACCTAGGGCAGCTAGGTCTAATTTAATCTGAGACTGGCCCGCATTTAGCTCACCGATAGCCTGGCGAACTTGGGTACTCAGTGCAGCTATGCCGTCATTCATCTGTGTTTGAGCAGTGATTTGGGCTGAATGAATAGCATCGATTGACTGCTGTAATTCTGATCGAGCTGTTTTAGTGTCTGCGATATTACTTTTGATTTGCTGTCCGGCTTGATCCAAAATTGCCTGGACATCTTTAAGTTGTTGAGTTAGTGATACGCTCCCGACAGCAAGATTCTGCATTTTACTGTCGGCCTTATCTTGAGCGGCTTGCAATACGTTAATAGAAGCCTGCATTTGATCTTTTAGCACTTGTTTGTCGTTAATCTGATCGTTTAGGTTGCTCAGCAACTGTGCTTGAGCCGTCTTGATGCCATTAACTTGTTGATTAGTGGCGTCGTTGAGTTGACTGTGTAGTGCACTGACATCATTGAGCTGCTTTTGCATGGCGCTCACGGCTGCAGTTTGGTTAGAAGTCACTTGGTTGACGGCATTAGTAGTATCAGTCTTTAGGGCGGCGTAAGTTGTAGCTGAAAGGCTTAGTTTGGCTTGCAAGCCTGCAATTTGATTGGCCTGGGCAACCAGTGCTTGTTCTAGCTGGCCCTGAGTACTAGCTGTTGCGCTACCGGCGCTAGCAAGTTGGTTTTGTAGGCTGGTGATATTCTGATTTGTTGTTTGTTGGATAGAATCAAGCGAACTAGATAGGCTAGATAATTGGCTGGTTGCTCCTTGCTGAGCACTGTTCACAGCACCAAGGCTGGATTGGATGGTGGCCAAAGTTTGGGTTTGAGCTGCCTGAGCACTAGCAACTGATTGCTGCAATGTTTGCTGCAGGGCATTATTGGCGATTACATATTGGCCGAGCTTGTTCTGGGCGTCGGTAGCGCTGCTAAGGGATTGTTTTAAGGCGTCTTTTAATGCAGCTACCTGGGCAGTTGTAGCGTCGTTGGTATTGCCGAGTGCTGCTAGCTTGCTATTAAATGTTTGTTGCACGTTGGCCAATTCTTTGGTAAGGTCGGGCACTATGGCTTGTGGCGTGGTGGGGGTACTAGTGGCAGTAATAAGTTGCTGTTGTATGGTGGCCATTTGCTTGGCAACGTCGGCACGGATGGAGTCTACGCTTTGTGTAGCTAATGGGGCTATAAGTGGTGTAGTAATTTGGGCTAGTGTGGCGGTGGCGGTATTGGCTATGGCCTCTACGGTGGCAAAAGACTTAAGGTCCTTGGCTTGTTGCTGAAAATCACCTTGGGTTGCGGTAACCTGTGAACTTGTCCAGCCTGGAGGCAAGGCCAGGTAGGACATGCCTGAGCGTACCGAATTTAATATCTCTAGCTGTACTCGCTGCATTAGATCATAATTGCCGGTAACAGCACTTGTTAGCTGTAAGACTTGGCCAAATAATTGTTTGGCGTCGGTTGTGGCGGTTTGCCCAGCAGTTAGAGGCTTCCAGGCGTCGTAAAGTATTTTGCGTACAGGGCTTAGAGAGTTAGGGTCCAATTTTGATAGATCATCTGCCAGGTTAGGTGTTATATTCAAGCCATAAACAAGTGGCATAATGTAGGAACGGCTGGCGTCGCGAGGCAAGAGTTGTCCAAATTTATAACTGGTTAGATAGTCTTTGATCATTTGTTTTTGCTGGGCAGTCGGTATAATCATCTTGGCGAAAATCGCTACTTTGCGTAGTTCGTCAAACTCTACGCTGGCCGTAAAGCGAGGTGCATCCTTAGGGGCAAGCTCAGTGACAAGGTCGTAGTTGATGGCATAAATTGCGCTGGATGGTACTTGCCCAGACTCGGCTAGGCCACGAACTGTCGTCAGCAACTGGCGGTTGGATGTAGCCTTGGTAAATAGATTGGTTAGTTCGTCGTGGGTTAAGAACCCTTGGCTGACCAGTTTGGTGAGCTGTGTAACGTCGGTGGGCGAGACAGGGGATTTGCCCAGAGCATCTTGCACGGTTGCCAAACTACTCTGCACAGTATTAATAGCTTGCAATACAGAAGCCTGAGCTTCGGGTGGCGCATTCAACCGTAGTTTTTCGAGTGTCATGTAAGTATTGACCATGCCTGTTTCGGCCCACTTAGATTTGTCTTGGGGTGGCTTTATGCCCTGATCGATTAAATGGCTAAAAGATGATATTTGATCGTTAAAAGTTTGGTTAAATTCGCCTAATAAATTCTGAATGTTTTGGGCATCTTTGGTTTGCTGCGAGGCTGATTCTTGGGGCATCCTATCCGCTACAACTGACGCTTCTTTAACTCGATTGGTGGCAGCATTAAAGTTGGCATCGGTTTTAGCATTTTGACCTATAGCTAACGCTATACCTACTTGCTCGGCCGCACGTTTAACAGGATAAGCAAAATCTTCAGGTGCCTTGGCTTGAGCTGCCATAGCGCCTAGCGATAGAACTAGCACCCCTATACCGCCGGCAAGATACCATTTATAACGATGTAACCAAGCTCGCCATTTCGGCTTCGACTTTGCTTTTGTGCCCTCAACATGTATTTGTTTTTTGTGAGACTTACGGTGCTTTGGCCAAAGCTTTTTGATTGCAGACATTCCACCCCTTAACCTTACTTTACAGCATAAAATACTAAGTTCAGGTTAACCTATTTGCTTATATAAAGTAAATAGTGATTATGCTTAGCCGTAAAGGCCTCGACATTAACCTATGAATTTAATAGACTCTTGATATGATTACTCATAAAATGCTTGAAGATTACATATTGGAAATGCCCAATTCCAAACTAGATTATCCATTCGGAGAGGGGACAGCAGTCTACAAAGTAGGCGATAAGATGTTTGCACTGATAAGCGAAAAATCAAACCCCGTGCATCTAAGCCTGAAATGTGACCCGCAACTAGCTGATTTGTTGAGAGATAAATACGAAACGGTATTGCCAGGCTATCATCTTAATAAAAAACATTGGAACACAATTATTTGCAGTGGCCAATTAGACGATCAAACGATAAAAGATTTAATTCTACACTCCTACAACTTGGTCATAAACTAAGGTTAGATAGCTGTGTCTGTAACGACTGAAGTGTTGTCAGTGCATTATCAAGCTTTTGCTGCCCATTCTTTGTGCTAGCCTTGTCTCTAGCAATTTGAATAGTCTCAATAACATGCACTACTTTGTTGAGCAATAAAGTGCGGTAGACTGTATCGTAACGGCCAGCTAATGACGCCTCTTTTAGTTTTGCATCACTGGTTGTGTCGGTCGCAGCTATAACTATGTCGCTTGTTAGGTCGGTTAGACCAAAATCTTCACTAAGCAAGCCGTGTAATTTGGATGAGACGCTTAAAGTTAATATTTGTACATCGGAATTTATTTTTTTGAGATCGTTATTCTGAATATTGGATTGTTGACTAGTAGCAAAAGTATATAGGCTGTCTTGCTCGGCTACTAGTTTCATAAAGTCGTTTTTTGGTCCACTAGTAACTGCATTCTGGATCATTAAAGCTGCAATAAGCAACACTATTACGCCTAAAACAATCAAGATTATTTTAGGCAGTTGACTTTTCTTCTCTGATACGTGGCTGTTGTAGGTGCCATAACTAAGATTGCTGGGGCTTTGTTCTGTCGGTGCCATAAGCTTATTTAATCACACTGGGCTTACTTAAGGCTACATTCTGGCCCATTGTCAGCTGAGACGCCTGGCCATGCACTTTTTAATAACCACGAGCTGTCTACCCTTGATCTGATAATTAAGATCGGTGTTTCGTTAAAGAGAGGTTATTAAAAAGTGCATGGCCAGGCGTCTCAGCTCTATGTAATCCCACTGATGTACAATAGAGGTCAAATATGGATGCAAAAGAAGAGATCAGATCTAGGTTAAACATCGAGGACGTAATCGGTGACTACGTGCAGCTTAAACGAGCTGGTCGTAATTTTAAAGGTCTGTCGCCATTCAGTGGTGAGAAAACACCCAGTTTTGTAGTCAGCCCAGATAAACATATCTGGCATGACTTTAGTAGCAACAAGGGTGGTGATGTTTTTAGCTTTATTATGGAAGTAGAAGGCCTGGATTTTCGTGGCACATTGGAGCTGCTGGCTCGCAAAGCTGGTGTAGACCTTAGTCTTTATCAGGCACAGGGCGACAAGGGCCTAAGCCAAAAAAAAGAACGTCTTTATCAGGCCTTGGCCTTGGCGGTTAAATTTTATCAGCAAAATCTAGTGGCTAACCAGGCGGCTCTGCAATACGTGTTTGCCAAGCGTCAGTTCAGTAAAGAGATCGTGCAAAGATTTGGCATAGGCTATGCGCCAAACTTGTCCAGCGGGCTAACCGACATTCTGATCAAACGTTGTTTTACGTCCGAAGAGCTGCATGGTGCGGGACTTAGCGTTGAGCGCAGGGGAAAACTTGGTGACATGTTTCGTGGCCGAATGGTAGTGCCGCTGTGTGATGCTCAAGGCAGGGTAGTGGGTTTTACAGCTCGTTTGATAGACGATCAGCCTGGCGCCCCAAAATATATTAATACTCCTCAGACTTTGATTTATGACAAAGGTCGCCAGGTTTTTGGCTTGCATATGGCTAAAGAGGCCATCAGACGTAACAACTATGCAGTGGTCATGGAGGGTAATCTTGATGTAGTAGCTAGCCATCAAGCTGGTGAAACAGCAGCCGTAGCAACAGCCGGAACATCTATAACTGAGTGGCATTTACGTAGCTTAAGCCGACTAACCAATGATATTCGCCTTTGCTTTGATGTTGATCGGGCCGGCATAGCTGCTACCGAGCGAGCAATTGGCATGTCTAGCCAAGCCGGCATACAACTGCAGATTATCAAGTTACCAGAAGGATACAAAGATCCGGATGAACTTATACGACAAGATCCAACCGAATGGCAGAGAGTAGTGCAACGGCCTCAAGACGCCATGGAATGGCTGCTCGATTACTACTCGGCGCAATACGATCTTAGTAAAGCAGAGGGCAAACGTCAGGTGACCTCTAAGGCGCTAGATATTGTGGGCCAACTTGTAGACCCGGTGGCTAAAGAGCACTATGTGCAGATGGTAGCCCTGAGAACTGGCGCCTCGGTGTCGGCTATTGGCACAAAATTACAGCAAATGACTGAGCCGCTTGATCTTGTTAAGATCAAGCCCAGTAAAGCCCAGATTACACAAACTCCCAAGCTGCATCTTTATCAAGATCATCTTTTAGCTCTGGCTTGGGTGTATCCACAATTGCGTGACAGCTTGTTAAAGCTCGAGTTTAATGATTTTGAAGGCACTACCCGACAGGCTGTGTACGGGCTCATTCATAAGCTCGACACACGGCAGCTTGAAGCCAATCAGGTAGATGGGTTGCAATCTGACAGACTTCGTGTCAAAATTAAGGAGTTAGAGCTCATTGTGGAGCAAAGGTACGCTACTTTAGACGATAGTCTTTACTTTGTAGCAGCAGAATTATCAAAACGAGTGCTGGTAGACAAAAAGACAAAACAGAAAGACGAATTGGCTCGAGAGCTTAGTGATATGCAAGATCCAATCCAAAGAAAAACAAAAAACAAGGCCTATAAAAAACTTATTCAAGAGATAGAGAGCTTAAAACATTAAAGAGTGATTATGCCAAGAAAAAAGAAAGAATTTATAGCACTTACCGATGGTGACCAAGACGAATCGGTGTTTTCTGAGGATGACAAAGCAGCAGCCCAGATTATTCCTGGCGTGCATGACGACGACGATCCATTAGCCCAAGAACCAGTGCCAGACGAACTGGAAGAAGAGTGGCAAGAAGACGAAGATCTGACTACCAATCCATCTTATCTTGACGATATCTCAGATGACTCGGTGCGATTGTATTTGCGCGAGATTGGCAAGATACCACTGCTCACACCGACTGAAGAGTTGGCTTTGGCTCACAGAGTGCGGGATGGTGACAAAGTTGCCAAAGATAAAATGGCTGAAGCTAACATGCGTTTGGTAGTATCGATTGCTAAACGTTATAGTGGCCGTGGTTTAGACTTCTTGGATCTTATCCAAGAAGGTAATACTGGTCTATTAAGGGCAGTAGAGAAGTTTGACCCTGATAAGGGTTTCAAATTCAGTACTTATGCCACTTGGTGGATTCGCCAGGCGATTACTCGGGCTATTGCCGATCAGGCACGGACCATTCGTATTCCTGTGCACATGGTAGAGACTATCAACAAGCTTTTGCGTACTCAACGGCGGCTGACCCAAGAGTTAAATCGTGAGCCAACCAACGAAGAGATCGCTGCCGCCATGGAGATGGAAGTCGACAAGGTTGAATACGTGATGAAGATCAAACAAGACATCACCAGCCTTGATGCCAGCGTCCGTGACGACGACGACGATTCTGTTCTAGCTGACTTTATAGAAGACGATCAAACTATCGGTCCAGAAGATGCTGCTACGACTCAGCTACTAAAAGAGCAAGTCCAAGACATGCTTAATGTTTTGACTGATCGTGAACAAAAGATTGTAAAAATGCGTTTTGGTTTAGAAGACGGCAAAAGTCACACGCTAGAAGAAGTTGGCCAAGAGTTCAGCGTAACTCGTGAGCGTATTAGGCAGATTGAGGCTAAGGCCCTAAGCAAGCTCCGCAAGCATAAGGATGCTAAGAAGCTCTACGATTACTTGCAATAGTGCACATTTCGCGCTGGCATCTTCTAGCCCATTCAAGTGCAAGATGCACAAATAGAGACTAGAGATAACAAAAAACTCGGTCAGGCATGATGACCGAGTTTTTGTTACTGTTTTACTGCTTGGTATTAGGAGCGGAAAGCTCTTGGCCACAGGTCACTTTGCCGTCATTAGCGGTTTGGCAGTTGGGAGTGCCGCCATCGCCAGTGCAAGTAACATGACCATTGATGTCATTACAGCTAGAACTTTTTGGCTGGAGGCCTTTAGCGTCTGGTTCTGGGCTACCAACTGTCATTTGACCGGCATCGTGAGAGGAGGTTGCCTTCATCATGCCGTGCTGTTGATTATTTTTGGCGTCAAAGATCAGCACGAGGGAAGGCATACCGTCTTTGTCTACGCCAATGATGTGCTTAGCCCCCTGGGCGTCAGTGTAGCGGAGGTATTTTAGGCTAGTAGGATCGAGCGTTTGCGGGCCAGCCGTGCCAGCATTTGGACCATGCATCCAGACTATGTCTGCCTGAGGTGTAGATTGCTTAAACTGGGCGTAGGTTAGAACTGTCAAATCTTTAGCATTTTTGGCAGCCTCCAGCTCAGCCTTGGAATCGCCTTTAACCCGCAGGTCTAATGCTTTCTGATCAGAAACTGATAGCTGAGCTACCTTATTGAGGCCATGTTGAGTAAGCTCAGCTGCTGATGCCGGCTTGAGGCCAGTCAAAGAAACTATAGCCACGAATGCCATGGCTGTGAATGCCAGGCCTAAGCCAGACACCACAAATTTTGGTTTAGTCATAATATTACTCCATCTTTTTTTAGTTATTGGGTGCACAGGACGTGAAGCGGCGAGTAATGCTCGTCGTAATTGCACATGGTGCTGCTTCATGTCGACGGTTGGTACCGTCAACTCTTGAAGCGTTATTGGTTGAGTCGTGTCACTCGTACTTTTCTTGTCCATACCCTTATAACGTCTTTCTATTTAAAAAGTTGCGTTGCAGTTTGGTAGTCCCGCGTGCCAACAAAGATTTAACAGTGTTTTCTTTTTTGCCGATAATGTCAGCTATATCTTTTATAGGTTTTTTCTCAAAGAATCTTAGAGTCAGCACCTCTTGGTATTTTATTGGCAGCTCTTTAAGTAAGGCTTGCACTAGTACAAAATCTGCATGTCTGTCGAGTTCGTCTTCTAATTTTAGTTGATCTTTTTCAAGATCTTGCGAGCTGGGTAATTCAAACCCTGTTTCTTCAAATAATTCGTCAAGTGATGAAGGTGCGTGTTTATTCTGCCTAAAATGTGTGTTCACCTCATTACTAGCAATCCTGTATAACCAGGCTCCAAAGGGAAGGCCCCGCCATTCAAACTCTGGTAGTCCCCGCCAAGCTTTAAAGAAAACTATTGATGTTATATCCTGTGCGGACGATAAATCGCCAACTCGGCGTAAGACATAATTACTGATTTTTGAATAATACATATCAAACACCGCACTAAAAGCCTGGGCATCGGTTTTTGCTTGCTCAACGAGTTTTTGTTCTTCTTCTAGACCCATCTTACCCCAATAGCGAGTTCATTACTGATATAATCATCGTTTTTATAACGCCTGAATGGGCAATAAGTTGCATTTTTTATGTCCTGACAAGACTGGTTGGCTCTGGGGCCTAACCCATATGCATTTTTTCATAACCACGAGCTGTCTACCACTTAATGTAATACTTAAAGACTAATGTTTCGTTAAAGAGTGGTTATGTAAAAATGCATATGGGTTAGGAACTGGGTTGAGTGAGGAGAAATTATAACCCAATAGCGTTCTTGAGGTCGCCCAAGAGTATTTCTAGTTTGTCTTCGTTATTTGTTATAAATATGTCAGCTCGCTCTTTTACGGCAGCGACATTAAGTGCAGTCTCGTCGGCACCTTTTGGTGGATGCATTTCGTCTTGTTCTTCTTGTAAGAACTGTTGGTAAGTTTTGTTGTCTTCGCCGGCGCGACCACGAGTAGCGGCGTTAGTCTGGATGCGTTCGTAGCGAATTTTAGGATCGGCGTCTATCCAAATAACTGTACCGCCGAGTTCATGTATGCGGTCAGGCTCGTAGGGGTTACGTAAAGATGACATAACCACGCCAACATATTTGTTAAGACCGCCAACCTTATCAAAGGCGGCCATAGATCGATCTACGAGTGTCGCCAGGCCAGATTCGCGTCGCCACTGGGCGCTAATCATTCGGGTGTTTTCTCTGGTAATAGGGATTGCGCGGCGTCGACACTCTTCTCGGAAGAGCTCAGTAAGCGAAAAGAACCAAAAATTGTAGTGTTCGGCTAACAATGCACCGACGGTATCTTTACCGGAGCCGTTTGTGCCAGCTAAGCCAATAATCTGTAATTTTTTGTCCATCACCCGAGATTATACAAGAAGTTATCTGTACGGTACAGTAATAGGGCAACTATGAAAACGACTACAAACCAATTGCAACAACTCAAAGACTATAAGAAGCTTATAGATCAAGACCTCAGCGACTATAGTTTGGCCCTACTTGAACAAACAAAGGTAGAGTACGGTATTTTTGCGCGTGATGCTCTAGAGGTGTATTGTTCGGTGCTAGGGCGAGGTGGCAAGCGCTTGCGAGGCGCGTTGGTTATGAGTACGTATGAGATGTTCGGCGGTAAAGATCAGCAATCGGCGTTGGTTGCTGCAAGGGCGATAGAGATGATACATGCCTATCTATTGTTGATTGATGACATAGCCGACCGATCAGATCTTCGCCGAGGTGGTCCGACCGCTCATGTTTTATTTAAGCAATACCACGACGAAAATCAGCTTGCTGGCGACACTAATCATTTTGGGCAATCAATGGCTATGACTGTGGCTATGCTAGGCGCCCATCTAGCCGAACTTGAAATTGACTCAATTGAAGTGCCTTCTGACACTAAGCTGGCAATCATACGCAGCCTGCACAGCAATCTGATTAAAACCATACATGGCCAACTACAAGACATCTACAACGAAGTAGCCCCAGATATTACAGGGGGTGATGCAGAGCGCGTGGCCACACTCAAAACGGCTTATTACTCGTTTGTTAACCCTATGGAAATTGGTGCGCTGTTGGCCGGAGCAGGCGAGGCATCTTTGGCAGTACTCAGAGATTTTGGTATGCATGCCGGTTTGGCTTTTCAACTAATGGATGATGTTAAAGGTCTGTTCGACACAGAGGCTGAGACTGGTAAATTGGCCATGGACGATATTAAAGAAGGCAAAATGACTATAATCATGATTAAAACATTACAAGCTGCCTCAGAATCCGAACGACAACATCTTAAAGCCTCTCTTGGTAACCAGAATTTGACAGAATCGGACTTCAAAAAATGCCTAGAGATTATAAAATCCGCGGGCGCTCTTGATAATGTTAAAAAACTAGCCCATAACCATATAATCAAAGCTATAAGAGTGCTTGACAACAGTCCGTCTACCTGGAAGGTTGCTCAGGTAGAATTTTTGCGATATCTGGCTAGATCTATAGTGGAGAGTTGAAGCTGGCCTATAGCTCGCTGTGGATTCTATGATAAAGTGGCTCTGCTTCTTCGAGTGCCCTTCTGGCATAAGCAGATTCATTCGAGTGGTGCTCAACTTGTTTTAAGATACCTGTTGTGACTGTTTTCGCTAGTCTTGTCAGTTGTTCCAAGCGCTTATTCGAGGCTTGCTTACTATCTATCTCGCGCTCGCGAAGAACTATTGCCCCAGCTTTTAACCCAGCTGTAAGCGTGTTAGTGTTGTGGGCTGTTTCGATTACTGTGTGGGCTGGATCCGAACCATCGACTCTATGGCTTACCAGTGCTTCGACTCGTTCCATAACGCTATCTGGCAAATTGGAGAAATACGACTCGTAGAGTGCTCCGCGTACTTGGGCCTCATCCTGTCGTTGCGTTTCTGTTTTCTTCCCCTGTGGAATGTCGCCCACTACTTTTATGCCTTTTCTGTGAAATGACGGGTGGGTGCCCTCACCCATGTCGTGTATTAGAGACGCTAGCCGAGCTGTGCGGTGATCAAATGGGGATAGCTCGATGTCACCGATAGCTAACACGGCTAGCAATGACACGTGCGTGGCTAGCCCGTGTCTGACTGGGTGGACGTCGGGCCCAAGGTCGTTGAGCATCTCATCTCTATCATACTCGAACTCCCCATAGCGTAGTGGTTGCCCTGCTTGGTGCTTTCCTTCGTCGCTACGGACATAATCGTCATAATATTCGAATGGGTCGAATATACTAGCTTCAACTAGGGTAGCCATGGCCAGGGGCTTATCTTCCTAACCGTCGCTCACGGTTTGAGAAATCGTCTAATATCTCTTTTAGAATAGCTGGAGTCAAATCTGGCCAGAGAACTTGTGGGAAGGCGAGTTGAGATTCACTGGAGATCAAACTCAAGAAACCGGCGCTTATGTGGGGGTCTTGCCAGGCGCCAGTGCGGACGATTAAATCGACATCTGGCAGATCTCCAGTCCAGGAATGTTGGCGCAGTAGATCTGCAGCTTCTTGAATGTTCTTAGGTACTGATTGTTGGTCCGATAGTAATGACTGAACCGCTGCGCCACGTTCGCGCGTACCGTCATAGCCTAGTAGTATGATTAATCTTTTGGCGCTATAGTTTTTGGTAGTCTCTAGAGCCTCATTAATGGCGGTTTGCGTATCTGGGCGCAAAATATCACGCCATTCGCCGGGCGCTTCTACCCTAACTTGTTTTTCGTGTATAAGTGGATGGGTGGCGAGTTTATTAAACAAACGCACGTAAGCATCTTCCAGCCCACCAACAAAACCTTTAGGGCGCTTGATTATATTATTGTATGAACCAGCCCAAAAACTAACGCAGTCTGCGCCAGCCTCAAATGCAGCTTGCGCAATGTCTGAAGCGATGTCGCTACCTTGATCGTAAACCTTTTTTTCGTTTAAAATGCCGTGCTGGGCTGCCCAACGCCGGTTGCCATCAGGAATAAAAGAGACATGTTTTAAATAAGAGACTTGTTTGCTCATTGGTATGACTCTAGGTGTTTAGAGTTGATATGTCAATAATAAAAGGGTACCACCCAGGCCCATAGGCACTACAATACATCACCCTTATTGGTAGTCAGCTCATGATTCTTTGGAAAGTACCTATGGGCCTGGGTGGCGGCGTATCTGACCCACTCTCACTTTTTTACAACCTCTCTTTAACGAAACACTGATCTTTAGCTATTAGATTAAGTGGTAGACAGCTCGTGGTTGTAAAAAAGTGAGAGCAGGTCAGATACGTGTGTAGCAGCATTTTGAACTGTTATACTTGTATCATGACCAAACGCTTAGTAATTATCGATGGCAAATCAGTCTTTTATCGTGGCTACTATGCTATGCCCAATTTGAGCACTAGTGACGGCACACCAACTGGTGGAGTCTATGGCTTTGCAATGATGGCTTTAGAGGTAATCAAGCGGCTGAAACCAGATTATGTATGTGTGGCCTGGGATAAAGCTAAAACCAATATTCGCTCCAGACTATTGTTGTACCCAGAGTATAAAGGCAACCGCAAGCCGGCTCCGCCAGATTTTTATGTGCAAATACCAATCTTGCATGATTTACTAGAAAGCCTAGGTTGGCCTCTGTACGAACTGGATGATTACGAAGCCGATGACATTATGGGGGCTTTTGCTAAACAGGCTGGTGAGCAGGACGTGGAAAGTTATCTTATAAGTAGCGACTTAGATATTCTGCAATTGATAAATTCACACACTCACATATATACGTTAAAGAAAGGCCTCAGCAATATTGAGTTGTTTAATGAGGCCTACTTTAAAGAAAAATACGGTATTGACCCCAGTCAGTTTGTAGACCTTAAAGCTCTGAAAGGCGATGCGTCGGATAACATACCGGGTGTGGCCGGCATTGGCGAAAAAACCGCTCTAGAATTACTTAAGAAGTATCAGACTCTTGATGGAGTATACGAGCATTTGGACTACCTTAAACCGGCTTTAAGATCCAAGCTGCAAGAGGGTAAGACTATGGCTTATTTAAGTAAGCAGCTCGTAACTCTGATGGTAGATGCACCGATCACTATAGATCTAAAAAAAGCTGAGTTGCATGAAGGTCTGCGACCAGAGTTTGTGGCTATGCTACGCAAACTAGAATTCCGAGCCCTACTAAATAAAGTGGAATCTGAGTTGCCAAAGTCTGCCACAAGAGAGGCTGAAGCCGAGTTTGCAAATAAAAAGTTTGCGGCCGCCAAAATCGTGCCTTATAAAGCTGAGGATTTTAAATCAGGCAAGCCAAGGGTGATAGCGATGGACCTTGAGTTTAGAGAATTATGGGCGAGTGCCAAACCTGGCAACGTGTCTGTTGTGTCTATTCAAGATCTGAACAAGGATCTTATAGCTCAACTTGCCAATGGCCCTACAATCGGTCATGATTTGAAGCCGATTTTTAGAGCTCTGTTAGCCAATGATATCGCCTGGCCAGGCGTAGTTGGCCACGATACCCGCATTGCTGCCTTTTTGCTCAATAGTTTGATTCGAGTGAATGAGCTTAGTGATATCTTAAAATTTCCGCTAGATTCGGCTGATCCCAAAGAGGTGGTCATGGCCATTTGGCAAGTCTACCAAGATCAAGCTGAGCAATTAAGTCAATTGCCCAAGCTTTCCAAGCTGGCTCAAGATATAGAGTTTCCTACAATATATTTGCTCGCGAAGATAGAGCATCAGGGCATCCTACTGAATAGCCAGTATCTTCACGATATGGGTGATGATTTTGCCGAGAAGATCAAAAACATTGAACAAAAGATTTATGAACTAGCTGGGCAAGAATTTAATATTGCTTCGCCGCAGCAACTTGGTACGATCTTATTCGAGAAGCTGCAATTACCAACTTTTGGTGTTAAAAAAGGCAAGACTGGTTATTCGACCGGAGCTAAAGAACTAGATAAACTGCGTGACCAAAATCCCATAATTAACCTGATAACAGAGTACCGCGAGTATACCAAACTCAAGAGTACCTATATTGATACCCTGCCGACCCAGGTAGACAAGCAGGGAAGGCTACATACAAACTACATGCTTGATGTTGCAGCTACGGGGCGCTTAAGTTCGATAAATCCTAATCTGCAGAATATACCCACTCGTACTGATATTGGTCTGGCAATTCGTAAAGCTTTTGTGCCTGCTAAAGGTAATGTGTTTGTGAGCGCTGACTATAATCAGTTTGAACTGCGGCTAGCGGCCGTGTTGGCTAACGATAAAGAGCTGATTAGCGATTTTAATAATCACGTAGACGTTCATGCCAAAACTGCTGCCCAAATCTATGGAGTGCCTCTAGACCAAGTCACTAAAACCATGCGCCGTCATGCTAAAGTTATAAATTTTGGTATTTTGTATGGCATGAGCCCGCATGGCCTGAGTGCTGCGACAGGTATGAACTTTGTAGAAGCCAAAGAGTTTATAAGCAAGTATTTTGAGCTAAGAGCATCAATCCGCGAGTACATAGATAAGACTGTTGAGCAGGCTCTAGAGAATGGATATGTGGAGACGCTTTTTGGTCGACGACGTCCAACGCCTGATCTAAAATCCAGTAACTTTATAGTGCGTGAGGCCGGCAAGCGAGCCGCCATGAACATGCCCATTCAGGGTACAGAAGCTGACCTTATGAAGATGGCAATGCTAGAAGTCGAGAAAAAGCTTGATGGCTATGGGCAGCAATTGTTGCAGATTCATGACTCAATACTTGTAGAGTGCCCGGCCGCTAATGCAGAAAAAGTTTCCAAAATCCTTAAAGACACTATGGAGAACATCTATCCTTTATCGGTACAATTGGATGTTGATGTTACGGTGGGGAAGAATTGGGGTGAGCTATGAGCAAACTTGAGTTAGAGACGTAGAGAACAATCATATGCCTGAATTGCCAGAAGTTGAGACTATACGACTTGGGTTGAATAAGTATATTATTGGCAAACGAGTTAAAGCGGTCGATTACGATTGGCCCAAAGGCTTTCCAAACAAACCCGAAGACGTTAAAAAACATCTGTTAGATGCAACTATTGTCGCCATTCGACGGCGGGCTAAGGTGCTAATAATCGATTTGAGTACAAAATATAGTCTGGTGATTCATCTTAAGATGACCGGGCAGCTGGTTTATCGTTCTGGCAAGGCTGCAGTTTCCTCACTTGAGCACGATTCAAGGCGTCGGCGCGGCACGGACCTAGATGCACTGAAGTACATTGAAGGGAGTACCGCAAGCCAGCAACGAAGTAGTGTGCCAAGTGAAGGAGCTGCAGAGGCGTTTGGTGGTGGGCATCCTACTGATAGTTTAACAGGGCAGTTACCAGATCGATCCACGAGAGTAACTTTTAGTTTTGAAGATGACTCCAAGCTATTTTTTAACGACCAACGCAAGTTTGGCTGGGTTCGTTTGCTGCCAACACTTGAGGTTGAACAGCTAGATTTCTTTAAGAAGGTTGGCCCAGAGCCGCTAGAGGCAAGTTTTACTGATAAAGATTTTATTCAACGCATAAGACGACGCATCAAGAGTGGCATTAAAGCTGTATTGTTGGATCAAACAGTTATCGCCGGCATTGGCAACATCTATGCCGATGAATCTTTATTTGCGGCCAAGATTCATCCAAGCACGCTTGTTAAAAACTTAACAGACGTAAAGCTGACTGAGTTGTATAAAGCGTTAAGAGAGGTATTACAAAAAGCCATTCAACTAGGTGGCTCCACAGACAGGAACTACGTAGATGCTGAGGGTAAGCGTGGCAGCTATCTTAAATTTGCCCAAGTGTTCAGGCGTGAAGGTCAATCATGTTTACGTTGCGGAGGAATAATAACTAAAATAAGAGTTGCTGGTCGTGGTACGCATTTGTGCCTTAACTGCCAGCCACTGGTACAATAGCAAGAATGATTGTAACTTTAACTGGCCCCAACAACTTTGCCGCCCGCCAGGCTCTTGAAACTATAGCTAAGCAATTTAAATCTAAATACGGCGGTGATAGCATAGAAAGGGTTGATGGCGAAAGTTTTGATTTGAATCGACTGCCAGAACTATTAACTGGCATGACGTTATTTTCTACCAATCGGCTAATAATAATGCGCAGAATGGCTCAAGATAAGGCTGTGTGGGACAGTTTGGCTGACTGGTTGCCGCGCCTGTCAGACGATACTACTCTAATCGTGGTTGAACCGGTGTTAGATAAGCGCACTAAGACTTTTAAACTGCTCAAGAAGGTTAGTGATTTTCGGGAATTTGCCGAACTCAGTGAGCGTGACCTTATATCTTGGTTGCAAAAAACTGCCGTAGCGCTTGGTGGATCGATTGATAACGCCACTTCTCGACATTTAATCCAGCAAGTTGGCCTTCAGCAAGAACGTCTGTGGCAGGAGCTACAGAAACTCATCAACTATAAACCACAAATTACGACATCCACAGTCGACGATCTAATAGAACCTAATCTGCAGGTTAATGTTTTTGAGTTGTTAGACTATGCGCTCGGCGGAAAGCCAACCCAAATGCAGTCCATGATGGATAAAATGCGCGTTAATGAGGACCCGTATAAGCTATTTGGATTATTAGTATCACAAGTCTATACGCTAGCGGTTGTTACTAGTGCTGGTTCAAAAAGTTCTGAGGCCATTGCTCAAGAAACTGGCACGCACCCATTTGTAGTGCGCAAGGCGCAAGCGCTCGCGCTACAACCAACTCGGGTCAAGAAGATGATAGATATGGTTGCCGAGCTCGATACGAGCCTAAAATCAAGCGGCGTTGAGCCATGGCTGTTGTTAGAACAATGCCTAAACAAAATATGTTTTTCGTAAAGAGATTGCTATTTAGATTTTTTAGTTGCAGTTTTAGCCGCAGATTTTTTAGCAACGACTTTTTTAGGTTTAGCCACAGCGGTAGTCTTTTTGACTGCTGTAGTTTTCTTAACTGGTGCTTTTACCGTTGGTTTAGCGACTTCTTCTTTAGCTTGGCGGGCCAACTGAGCTTTTTTGCGCGAGGCAGCGTTTTTGCTAATGACATTCTTTTTAACAGCAACGTCAATCTTAGATTGGGCTTGACGAAGATTGTCTTGATTCTTGTCACTACCAAACACTTTAACAGCGCTACGAATATTGCGCTTTGTAGTAATGTTTTGTGCCCGACGTTTTAATGTCTGACGAGCTCTTTTAATGGCTGACTTTATAATTGGCATACAATAATTAACCTCTTGTTTAGAAAACTATACCTTAAGGGGTGAGGATTGTAAAGCTGACACACACTAACTTTTTCATAACCACGAGCTGTCTACCACTTAATATAATAGCTAAAGATGGGTGTTGCGTTTAAGAGGGGTTATGAAAAAGTTAGTGTGTGTCAGCTTGTAAAGCCAGCTTTGGAACTATTTTAATATTACATTGACTCTAATTTAATGCTTATGCTACAGTGAAGCTAAAGTTATATAAAGAAATAAAAAACCACGCATATGCAAGACAATAGCCTGGGAATCAAACAACAAGTTGCCGAGCGGATAAAAAAGGCCAACAACATTTTGATAACTGTTAGTGCCAATCCGTCGGTTGATGCTCTGTCGGCTATGTTGGCTTTGACACTTATAGTCAATAAGTTAGATAAACATGGTGCGGCCGTGTTCAGTGGTGTTGTGCCTCCGGCTATTAACTTTTTAAAGCCCAATAAGACTTTCGAGAATAATGTAGATAGCTTGCGCGACTTTATAATTGCTCTCGACAAAGATAAAGCCGATCGACTGCGATATAAAGTAGAAGACGATGTTGTCAAAATCTTTATTACTCCTTATAAGACCACTATTACCGAGAAAGATCTGCAGTTCAGCCAAGGCGACTTTAATGTCGACTTAATTATCGCTTTAGGGGTAGAGAAACGTGATGAGTTAGACCAAGCGATAGTGGCCCATGGCCGTATCTTGCACGATGCTGCGGTTATAACTATCAATGCTCTTGATCAAAAGAGCTCCTTGGGTCAAATCGACTGGCATGAAGGCAATGTGAGCTCCCTTTGTGAAATGTTAGCTGGAATTGCTGATGTCATTAAGCCTGGTGTTTTGGATCAGCAGATTAGTACGGCCTTGCTTACTGGAATAGTAGCCGCCACAGAACGTTTTAGCAATCAGAGGACAGCACCGCAAGTTATGAATGTGGCTGCTCAGCTGATGGTCACCGGGGCTAATCAGCAGCTAATTGCTTCTAATCTTCAAGGTGGACAACTCATCCCTAGCGATACACCAATTAGATTAAAGGCTCCGGATGTTGACTCCGAGCAGCCAGAAGTTGTCCCAGCAGCCAAAAAACCTGATGGCGAAATGCAAATCAGCCACGTGCCGCCGACTAAAATTGAACCTGAATTACCGATAAGCCAGCCTCCGGCTGCGCTGTTTAGTGATCTCAAGCAAGCGATTGCCGATGACACAAAAAATCCCGATCTAGATAGGTCGCAGAACTTTTTAGACTCCAAGCCGCCACTAGTGGGCAGCAAAGACATAGCTACTACAGATGCCCAAGACAATTTTTCTAAGCCAGAGGCGGAGGCAGACTATTTGGTTGATGCGCCTTCCTGGAAAGGTCGCACTATACAGCCACCTGATGAGCCTTCTCTAGGAGGAGCGCTTAGCGCGACCATTGATCAAGCCGAAGACGACAAGCGCCGTAGTGACAAAGCTGATCAAAATAAACAAATTCTTACTCACGGCGGTAGCGTTTCGAACGATAGGCAACCACCAAATCAATCAAGCCAACCGGCAATCAAGCAACCAAAAGA
>DATMOD010000056.1:0-58789 GCA_035568355.1 Patescibacteria group bacterium
GCTAAGAAGAAATGGCAAACAATACTTCATAGATTGTTATGGGCCTTTTTGATTTGTGTCGCTATACTGGCTCTATTAAATGCCATCCCTAACACAAACGTAGCAAAGGATGTAGCTATGCCACTAGATCGGGACTTAGTCAGCCACAGTGCTGTCAAGAATTGTGAAAGTGGTGATGGTGGACACGGACCAGATAACACCCAGCCTTGGTACGGCTCTACTTACGAGCTACCCGTCGGCAGAACCGAAGCCATAGCTCTAATTAACGACATTGCAAGCAAGCATGGTTTCAAATTGCACCAGGCGACTAAGAAAGACCAAGCTACGATGGGGGGAGAAACTGAAATAGCTGATATCTATTTACCCGACAACTATATTGATTTTACTAGCAACCCAACCCATGTCAGCCCGGGGCCAATTTACTTAACCTTCACCTTACCAAAGAAAGATCAGTATTGCACGGGCAGTAATATCCCCAGTAGCAGCGACGCTAACCATACGGTTATTAGCTTGTCGGTTAGCAACCCTCGTAAATAAGCTAATATGCCCTTCACTATCCAAGTTTGATCCTTAAGTTAAATCTAACAAAACTCAATGTCTAAAGACCTCACAAACTCACCAACACCAACCTCACGAAAGCCACAGCCAATTCGAGATAAGCTGTTTGTAATTGTTGCAGTCTTCTTTCTGGTTATGACAGCTCTTAACCTTATAATCCCCCGCGAAACTATGTATGGTCTACTGATTGGAGGGCTATCGTCTTTGAAGCATAATGACGCAAAAGATGCAGCCGCGCCTTTAGAGCGTGATCTAGTCAGCAACGGTGCTATTAAGAATTGTAAAAGTAATTACGAGGTTGGGATTGATAACCATCTGGGGTACACTGCCGACTACGAACTCCCTATTGGCAGAACCGAAGCCATAGCTCTAATTAACGACATTGCAAGCAAGCATGGCTTTACGTTGCATCATGCAATTAAGGCGGATCAGACTGGGTTAAATGGAACAGCCGACATTTACTTGGACGACATCTACCTCGATCACACCAGCAACCCAACCCATGTTAGCCCGGGGCCTTTGAAACTTACGTTCACAGTATCGAAGAAAGACTTGACTTGTGCTGCCAACTATAAGGTTAGTCACAGTGATACAAACCACACTGCTTTGTATGTGGATGTAAAGAACTAGTGTCTCAATTCATCTCTGGTTGCCGTGTTTGGTGCGGCTTGGTGATAAGTTACAGAGTTAGCTAATTGTTATATAATCTGGATTAAGTTTAAATTTATTGAGAATATCAAAATGTCCCCTGAAATCTCTAAGACACTAAGCAAATCAAACGAGTTATCCAATACATTCACACCCATAACTACCCAAGATATATGTTTTATATGTGCGTTACCGGTTTGTTAATCTCGGTTTTGATAGCATCCACTATGTTCCTGCCTTTAGCCTAACTATCTTTTTAGAAGTGTCGAAAGATCTCTCGTACTATCTAGTTAGAGCTAAATAGTATTGACCCTAAGCATATTCTGTATAATCTAAACAATGGACAAAACAAAAAAGCCAAACTTCACAAGGATAGTTTCTTGGGTAATTCTCATTGCTGGCATCGTAGGCCTTTTTTGCTCACTTATCTTAGTTTACGATCAGGTAAAGATTTGGCAGAATCCAAGCTATCAGCCAACCTGTAGTCTTAATCCGGTGGTTAGCTGTGGTAGCGTTATAAGTTCTAATACAGGGCATATATTTGGCATGCCAGCACCCTTTCTAGGCTTACTCACGTTTCCAATATTGATAACGCTTGGCTTGATGTTGGTTAGAGGTGTTCGTTTTAAAAAGCAAGTCTGGCTCCTGATAGAAGCTGGCTCAGCCGGTGGTTTCTTATTTGCAACTTGGCTCTTTTTTATTAGCGTTTATCAGGTGAATGCGCTTTGTCCTTTTTGTATAGTAACCGATGTGGTTGTTTTTACGGCCCTTTGGTACGTTAGTCTCCATAACATCGAGCAAGGTTTTATCCGGTTACCAGTACTAATGGAGAAAATCAGAGCCTATGTTCTGAAACACCACTTGGATATACTTTTGATTTGGTTTCTTCTCGTTTTTATTTTTATAATGCATCATTTTTGGTACTACTATGGCCAGTTTTTTTGATACTGTGGATAGCAAGATCTACTGTCAAAAATATTCTTGAATAGTTAAATTCAATTGCGATAGATTACCCTCTGGCCCAATCGCGTAATTCTGAGGAGTTATTGCTATACTAAAATCATGAAAGTCGTAAAACACATAACCATTGCTGAGCTGTCTGAGATGGCAGAAAAAATGTACGGCAGCCTCGTAAAAGCAGATGTTGATATTGCTAAGAATATCTTCATTGTGGACATGGGCATGCACGCCGACGGGGAAGCTTATTTGCTAGAAAACGGCTCAGACCAGAATGATCTGTGGGGCATTAACCTGCATCCTACAGATTACGGAACTGATGATTTTATTGAGTTTGACTCAATGATAAATATACGACCTAGGCAAGGTAACGCATCAAAAGACGTCTTAGACCCAAAGGCTAAAGAGCAGATTATCAGTCTAGTACATGAGGTAGTCCGTGCCTGAACATGTATTTAATGCTATCGAGTGGGCTGACATGAGTATGTTTGAACAAATGGGCAACATTGGCTCGGAAGTTGGAAGAGCCTTAAGTGCTAAACGAAACGGTAAAGCCGATAGATGCCAATCAGCTTTTTATCGCGGTCTAGATTTAATCGACGAAACAGCTCGTCTTTGGGCAGCCCAAAAACAACCAGGGCTAAAGGAACTTTTATATGCGCGTGAACTATTTGCCGAGTCGGTAACTACGGGCAAGGTAGACCCGACCCTCGAGGCGTATTTTATGCAGTTCGCTATAGCCGCCAGGCTCAATCGATAGTCTCATTTTAATTGCAATAGAGCCGCTATGGCCCTCCAAGCATGAGTTCTATAAAAGGCTCCTCAAACGAGGATCATTTTTGTCTGACAGAGTCTAGCCATGCCATTCAAAAGCAATGCAGGCACAGCACCCCATTGCAATGGTATAGTATGTTCAGTGTCATCTATTTTTGAAACTACTGATAGCAAAATCAAAGCATTCCACTTCAAGATGAATGCCGCACATTACCACCACAAAAAAATGTCAGCTGTTATCGATAAAGCGAAAGCAGACTTCATTCCGTCAAAAAAAGACGAAGAGATTTTATTACCAGACGAGCTTTACTTCCATATGGACGGCTGTTTATATGAATTATATGCAGCCTTCGACATGATCCTACAGTATCTTGCGATCAAGCATTCCCTAGACATAGCCGATCGTAAGATTGGGTGGAACGATCAATTCCAAAAAGTGCTCCATAACAGCAGTCTCTCGGATTTCGACAGTATTGAAGCGAGCACAAAACAGAGGTGGTACTATGATTTGCGAGCAGCAAGGATTTTTATAGCACATTATGATGCGCCTGTCTCTCTTGTTGCCTTTGACGACAAGAGAGTAATCGCCGTTGGATTCGGCATACCCGGGATGCGCCAGAACGGTGACATGCTCTACATTTTATCTGAGTGTGCTAATGGATTAAACTTGCTTCTTGAAGAGATAAAATAGTATCAGTACTGAATTGCGTTGCTATAGCGTCTGCAATGACTCACCAGTAGTAGTTATGGTTAAAGCCCCACGCTACTAACGGGGATTTAACTTGTTGTATAATACACGCGTGAAGCATCTAAGAAATATCGTTATGGCTGTCTTGGTGGGGATCTTACTAATTGGACTCGCTGATCGGCTTATCAGCTCAAACTACCCACCATGCGACTTAGTTTCTAAAGGTGTTGGAATTTCAACATTCGGCTGCAGCAATTCAAATACATCAGCATATCCTTGTAAGAATGAAATCCCAAATAGCAATAATATGGCTGTATGTGTTCAGCAAAATTACTATCGAGAAAAAACTTTCCCTTTTGGTTTCAAGCAGCACTTTGGTCCCAACAGTAATCTGTTAGACCAGAAACCCTTGAATGAAAATCGTTTAGCTTCTTTTGTGCTAGGTTTTATGTTTACGATTGTTTTACTTTACGCATTTCAGTCTAGGGAAGATGTTAATTCGCCTTATACTTCCAATTAAGGTAATAATTGGGCGTGTGGCTAGGAGTATTGTTGTATTCATAAAGCCCAGCATAGCTGAAGTCTTTGCCGGCAAGACTGTATTTATAAGGGAACGAGAATGACACAGTTGTTGGGCTGACAGTTGAGGTTACAGCGATGCTCGGACTGTTTGGCCCAGGATATGGGCCGCCCATATTTTTGTCGCTATTTACGACAGTGGGGGTATTAAGCGCCAGAGAACTGGATTGGCCACCTTTATATAATGTGCAGGCCTCGGCATTGACAGCATGAGTACATGTAGCGGTGATAGGTGGATCTTTGACGGGGGTGGTATTAACCCATTCCAGGCCCATGTATAGAGTCTGGCCGCCCACCTGATTGCCGGCTATAACTACTGAGCAAGTCACTACATTTTTATCGGAGTCTATATGTATAGAGTTCTGGCATTGATTCTGAGCCGTAGTGCCATTATCTGGCAGTGAGTTGGTAGGCGGTGCCGGTGTTGGGCTTGGTGATGGTGCCGGTTGAGTGCTAGTTGGCACCGATTGGCTTGAAGAACTCGGCTGAGTCGACGGACTCGTTCCGCTGGCTGTAGTACTCAACACATACGTTGCCTTAAGGTTCTTTGTCTGACCCTGCCCGGCTGTTACTCTACAGACCTTTTTATCGGCATTGCTAACCGAACAACCGTCCCAAGTCGCAAACATGTAAGTTTTGCCGCTTACAACTGTCTGGTAGGGAGCAATCATGATAGTATCAAGAATTTTATCGCCCACCACGCAATTATAAGGAGTGACCTTATGAAGTTTAGAGCTATCACACTCAGGGTTCCCGCCTATTTGGACGCCTGCTGGCTCGGATGAGATGGCTAGGGTAGTCCTGGATTCTGAAGGGTTAGATGGAGTAGGCGAGTTATGACCATTAGCAATTAGATAACCGCCGGTTCCTATAGTAATGGCTACTAGAGCTGCTAGGACAATAAGAATCGGACGAGCATGGCTCTTAAAATCGTATATTTTCATGACTTAATTATACATCAGGGATTGGCTATCCGGTTCTAGATGCTGGCGCCTACATCCACTATTTCTCTTCCCCGTCATTCCCAACTTGACTCACGAATCCAGTCAGAATGGATTTCATTTTGTCCTGGATTCCCGATCAGGTCGGGAATGACGTTGCACGAAGAAAGTGAGGGTAGGTTAGTTCTATATGAGACAATGCCCATGATGGAAAGGCTCTGCCGATAATAATCCCTTTTTATCTGGTATTATGATGTCTATGAGAGAAATTGAAGTAAAAGCCCAACTAAAAGATAAAGACGGTTTTCTAAAAGCCGCTAAACAATTAGGCATACAATTCAATGACATTGTGATCCAAGAAGATAAAACTTATGAGACCAAGGCTCCGTATGATGATCCGAATTGGAATATTTTTCGATTGCGAAAGCAAGGCAACAAAATTATTCTTACGATGAAACATAAAGCGTCAACTCGCTCTCGCGATAATTATGAGTACGAGACGGTAATAGAAAACGAAGATGAAACAGTAAAAATGCTTGAACGATTAGGGTATGGGTTTGGTATAGGTGTGAATAAAAAACGTCGTAAGGCCAAATATAACGATCTTGAATTATGTCTAGACGAAATTGATCAGCTTGGGAGTTTTGTGGAAGTAGAGAAACTTGCCGAAGATGAGGCCGACGTAGATGCAATTCAGTCAGAACTTTGGAGCCTTCTTGAATCGCTTGGAGTTGACATTAAAGATCGAGTACACAAGGGTTATGACACTCTCATGCATGAGTTTAAGAGGTCCGGGCTATAGTTGTCGCGGCTTGTTGGCACTATAATCGTGAAGCCTTGATTTTAGCGCGATAGCCTCTTGCTGGTCTTTAAAAAGTGTGGCTATATGAAAGAGGGTGGCTCCTTACTGTTTTTTGATATACTCTAATCAATGTCCGAAAAATTAGTAAAAAATTACACCCAAGAAGCAATAGACAGTCAGGTTTCTCCGAACAGCCAAATTCTTAATCAGATCGCCGGATATATTGATCCAGCTAAAGTTACGAGCTCAGAAGTTCAACAGATTATAGATAGGATGTTTCGCGTAGCGTACGGTAGGCAAGGGGATGCAAAGTTCCCTACGCTAGTTGGACTAGCCGCACCGCAAATTGGTATATCTAAGTGTATCGTCATAATTGGCATAAATGCAGTTGGTGGTGGCGAACAGCCAGAACTTAGAGCCTTTATTAACCCAGAGATTACGGAAGCTTCCGAAGAAAAAGAAGAAGGACGAGAAGGCTGTTTTTCAACTGACAGGGTATGTGGGGTCGTCAAACGTGCCAAAATAGTTACTCTTAAAGCGCTTGACCGTAATGGCAAAGCTGTCACCCAGATATTTGAAGGATTTCCGGCCAGAGTAGCCCAACACGAGGTTGATCATCTAAATGGAATCCGATTTCCTGATAGGATCGAGGATGATTCCAAACTCCACTGGGTCAAGGAAGAAGAATTTGGAGATTATAGATTGCATTGGAAGGATTGGCAGACTATCTGCCCTCGTGATAAGTGGGAAACCATAAAAGGCGTGCAGGTCTAACTCTACATGAATAAGAATACTCTTTTTCAATACTGTCAAAAATTGGTTATACTTTCCGATGACAAAACTAAGGTTCTGCTCGCCAAACGTAAAGGCGAAGCTGACTATGATGGCACATATTCTTTTATTGGTGGCAAGATGGAGACAACAGACGAAAGCCTCTTAGCAGGTATGAAACGAGAAAAGGATGAAGAAATTGGCAGCGCAGCAAAAATAAAAGTATTACCCAATGAAACTTACAATCTCATATTCCGAAAGCAAGATGGCAACTCTATGATACTCCCGCACATTGCTGGCATTTATGTTTCAGGGGAGATTCAGTTAAGTGACGAGTATAGCGATTATAAGTGGGTTCCTATTAGCGAGCTTGAAACTTTCGAACCAAAAATTGAAAACATCCCCGAGCTTACACAATGGGCACTACAAAAGCTTTCTAGCTCTACTGATGATTTTGTTGAAATCTAGCTGCGATATCAACGGAGGCTCTCTAAAACTGAGATAGCCCATCCTATGTATATTACTCAGAAAAAAACTTTACTAGAACTGGCGCTAAAATTTCTGGGCTGATATCGTGACCTTGGCCCTCTATAGTTATACGCTGTGAGTTTGGAATCGCTTTGGCCAGCTTATTTGCCGTAGGTTGCATGAATGGCATAACTTGCAGACTGGCGCCACCATCCATTACTAGTGCTTTTGCCTTTACTCTGGCTGCTTGCTCAATTGGCACTGAACGGTCGTTGCCCATAGCGGCTGCATCATAGGGTAGTGTCGGTGCGATAGCTTCCATATCTGGCCACATTGGTGAGCTTTGCATGCCAGTTATCATTTCATCAGGCATTCCGACTAATTTCATGAACAACACCACGGCGTCACTTAAACGGTTCTCGGCAACGGATTCTTCTACATTGGACCGGTATGTCTTCCACTCGCTAGAAGCATCTTCTGCTTCGTCATAAGGTGCTTCGTAGAGGGCCAGTTTTTTAATCTTATCGCCAAGCGAGGCCGCGGCTTCTAGCGCGAGGCAAGCGCCAGAAGATATTCCGTATACGTATGCCGTACCGCCGGCATCATCAATGAGAGCCTCGATATCTTCGATTTCTCGCTCAACTGCAAACGGCTTAGTGTCACCACTATCACCGCGACCGCGCCTATCATAGTTATATACGGTAAGGTGGGGCGACAAGAGCTGTGCTAAGGCGGAATTATCTGAGCGAGTGGTCATAGCCCCACCTACCAAGATAACAGCCGGACCATCACCCAGTTTGTCGAAGGCGATCTTTGTGTTGTCCTTGGATGTTACGAACTCAGTTTTCATTTTTCGGTCTCTGATAATTCTTCTAATTGATCAAGTGATTCAGTATAACCAGCCTCAAAGCCCATATCTAGAATCTTTTGCAAGTCGGCTTCTGTAGTAAATGTCAGTGTGGTAATGAGCGTGGTGGGTGAATCCCCATCCAAACTGATATCCCAGTGGGTATGAGGCAATTCAGAATTCTTTTCTCCGGCCTCATTACTAAAACTATCTTCGGCAGTAAAATTATCCGGCGCATCGATTGTCTTGTAGCCCAGCCAACCCCAGGCCTGAGTACCATCGGGTCCAGTCATGAAGTAGTGCCAGTGACCTCCAGGGCTAAAGTCGAACGACTTGGTAGTAGCTGGCCACTCGCGCGGCCCCCACCATCGTGATAAAAGGCTGGCATCTGACCAAGCTCTCCAGAGCCGTTCGCGTGAGGTATCAAACTCTCGTTTGATCGTTAGTGTTTTATTTTCTACGTCTTTTGTGACTACTTGTTTGCTCATACATCCTCCTTTAATAATACTTCTAACCGATCAAAACGCCCGCTCCATAGCTTCTCGTAGCCTTCGAGCAGTTCCATCGTAGCCTTTATAGATTCTGTGCCGGCAGACACCATTTGCTCCCGACCTTTTCTTCGCTTAGTAACCAGCTTGGCTTTTGCTAATACCTCTAAGTGTTTGGCAACTCCGGCAAAGCTCATAGAATAACGCCTGGCCAAGTCGGTAATTCGCTGTTCGCCAGTAAGCACATGGGTCAGGATATCTCGCCGAGTGCTATCGCTCAGCGCCTGAAAAACCAGATCAAAATTGAGTGAATGTTCAACCATATAGTTTAATATAGCATAGTACAGCTATAAATTTCAACAAAGGTATGTTTTGAAGAGTTCTTTTGCAATTTTTTTATGCTATGCTTACGAAATGATTAAAGCTATCATCTCAGATGCCGACGGCACGCTGGTTAATACAGTCTACCTAATTCGCCATGGCCAGTACGAAACAGCTGTAGAATATTTGATTGATCGCGGTATACCACGACACGACATTCCAGACTATGGAGTTTATGAAAGTTTTATCAATAAAACTGTGGGTGGTAGTACTAGAGAAACATTCGAGCGAACAATTCGCCTATTGTTTAGTGAGACACACGAGCATCACCTAAATAAGATCGACTTTGATGAACTCGATGCGCGCCTTGCTCCTATCCAAGACCATATTGCTCCGTTGTATGTGCACCCATTCCATGGCCTAACTGAATTTTTTACATGGCTTGGCACTAGCGGGACTAGCTTTGGAATCTTCACGAGTGGTAACAGGCGTATGATTGTACGCAACTTTGGGGTAAGTTTACCAGTGATGGGCTATACTGACCTATTCAGACTAGACGACACTCCTGTTAGTGAACGTTTTAACGCCTTCGTTGCTCGGGCTAAGGCGGTGTATGGCATACAAGATCTAGCCATTGTTACATGCGAAGATGTTACTAAAACAAAACCAGACCCAGAAGGTATTCTAAAACTAATCGACACTCTTGGTGTAAAAACTGAGGAAGCCGTAGTATTGGGCGATCATACAGTAGATATTCAAGCCGCTACTGCAGCTGGGGTGCGCTCTATCGGCATCTCTCACGGCTTTGGCACCCCGGCAGAACTAAAAGAAGCTGGGGCGATTCGTATTGTTGATGACCTCGCATCACTGCCTCGTATTATTGAAGGCCACAATTCAGGTAAATCACCGCTTTTTGCTTAGCTATAAAATATCGACGCCAAACTTTTTTAGAAGCACACCAAGTCTGCAGAGTGGTAATCCAACTACGCTGTAATAATCACCTTCGATTTTATCTATGAATAAACTGGCAAGGCCTTGAATACCATACCCACCCATCTTATCTTGCCATTCTTCTGTATGTTCGGCGTATCTCTCGATTTCTTGTTCGGATAGGTCACGAAAGAATACCTTTGTCTCGAGCCAATCTGTTAATTCCCGACCATGCTCGATAATTGCAATACCCGAAAATACAGAGTGAGAGCGGCCGCTAAAGAGACGGAATGTATCGATTAGCTGTTCTTTGCTATAGACCTTGCCAATAACTTTGCCATCGATTACCGCAAGCATGTCTGATCCAATAACTAATGACTCAGGATGATTTTCGAAAACGGATTTGGCTTTACCTAAAGCCAAATGCATAACAAGTTGGTTGGTTGGCATCGGAAGGTCGTTGTCTTCTTCGTACATACTGGGGACAACTTCAAATTTTAAACCTACGCTCTCTAAGATTGTTTTACGACGTGGTGAAGAAGATGCAAGTATAATATGCTTCATTTGCTCAATATAGCACATTTATCTCTTGAAGGTTGGCCTCGTAATATTCCGCCGCCTCTGGTTCAGGGATTCATGAGCTGGACCCCCGATCGGAGTCGGGGGTGACGGGAGGGTGGGAGTCAGTAAATTTGCTTCTACCTCTGCTATAGTAGACTCATGGATGAATCAAAACTCCCTTTCGGGAATGTTAGCAACACCGTGAAGATAGGTGATGCTGTACACCGAGATACTGGCCCGTGGACACCGGCTATCCATGCTCTATTAGAATATTTACATGAGCATCATTTTGATTACGCTCCACGGGTTTTAGGTATTGATGAAAAGGACAGGGAGATCCTTAGTTTTCTTGACGGCGAAGCAGCTGTGCGTCCGTGGCCCTCTGTTTTATTCTCTAACGATGGTATATGTCAGGCAGCCAGATTATTACGTCAATACCACGACATAGTCTCGGGTTTTCGACCCACTATCAATGCAGAATGGCGCATAGGTAAAATTAAGTTAGAACCCAATCAAGTTATTCTCCACGGTGATCTTGGGCCATGGAATACCATATGGCAAGGAGAGACTTTAACTGGTCTAATTGATTGGGATTTTGCACACCCCGGGGAACGAATAGAAGACTTGGCGCAATTAGCTTATTATTTTATTCCGCTGAGAGGTGAGGATGGATGGAAAAAGGCTGGTTTTAAAGATCGCCCTGATTTTGGCAACAGACTTCGAAACTTGGTGGATGCCTACGGTATGTATTCGCCAGCCGAGGTCATCAACGAGTTATTTAACTATCTAGAAAATGATAGGCAAAGAGTGCAAAAAATGGCCAACCGAGGGATCAAGCCCTGGACTGATTTTGTAGAGCGTGGTGATATTGAAGAAAGCCTGGAAGACACTAGTTGGTTAAAGATGATGCAATCCGACTTATTGTAGATATTCTACGGTTCCCCAAAAGAAACTTATTTTGGTCGGTTATAACTCATTAACTTTCTGCTATAGTGAAATTTATGCTATTACAGGTCAAGCGTTTTATAAGCGACAAGAATGGGCGGATCGTAATAGGGCAGTCGCCTAATATATTGTTGTCTGGATGGATTCTTTGCAAGCTAATAATATTTTTATTGAGCAGCGGGCATTTAAGATCTAGCCTTGAACAATTAAGCACCGCTCTTCTTTTTGCGTGGGCTTACTATGAAGCAGCAAAAGGAGTTAGCTATTTTCGTAAAGTCCTAGGTGTAATAGTCCTATCCATAATAATTATAGGCTTTTTTAGGTAAAGCCCTTTATTCACAGTGTATGCCGCACCTGACCCACATGCACTTTTTCAGAATCTCTCTTTAACGAGAATATTCATTTTTATACATGGTATTAGTGGTTGTCAGCTCGTGATTCTGAAAAAGTGCATGTGGGTCAGGGCGGCTCATGAGACAATAGAGAGTAGTAAACACGAGACGGGCCTACTACGAGTAAACAACTAAAAACAGAGAATCAGGCAATAACAGACGATGTAAAGCTAACCTCGCCTGCCGGTTTGAGTGTTGCCGAGGTGGCTACCCGCGTGGCTTTGGGCCAGACCAATGATACCGGCCAGCGTACTAGCCGAACGATCGGGGAGATATTACGAGCTAATATCCTTACTCGTTTTAATTTTATCCTCGGTGTGCTCTTGATAGCTATCTTGATGTTTGGGCAGCCGCAAGATGCTTTATTTGGTATTGTGCTAGTTGTAAATGCGTGTATCGGTATCTTTCAAGAGCTGCGGGCAAAGCTTGTTCTTGATAAACTAGCAATCTTAAGCGCACCTAGTGCGCGAGTTATGCGCGGAGGCAAGATTTATGACATATCAGTTAAAGAGCTGGTAATTGATGATCTGGCAATTGTGCGAACTGGTGATCAGATTGTAGCTGATGGTGTCGTTCGAGCAGTTTCAGGGCTTCAGATTGATGAGTCGTTGCTTACCGGTGAATCAGAACCTGTAGACAAGCGCCTTGGTGATCGAGTGCGGTCGGGCAGTTTTGTGGTCGCTGGCACGGGTGATTATCAGACAACAGCTGTTGGTGCCGAGACTTATGCTGCTAAGTTGGCTCTTGAAGCTCGACGTTTCGAGCTTGTACACTCCGAACTCATGACCGGCATTAACCAGATTCTGCATTATGTCACCTTGGCAATCTTGCCTGTAGCAGCACTTCTTCTATTTAGCCAACTTCATGTCTATAGTCACTGGCAGGATGCTATCAGCGGAGTGGTGGCGGCGCTGGTTGGCATGGTGCCACAGGGGCTGGTTTTATTAACCAGCATCACTTTTGGGATGGCGGCGGTCACACTGGCACGTCGTAATGTACTGATTCAAGAGCTGCCAGCGGTGGAGGGGTTAGCCAGAGTTGACGTTATCTGTTTTGACAAAACTGGCACACTCACAGACGGTGCGATAACATTCGATCGTATTGAACGGTTTGATCAGAAGGCGCCAATTGAGCTTGTTCTTGGCGCGCTGGGCGCAGATGATAATCCTAACTCGACTTTGTCTGCCATTGCTCAGGTATTTAGCGATAACGGTAGATGGCGGCGCGTTGCATCCACCCCTTTTAGTTCTGTCCGAAAATGGAGTGCCGCAAGTTTTTCTGAGCATGGTACTTGGGTTTTGGGTGCACCAGAAATGATCTTGAATTCAAGTCATCCCAAGTTAGAACAAGCAGCTCAATTAGCTAGCAGTGGGCAGAGAGTGCTTTTGCTTTGCCATACAAAGGCTGCACTTTCAAAGAACCACTTACCTGCCGGTTGTGAACCAGCAGCCTTGATACTCTTTAAAGAGAACATACGACCAGATGCTGCCGAAACTCTTGCCTATTTTGCTAAACAAGGAGTGGCTGTAAAAGTCATTTCTGGTGATAGCCCTCACACGGTTGGAGCGCTAGCCAAGCAATTTGGAGTACTGCAAGACATGCAACCTATTGATGCGCGGGATCTGCCAAGTGATCTAGGCGAGCTTGGCAAGATTCTAGAGCAGCAATCAATCTTTGGTAGAGTTACGCCTAGGCAGAAACAAGACATAGTAAGTGCCCTGCAAGCTAGGGGTCATGTTGTGGCTATGACAGGTGATGGCGTTAACGATGCCCTAGCACTCAAATTGGCGGACATTGGGATTGCCATGGGTTCTGGTGCGGCTGCTACTCGAGCCGTTGCGCAGGTGGTGCTTTTAGATGGAAGGTTCGCCATACTCCCAGATGTAGTTGCTGAGGGTCGGCGAGTTATCGCCAATATAGAGCGAGTTGCAAATTTGTTTGCAACTAAAACAGTTTGGGCCGTACTGTTAGCAGTCGCCGTAAGTATGCTGGCCTGGCCTTACCTGCTTTTGCCTAGGCACCTCACAGTTATTGATTCTTTAGCTATTGGAATTCCGGCATTCTTTATAGCTCTAGCACCGAATCAGCGCCGTTATCAGCCTGGGTTTGTAAAACGCGTGCTTGGTTTTACTGTTCCGGCTGGTGTAGTTATTGCTTTTGCAGCGCTAGGAACATTTTGGTTGGCACGGTACTCTGGTTTGCCGATTACTCAACAGAGAACTGCCGTTACTATCGTCATCTTGTTGGTTAGTCTATGGGCTCTCGTGCTGCTAGCCAGGCCTTTGACTTGGAGGCGGATCCTGCTCGTATGTCTCATGGCTTCTAGCTTCTTATTGCTGGTCTCCGTTGAAGCGACGCAGAAGTTCTACGCTTTGTCATTGCCGCAGAGTATTCTGAGCCAGGTAATTGCTATTGGGGTCTTTGGTGCCGCAGTCCTTACTGCAATCTGGGCAGCGATACAAAGGAAGTACCGGACCTGACCCACCCTCACTTTTTATCCACTCCCGTCATTCCCAACTTGACTCACGAATCCAGGACAAAATGGGATACATTCTAACTGGATCCCCGATCAAGGCGGGGATGATGGCAATGTGAGCTTAGGGATAAAAAGTGCAGGGTGGGTCAGGTCTAAGAGGGGGCATGTTATAATCACACTAATAAGGAGTTGCTAATGTCCCAAAAACGACAGAGTGGATTTACCGTTTTAGAGTTAATAGTAGTTGTGGTATTTTTGGTGGCGGCGGGTACTATTTTTTATGTACAGAAGCGTGATTTGCAAATAGAAAAAGGCGATTCTCAGCGCAAGACAGCCATTAACGCAATTTATTATGATCTTGAGGAGGTCTTTTATTTTGCTAATAAGGCTTACCCAGAAAAGCTATTATCAGATCAGCTCAAGGGGATTGATCCGGCATTATTGATTGATCCTAACAACGTAGCTGTTGGTGACCAGAAGTCACAGTATCACTACGAGCCTAAAGACTGTAAAGATGGTTTGTGTAAGAGTTACAAACTATGGGCAGATATGGTGCACGAACCGACATACACCAAACCCAGTCGTAATCAATAATCTAGTTCTTCTCTGGTTGTCGGGCCCAATAACTAGCTGAGCTCCCGGTAGCGTTCTCGACTGCATCGTTGATGATATGCACTATCTTTTCGGGGTTATTGACGAACTCAAAAGCATACACTGTCTTTTCGCCCGGCGTAGAGATGTTGATAGTGCCGTAATTCAGAACGTACTGTATGGGCCCCCTTTGCCTGCTGCTAACGTCATCAACATTGATAAGATTTAGATGCTGCAACTGAGTGTCAAATAGGCTAGTCTTGTTATATTGAATAATGCTCTCGTTGGTTAGATAGAGACGATTTTGGCTATATACGTTGCTGGCTAGAAAGCCGCCAAGAATAAATAGGCTATCTATAAACAATAGTGGTATAGCTAACACGGCAGGAGGTAGCAGGTTAGAGGGGTTGGCGCCAAGCATGGTTGCGATAGCATCATGATTAAGGCTATAAAATGGCAGAGAGATTAAGAACAGTGCTGTTAATAACCCAACCACAAACCATATTGCCAACAAGCCAATCGTATTGCGGCGCAAGGCTAAAATCACATACTCGCCTCGACCGATATTCAGATTAGGATATCTAAGAAGGGATTCTTCATGTAATCGCTCAAGATGCGTATCTATCTGTGGCTGCGAACTGCTTAGCTCGATTTGTTCGCTGACCGGAGCACTCTTCTGAGCTACGCCTCTGTCGAGGTCTAGCGTACCACCGTCTGTTTCGTATGGGGATTGCTCCGGAAACATGCCTATATTATAACAGATTGGCCTGTTGCTGTAACGGTTTCGTTGATTTAGTTTTTAAATGGCCATAGGCCTTGGGGGTAACTTTTCGGCCACGGGGGGTACGTTCGAGTAGGCCGATCTGCATCATGTAAGGCTCGTAAAAGTCTTCGATTGTAGATCTCTCGTCTCCTGTTAAAGCCGCTAATGTTTCGATGCCAACAGGGCCACCTTGGTAGTTTTCTATGATGGCATGCAACAAACGCCTGTCGGCTGGGTCTAGCCCTAGCTCGTCGATTTCTAATAATCCAAATGCGGCCTTCGTTATTTTTGTATCAATAATGCCATCCCCATTCACATCGGCATAATCTCGTACACGCTTTAATAGACGGTTAGCAACTCGTGGAGTTAGACGGGCTCGGTTGGATAATTCGGTGGCCGCTTCGGCATTGATTGGGACATTTAAAATATTGGCAGCTCGTTTGATAATCTGGGCCATTTCTATGGGCTGATAGAATTCTAATCTATGAATCATGCCGAACCTGTCACGCAAAGGGGCGGCTAGGTTGCCGGCCCTGGTGGTAGCACCTATAAGCGTGAACTTAGGTAAGTCGAGCCGCAAGCTTCTGGCTGACGGGCCCTTGCCGATCATGATATCAAGCTTAAAATCCTCCATTGCACTATATAAAACTTCTTCGACAGTGCGATTAAGCCGATGGATCTCGTCTATAAACAATATGTCGCCATCGCTTAGGTTGGTGAGCAGACTAGCCAAATCTCCAGCCCGTTCTATGGCTGGGCCAGAGGTAATGCGAATATTTGCCGACATCTCGTTGGCTATAACGGCAGCCATGGTTGTTTTGCCAAGACCTGGTGGACCGTAAAGTAGAACGTGATCGATTGGTTCGCCACGTTTTTTGGCTGCATCAATTGCCAGCTTTAAATTGACTTTTAACCTTTCTTGGCCAATGTAATTTGCGAAGTCGCGTGGACGCAGGGTGTTTTCTAGCTGCTCTTCTACAACAGTGTCGTCTGTGGTGGTGTTAATAATTCTATCTATCATCTGGATCTGTCCCCGTCATTCCCAACTTGATTGGGAATCCAGTAAAAAAAGAATTCCATTTCTGTCCTAGATTCGTGAGTCAAGTTGGGAATGACGTTGCGCAAAGGAAAGTTTGTGTAGATCATGTATATCATCTTGATTCAAGATCCAATCGTTTGTAGGGCTTGCCGAATGCGTGCAGCAACATCAAGCGTGCTGTCTATCTGTGACAGGGTTTGACTAGCTTGTTGCTGAGAATAGCCTAGCGATAATAGAGCATCTAGTGCGTCATCGCCATGTGTAGCGGTTTGATATTCTGATGCAACGGCACTACTGACTGCGCCGACTTTGTCTTTTAAATCAACCACAACCCGCTCTGCTAAACGTTTGCCCACGCCACTCGCTCTTTGAATGAAGGCATGATCACCGCTAGCGATTGCATTACGTATAACATCTGCATCACCAAGCCCTAGAATTGCCAATGCCATTTTTGGGCCAACACCTGAAACTGAAATTAGCATTTCAAAAAACCGCTTGCTCGATGGGTTAGAGAAACCAAATAGCTCGTGAGCAGTCTCGCGTAAATGATCATATGTATATAGCTTGATGGGCTTGTTGAGGTTTGCTGCTTCAAAATCCCCAGTTGCCACCTGTACTTCATAGCCAAGCCCACCAACATCAATGATCAAAGAATTAACAGTTTTTTCGACAACTTCGCCAGAAACGTGTGCAATCATGTGGTCTATTATCCATGAGTTGGGTGATTATACCAAAACCCAAAGCTACGCTATAATGCATTCTATGGATAAGCACACAACGTCTAACCCGGTATTCACGGATGCAGATTCACGTTCACGTCGATTAATGCTCGCTGGTTTAACAGCAGGAATAATTGCATCCCTAATTATGAATATTGCCATCGTGTTTGAATCGCAAATAATAAGCACCGATCCTTCTTTGGCGACTATTCTCTATGTTGCGGCTATCTTTGGCCCTCCACTGATTGGGTTAATGGCAAGTTTTGTGGTGCTTAAATTACTTCGGTACAAATACCCATTTTCAACCGCACTGGTAGGTGTTGATTTTACAATGCTTGCCATTTTGTCCGCCAACATAATATTGGGGATTGGCCTGCCATTAGTCTCTCAGCCCAACCGTGGGATCCTATATTATTTGGCCGCGTCCCCACACCTGGAAGCTAGGATTATTTATACATTAGCTTACGCAATAATTAGCACAATATGCTTCGGGTTAGTCAGAAAACTGGATAAAAACGTCGGCCTTTGGATAGGTCTTGGAAGTATTTTATTGTTATTTTTATACACCTTCTTTATATTTATGTCGCTTTTTTTCTCATCCTTTAGCTAGTTTAGAGTGTAGCTACAGATTGGTGAGGTGAGTCAGGGCATCGGCGCAGTCGTCTGGTTTTGCTATAGTATATTATCTATGAGGTAGTGTAGTTTTGCTTACATTTAATAAGAGCTTATACTATACCCAATGAGTACCGTCACATTAGTAAAAATGTCTGGCAGTAAATCAATGGCTTTGGCTGGTTTAGCTTCAGGCATAGTCACGCCCTCAGCATTTGCGTTAGGATACATGCTCAGTTCGCCAATTGTAGGTAAGAGGGTGCCTGTATCATCGTGGGGTCTAATATCTTTTATGGTGGCGCTTATTTTGCCACCGTTTATTGCACTGCTTGCTGGTTATATAGTGTTGAAGCTTTTCAATTATAAATTTCCGTTCAAAGCGGCGCTAGCTAGCATTGGTTTTACAATCCTCACGTCTACTGCCGCATATGTAATTTTCCTAGTCGTTGCTTCGCGGATATCCCTAATCGCCGTCCCCAATCAATCGGGTTACGATTCGGCTTTCATTTTGATCGCATTAGCTTACGTTGCCGTCAGCACAATTTGTTTTGGGTTGGTCGGGAAGATGAATGAACGGGCAGTACAATTACTAAGTCGTACTAGCGGCTTAATATTAGCTATTTACTCTTGTTGCGCAGCCCTCCTTGCTTTACTTGCTTCCTCTGGGATATAGTTTGTGTCATGTATTAGCGAGGTGAGTTAGTGCTGTAGCCAGGGCATCGGCGCAATCATCTGGTTTTGGGATTTCTTCTAGCTTTAACATAATCCGGACCATTTCTTGTATTTGTTTCTTATCGGCTTTGCCGTAGCCTGTGACAGCCTGCTTAATCTGCAACGGGGTGTACTCGAAAATCGGCATAGATCGTTGTTGGCCAACCAATAATATGACTCCTCTAGCATGGCTAACAGACATGGCGGTAGTTACATTTCGCGCAAAAAATAGCTTTTCTACTGCCATAACTTGTGGTTTTAGCTCGTCGGCCAGTAGTACGAGTTCATTATAAATAGTCAATAATCGTTCAGGTAATGGCTGGTGGGGGGGCGTTCGGATGACACCCGCATCAACGAGTTGAGGCTGGTGGCCATTAGTTTCGATTACTCCAAAGCCAAGAATGCCCGTGCCGGGGTCAATACCAAGAATACGCATTTAACTATCGACCGATACACCTAATCCTAGCGCATGGTTGGCGGCCAAAACCCATGTTTTTAACTGGGCCACCTTATCGCTAATCACTAACCGTTCTTGGCTGGTCAGTAGATAGTATTTGTCAAACTTAGCCTCTAGCTGGGCTATATGGTGGTTAGCTTTTGCTAAACCATTAAGCACATATTTGGTGTCGTTACGCTGAGCTTTAATCTCGCCTTCTATAGCTCGAAGCCTGTCTTTAATAGTAGCTATATCGCTTTCTATATGAGCTAGACGATTTTCTATTCTACCAGCCCTCTCGTCGGCTGCATCGAACCGGCGATCCATAGCGTCAAATCTTTTATCAACGGCCTCAAATCGTGCATTCATTCTGTGTTCTAAACCAGCCACAGATCCACTGATTAGTTCTCTAATCTCTGCACCAAAAGTCTGCGCAAACTTAGCAAAAGCATTGCTTAGCACCTCATCAAGTATTGCCCTAGTGATCGGTTCGTCAGCAGTCATATTTGGCCTCTCTTTGCCACAGACGATTACTATGATGACAGAAGATTAACATACTTTAGCTAGACTTACTACGGATTTTTAATGTCAAAATTACTATGGACGTTGGTGATATCATCCAAATCTTCGAGCGCGTTCATAAGGTTGACTATTTTGCGAGCCGTTTCGGCATCAGTGATTTCTACTGTATTATTTGGCACAAAAGTCAGTTCGGCTTCTTCTATGCCAAAGCCCTTAGCTTGAAGGTCATTCCGAACAGCGGCTAATTCTTTAGGGTCGGTATAAATCAGTAACTCATTGTTCTCTATAACTTCTGCATCTTCTGCGCCGGCGTCAATGGCAGCTAGCATCGCGGCATCGGCGTCATTTTCTATAAAGTTAGCACGAATTATGCCTTTGCGCGCAAACTGATAGGCTACTGATCCAGGCTCAGCTATGTTGCCGCCATTCTTACTAAACATTAGGCGGACCTCTGGATATGTGCGGTTTTTATTGTCGGTTGCACATTCTACCAAAACCGCAATGCCGCCCGGGCCATAGCCCTCGTATAGAACTTCTTCTATCACGGCACCGCCCAATTTACCTGAGCCGCGATCTATTGATCGTTGAACATTTGCCATCGGCATATTGGCCGCCCTGGCTTTATCTATAGCCAGACGAAGGGCGAAGTTCATCTCTGGGTCAGCCCCGCTCTTAGCCGCTAGAGCGATTGCGTTGCCCAGTCGCGTAAATTCTGCGCCGCGCTTAGCATCTTTAAGACCTTTTTCGCGCTTAATAGTTGACCATTTAGAATGTCCAGACATAGCCGCCTCCTTGAATCAAAAACTGATATTACTATTCTACCACCTCGACAAAAAACATACTTATAGGATAGTATGTTCTCATGCCCCGGTAGCTCAGTGGATAGAGCAAGAGACTTCTAAGCTTTTGGCCGCTGGTTCGATTCCAGCCCGGGGCACCAAAAATTTTCCGACTGGCCTGTGTTCAATAACCGCCGAAGCTGTCTACCTTGATGTTTCTCTTATCTACTCCAGTGCCTATTAGAAAGGCCTGGGTGTCTGCAACCATGCCCTCTGGCCCGGCAATATAAAAACGCTGGTCATGACTGCTAATGATATTACTTAAAGTCCTTTCACGGTCTTTTCTCTTAAGGTCTTTGGTAACAATATAGGTAATCTTCAGATTTGGTAAGATTTTGCTCCACTCGTCTAACTCCTGCTGGAAGATAAAAACTCCAGTCTGATGGAGATAAATCAGGTGCACTGTGTTTTTATCATGGCGATCGGCCATTTCTTTTATCATGCTCCTAAATGGTGCGATTCCCACACCTCCAGCAATGAGGATGCTCGATCTATTATCGCTAAGTCGGAAGCCGTAGTCATTACCATACTGCACTACACGCAACTCGTCGCCAGCTTTTAGTGCGGCGAGAGCCTTTTTGAAGGGGCTAATGCCTTCACGAAAGGTGATCATAAGATCTTGATCGGTGGGTGATGATGAAAATGAGTACGTTTTACCCCCACGAAGATCAGCAGAAGTAAGCTCCAAATCCATCCAATCACCAGCCTCATATTTAAAGTTCCGAGGACGTTCAAAAATAACGCTCAGGTAGCCAGGAGTTTCAGCTCGTGTTGTTTTTACGGAAATGATAAATGATGTATTCTTGTGAACCATAGTATCCTGTTGGTAAATATTGCCTAGTCTTATTTTACAGTAGTGAGTCGCTGGTTTTTTTCTAAGGTTGCAGTTCAGGATAGCATTCTACATAACTAGCTAGTGTGCCTGGGCTGAGGAGGATGCGTTGAAAGTTGACATAGCTCTCTTTGTATCCGGATCTGCTGGCTACTTCATTAAAATTTACCCATTCGGCTTTTTCTATCTCGTTGTTGGGTACTGATAAGTTGGCTGTTTCGTTAAACTTATCTGTCACAAAGGCAAAGTTGAGCCTGTCACGATCGCCATCAGATGCAGCAGTAAAGACAACCGTTAAAAAATGGCAATCATCGGCTTTTACCGTCAGACCGACTTCTTCAAATGTTTCACGGATGGCTGCTGACTTTGGTGATTCATTGACATCTACAATTCCACTCGGGAAAGTCCAGTGGTCTTTATAGATGGCCTTCACCATAAGTGCTTTTGTGCCAGAACGCAGCACCACGCAAGCACTTGTCATCTTGCCTGGCAGTGTATGGCTCCATTGATGGTTCTCTTGTTTGGTGAAGATTTTCGACATGTCTTAAGCCTTAATCTTATGCACGATTACATCAGGCTTCACAGAATCAAAATTGGTCGTGTCTACAATAATTATCTTGCCCTTAAGTTCAAGTGGTTGGTCCTCGCCATTTGCCATACGATCTAAAGCTGCTTGCTTGTAGAATGCTTCGCTAGCTTGATCTTGATGTCCTGGGTGGCGATTTGTAAAGCTGCGCTCGTGATAGCGACGTGCCAAGACATCAACCAGTGTTGTTTTGCCAGTTCCAGGTAGACCGGTAACGATGATGAGTGTGGGTTTGTTCATAAGATAAGTTTAGCATTACGGCAGTATAACTTGATCCGATGAAAATTAGTAACATGCTCAGATCCTTGTCATAGAGAGCAGTATTGTTCTAGTCAGTTCGAAGATGTCGTACTACGAACTTTATTAATCTTTGGGAACATCGATGCTACTGGTATGCTTGAATCATGAAAGCCCAGCTTGAACCAGGCCTTAAGCTTACAAAGACTCTACTGCCTTGTTTAAGGTCTGCCTTCACCAGAGGCGCTTTTGTTGACGCAGCAGACAATCGAGGTCGAGCATTCTTGTTTGAACGGCTTGAAAATCCAGCTGTGTTTATTGAAGTCATTCACACGGCGCCAGACAAAATTAGGGGCAATCATGTACACCAAAACTGTGTCGAGACTCTAAATGTAGTTTCAGGAAAGCTTGTTTTTTATCAACTATGTGATTGTCCAGAAAAGCATGTTCTTGAACTGATTATGAAGAGCGGTGATACAGTCGTTACTCAAAAAGGTGTGCCACATGCTCTTCAAGCTCTAGAAGAGACTGAGATTGTAGTGTTTTTTGATAAAGACCCTCGTAAAGATCGAGATAGGGTGCAGATTTTGGCATTTTAAAAATTTATATTTTTCCATCGGTAGGGTAACATTTCACATAATATGTCTCGAAAGTTGACATAGCTCTTCTTGCAAGCTCGAACAAGGCTATTTGGCCCCTGTGAACAGGGTCAAACGTACCTGGCATAAACCTACGCGAGATAATATATAACGAATTATAAGTAGTCATAATCCTCGAAGCTAATAATGTGCTTAAATAAAAGTGGTCATAGCCCATCGATGGGGGGTGAGAGCTAATGAAGACCGGATCGCACCGTTGTAGGTGCGAAGTCTGTCTCTGCGGGGTAGAGCTTTACGGCGCAGAGACAGTGTGCAGTGATTGCCAAAAGGGTGATCACTCACCAACGCCGCCGCCATAGTGGCTTCCTTAAATCCGGAGACTCCATATCTCTCCGGTCGGACGGCAGCATGTCACTTTACGTTGATAGGTCGTATCTTATCGACCTCCGTGAAGACCAAGACATGCTGCCGTCCGCTCTACTAGCTAGGGGTTTGCCACCAAAGCTTGCGAAATTAAGCAGAGACAAAGGCTTCACTGCTACAATAAATGCAAATGAGTAAACTACACCTAAAAGATAACCCCACCCTAAAGGATATCCAACAATACGTTGCCGAAATGGAAATTGAGCGTGGCTTTACTTCTGTCACAGTTCTAGAGACCTGCCTGTTACTTATTGAAGAAATGGGCGAGTTGGCTAAGTGTGTCCGAAAATCATCACATACAAGTATGCGTGTTGATTCTGCAAAACAGTATCAAGAAAACGCTGCCGAAGAAATTGCCGATATCATCTTGGTGCTAACATCGATTGCTAACCGTCTAGATGTTGATCTAGAAACAGCTCTTCGCGAGAAAGAAGAAGTTAATAAACTACGGGTTTGGGAATAGCAAAGGCAAGTGCCAGCAAGTCTATTTACGCCGTTGGCAAACGGCTAGACCGCTAGGCGGATTTATTCAAACGGCTCATCCAGCTTTTGATTTTCTCGATAATTATTTCAGAGTTCATGGTGTTAAAGTCTGTCGTGTCTACAAAAATGATTTTGCCTTTAAGTTCTAACGGTCTATCTTCGCCTTTTGCTGTCCGCTCTAAGAGCGCTTGTTTGTAGAATGCTTCTGTAGAGTTGTCTTGATATCCGGGATGGCGATCGGCAAGGCTGCGATCATAATAACGATGCGCCAAAACATCAACTTGAGCCTTACATATAATCTGTATAACCTTACAATCATATTTTGCCTGCCATGCCTGAAACTTTTTATTTGCTAAGCTTGGCATAAAATTATTGCTCTCTAGAATTAGTTTATTACCTGCGCGTAGTTGTTGTTCGGTTATATAATCCATGATACGTGAAGTTACATTGGCTAGCTTGTCGGACCATGCTTTATCGCTCCAACCTAGCTCGTCGAACATTATTTCTTTTATGGTGTCTTTTTCGACCAGAGGCAACCCAAGTATTTTAGATATCTTTCTGCTGAGCGTTGTTTTGCCAGTTCCAGGTAAGCCGGTGATGATTATGAGAGTAGGCTTGTTCATATAATAAGTTTAGCATTTGAGCTTCATGTCTCCGGCAACCAGGTTTTCTTACCAAGACTTACCCAGTGATAGTAACCGAATGGGGGTTTTGTTTTGGCAAGCCGCTCCTTGATTACCTGGATCAAAAGAATCTTTCTTGGGTCGCCTATGTATATCACCCACCTGACGATGAGCCGCCAATGCTTGAAACCGATTGGACTATCCTTAATGAATTTGGACAGCTCGTGGAACAACGCCTGGGGCACTGAATATGCCCTATGGATTCGCTACAATAGACCACCACGGTAGTTTTTTGATTATATAATTATCGACTGCCAAACGTGGTGGTTTTGCCAGACGTTCGAGCCCGTAGAGCGCAAAGAAAACAACAGCATAAACGGCTGCTGCACCTATATCGGTTGAGCCGTTAGTATAAGGGCCGCCAAACCCTTCAGCTACCGCCCAAATTAATAAACTGAAGATTGCAGCTAATAGATAAGTTACGCGTCTGGCAAAGCCAAAGATCAAGGCTAAGGCAATTAGGCTCTCAATAACTGCCGTTAGTATTGCAAATAGATGCGGGTTGTAGCCTATAAACTGTACCCAAAAGTGGAACCACGAATTAAGCCAACTGGGTTGACCCTGAATGGCGGAATTTACGTGATCTAAAAAACCATTTTGGAACGAAGGTTGCCATTTAAGAATGGCGTCAATTGCCCATATTGCACCAAATATAATGCGGAGGACAGAGACGTGCTTGGCAAGATGTTGCTGTGTGTTACGGCTTACCATATCTATTCGTTAGCTTAGCCGATATGAGTTATATAATCAATATACTTATGTTTCTATTTGTTCCCTCAATCTGCAATAATACACAACAATGATTTTAAACGCTCGGAGGGATTTATTAGCATGAAGTTCAAATTTGTCTGCCTGAATCTGTGGAGAGGTGGCGAACTAATGGATGGAATCTTGGATTTTCTTGCTAAAGAGAATGCTGACATCGTAGTTCTGCAAGAGGTATATGATGGTCATGATCAGACATTGCCTAGACAATATCGCTCCATTCAAGTTCTTCAGGATAAATTCCACTATCCGTATATCGATTTTGCCCCAACTGTAATCGATGTATTACCGGTGGGCAAAGTAACCAGTGGCAATGCTGTTCTTTCACGATTCCAGATTAAAGGTCATGATGTCACATTCTTTAATGAGCCGTTTGGTGAGCGTGATGCGAATGACCCCAAAACGTTCCCGATTACTCCGCGTAATCTACAGCATGTGGTACTTGATATACCTGGGGGTGAGATTAATGTCTTTAACTTGCAAGGTGTTTGGGATCTTGACGGCGACAACGTTAGCGAAAAACGTCGCAATATGAGCAATGTAATCATTAAAGCCATTACAGGTAAGCAAAACGTTATTGTGGCAGGAGACACAAATGCCAAACACACTAACCCGGTCATGCGGGCGATTGAGGGGCATCTTAATAGTGTCTTTGGTGATGAACTGACTACAAGTTTTAATATGCACCGCAAAGACAACCCTGGTTACGCCACGGCAGTGGTTGACATGATCTATGTAAGCAAAAACATCGTGACTTTAGAGCACGATTGCCCTGATGTTGATATATCTGATCATTTGCCACTGACAGCTTGGTTCGAAATCTCAGCCTGAGCCTGCAAGAAGAGCATGCTCAGTGCTGATGGGTGTGTGGATCTGTCGGTATCAATGTTGATGTTGATGTCGGCATGGGTGCTTTCATATCATGCACCGTGCCTCTAGTGTCTTCATGGTCAGGGTTAAGTAATGCCGTCAAGACTATTGTTAAGGCTAAAGCGCCGGCACTTAATCCAAGTACTAGTTCTCCGCGTCCTTTTTCGTGATTCCCAGCCAATGCTTCTCTTAAAATCACAAAATCGGGGTGTATCAGTGGGCTTTCTGTACTAATCTTCACAAACGACAAGCCTTCAGAACTGATTACAGGAACAATGCCCTCGATGCCGCTGGTAGGAGTGCTCCTGTCTTTCATAGTTATAAACTAACATTAAGTCGGAGGTATGTCAATAGTAGTGCATTCGAAGTATCCGTGACAATTCGTTAATGATTACTTCTTGCGGCCAGACATCAAGTTGTAAATAAACACTGCTACAGCTACAACTAAGAATATATGTATGAATATTCCGCCTATTCTCAAAAATAAACCTACTAGCCAAAAGGCTATTAAAAAGCTGATTATCCCCCAGATCATAATATATACCCCCATTTGTTATTTTGTTACATAACCATTGTATCAAAAAACTTAGCTTGTTTATCTTTGTCCTGATACCATGTTGGAAATTGCAGCTTAGGCTAGGTCCTTGCCTCTAGATAGTTATATTTGGTCTGTTTAAATAGCACATAGCCGGTGGTTAGTATTAAGCCATAGAATATTATCATTCCCGTTGCAGAAATTGTAATTGGTAGTTGTGCCCATGGGGCTTTTGATAGCCAGCCGCTAAGATTGGTCATATAGTCGAGTAATAAAGTAGTTGGTAGACCGACCAAAGGCGCCAGCGCGGGGAGTGTGAGCCCAACAATACCAACTATAAAAGTTAACAGCATGGCTAGTGGTATAAATGGCTCGATTAGCATATTAGATATTAGCGACAAGGTCGAAAATTGACCAAAAACAAACATAATCAGCGGTAAGGTAACTATCTGTGCGCTGGTAGTCTCGATGGCTATCTGAACCAGCAATGGTGGTTCAGACTGGCCAAATAAACGCCGCTCGGCTAATGGCCCAAGCAGAAGCACGCCACCAAATGATAGGAATGATAGATACCAGCCGACATCAGACCAAATATACAGTGGGCTAACAAGAGCAGTTGCGGCGGCCGTAAATACTATTAGCAGTAATGGGTGAATCTGTCGGCCATAATATCCAGCAAGAATTGACAGACCACTAACCAAAGCTGCCCGACTCATGGATGAGCTAAATCCAGTTATGGCCAAAAATCCGGCGATCATTAGGCTAGATAGTGCTGTAGTCTGGAATTTTGAGCGTCTTTTTGATAACCGTCTAGCAGCTCGCACTAAAACGGTTAAATTGTAACCGGAGGCTACCACGATATGAGTTAGGCCCAGTACTTTTAGCTGATCGTCGAGTGTTTTGGGTAACATCGCTTTTAGGCCGATAAGAAAGCCAAGGCCTAGGCTGGCTTGTGGATCTGGAATGTTGGCAAATACTGCTGTGCTAAAAATTCGCCTGATCTTCTCTGACCAAGCGGTGCCCTCGGTTATAATCTGGACTTTGGCATAAATGATCTCTATCTGGTAGCCTCCAAAACCTTCACGCAGCTTTCCAATAGCCTTGATGGTGTCGCCGCGCCGAGGTTGTAATTGTTGGAGTGATGTAATGCGCGCTGAACCTGGCATTGGATTGTCATTTAAGACTAATTGCTCTACGCGCATGTCTATTTGCCCTCGATTACCAATCGTTGGGTCATCGCGTATCACTGACTGAAGCGTGACTTTATGATTTACGAGCGGTTTGTAAAAATTTAATTGCTGCTGGATCACGCTACCTCGCCAAATTCCTAGTAACAGTCCGCTAATGATCACTGCCGGTATGGATAATAACCACCATTTTTTAAGACAAAAGAATAGCAGCATCCCAGAGAACATCAGGATAGTCAGGCTAGTATTGAATAGTCCAATCTGTACAGTCCCCAAGCCCGCGAGTATTGCTAGGCTCCATAGGCTAATCAGAGTAGTACGCCGAACTTTACGGTAACGCCATATTAACATGGTTAATAGTATATATTATCTGCATAATGTGCGATTTTAAGTTGGGTTGATTTGCGCAACGTCATTCCCAACTTGATTGGGAATCCAGTAAAAAAGGAATTCCATTTCTGTCCTAGATCCCCAATCAAGTTGGGAATGACGGGGATGTGAGCTTAGGGTTAAAAATAGACGTAGGTTAGTTGTAAAGTTGGGCAGTCTTTACCAAGATGCTAAAATGGTTATGATGCGGGTGCAAAAACAAAAATCTAAATTTAAAGTTCGTTTGCTGTTGGTTGTGGTGGTTTTTGTTGGAGTTTGGTTTCTTATGCGGCCTAAGAGCGACCATGCCGTACAAGCTGAGTCGCCACCACCGCCTATAGCCGAGGAGTTTAAACCAGCATTTGTGGTGACACCAACTTGGCCGGATAACGTTAAGGCGGCAGCAATTGGCGCCGAAGGTTTTGGAGTTTTAGCCAGAACTGGCGACATCCACAAGCGGCCAATCGCTAGCATTGCCAAGGTCATAACTAGTCTGGCTATTTTAGAAAAATATCCATTGCAGTTGGGGGATGAAGGCCCACAAATACCTATAACCGAGCGAGATGAACAGATCTACCGTGATTATATAGCTCGTAATGGCACCGTGGTGCTGGTCAAAGCCGGCACTTCGATAAGCCTACATCAAGCTTTGCAAGCTATGCTTATGCCCTCTGCTAATAATGTGGCCGATACTACAGCTACTTGGGTGTTTGGATCTTTGCAGAATTATAGCCATTATGCCAATGCCATGGTTAAAAGGCTAGGTTTGAAAGATACGGTAATCGGCCCAGACGCCAGTGGTTTAACTCCTAGTACTCAGAGTACTGCTAGTGATCTAGTTAAGATAGGTGAGTTGGCGCTTAAAAATCCGATTATTGCTGACATCGTATCTACAAAATTTGCCTATGTACCTGTTGCTGGATCTATCCAAAACTACAACGCGCTCGTTATGGACCATGGCTTTAGCGGTATCAAGCCAGGTGATAGTATTGAAGCTGGCAATACCTTGCTTTTTTCTATAAAGCAGACTGTAAAAGGTAAAGATGTAAATGTAGTTGGTGCAATCCTTGGTTCGGATGGCTACAAGCAATCTAACAACGGGGCGATGACGATGGTGGAGTCGATTAAAAAAGACTTGCAGTGAGGGTGATCGAGAGGACCGAGCTTTTTTAAATCAAGAACACTTATCTAGACTGCGTAACATGATAAATGATATTATTTGAGTACTATAAAGAGAGGGGCAGTAATGGCAGATACGGCAAAAAAATCCGATAAGACTGGGGATGTTAAAAAGACAGATGAGGGCAAGCTTAAAGCTCTAGGTCTGGCGATGGAGCAGATCGAAAAGCAATTTGGTTCAGGTGCCATTATGAAACTTGGTGAATCACACAGGGCAGATGTAGAGTTGGTGTCTTCAGGTGCGCTAAGCCTTGATTTGGCGCTAGGCGGTGGTTACCCCAGGGGGCGGATTATCGAAATCTATGGGCCAGAAAGCTCTGGTAAGACTACACTTACCCTGCACGCTATTGCCGAGGCTCAAAAGGCTGGTGGTACAGCAGCGTTTATTGATGCCGAACATGCTCTTGATCCGGTCTATGCTAAAAAGCTTGGGGTGGACACTACTAACTTACTAATAAGCCAACCAGATAATGGCGAGCAAGCACTCGAGATAGCAGAGACTTTAGTACGCTCTAACGCTGTTGACTTGGTGGTGATAGATTCAGTAGCAGCTTTGGTGCCACGGGCCGAAATAGAGGGTGAAATGGGTGATAGCCACATGGGTTTGCAAGCTCGCTTGATGAGTCAAGCTTTGCGTAAGCTCACAGGTATTATTAGCAAATCTAAGGCCACGGTTATATTTATTAACCAGATTCGTATGAAGATTGGTGTGATGTTTGGTAATCCAGAAACCACAACCGGCGGTAATGCCTTAAAGTTCTACGCCAGTATTCGATTAGATATTCGTCGTACTGGCCAAATTAAAGTTGGCGAAGAAATCACTGGTTATCGAGCCAAGGTAAAAGTTGTTAAAAACAAGATCGCACCACCCTTCCGCCAAGCTGAGTTTGACGTTATGCAAAACGAGGGCATCTCGAAGCCAGGTGATGTCTTAGATCTCGCCGTAATACACAATATTGTAGGTAAATCTGGTGCCTGGTTTGATTATAAAGAGGGCAAAATTGGCCAAGGCCGTGAAGCTGCTAAGGCCTATTTAAAACAGCATCCTGATGTGATGGCCGAAATTGATAAAGCGGTACGCAAGAAAGTAGTTGAGGCCGAAGGGGCTGTGTAAGTATGGCGAGATATCAACTCGAAGACTATCAAACTTTGATTGATTTTTTGGACACGCACCTGGCAACAACAACCGAAAAAAATACACCCTTCACATTGCAAATGCGAGGTACGCTAAGCGAAGGTTCGGCCTCAGACCTAGAACGGTATTATGTAAAACACGGCAGTCGTTTCGATGATATTGCCGACAAAAAGAACGTGTGCCTTGTCTTTAAGCCGACTTGGGCGCGTTTTACAGATTACAGTAAAGGCTACGAACGTCATTTTTTAGAACTAAAATGAAAATTACGGGCATTAAATCCCAGGTCAAAAACTTAGACAGAGTAAGTATCTATTTGGATGAGGAATATAGTTTTTCGCTATCGAAAAACCAACTTTTGGAGTTTGGGCTGGCGATAGATCAAGCTTTGGATGATCAACAACTAGCTGTTCTCAAACAACTCAGCGACTTTGGTAAGTTGCTTGATCGTACACTCCGATTCGTGGCTATGCGACCACATTCTAAACGGGAAGTGATTGATTACCTAAAGCGTAAAGTTACTGAGCTTGATGAGCAAGATAAGCTAGTCAATTATTTGGTAGAGCGTGGCTATATTAATGACGTTGAGTTTGCCAAAGCCTGGGTACGTTCTAGAAACCAGATTAAGCCTACAAGCCACCGCCGACTATTGCTCGAGTTGAAGCAAAAAGGTGTTGATCAAAAAGATATCGATATGGCTTTAGGTGACGAACCCCACAATGAGGAGCGGGCTTTACAAGAATTAATCACCAAAAAGCGCCGACAATTACGCTACCAAGATTCACAAAAACTCATGCAATATCTTGCTCGGCAAGGTTTTGGGTACGAGGACATAAAGAGCGCTCTTGGCATCAATCTTCAGCGTGACTAGTATTAGTGTGGCTAGCCTCGGTCTGTGGGTGGCGGAACGGATTTTGAATGGCATGATGCGGCAATGCCCGGGCGACTTTGTCTTGAACTGCAGCTTGCTTGACTACGATTTTATCATCAGTAATATTGATAATTTGGCTACGATCAATGATTAGTTCAGTGACCATCATGCTTTGTATAAGCCCTGGTTTTATGTGTAGTTTTAAAATATAGAATGTATCGCTCTCGACAATATAATTAACGACTCGACCAAGTTTGTGGCCGCTTTCTTCGACCACCAATTTGTCGTCGAGTTTAAAGTTTAGATCTAATAGCGGCTGTAGGCGCACCAGATCATCTGGTGGCATTATGTTGTCGCTGCTATCAACTATGATGCCTATAGTACTAAGCTCGCGTACATCACCAGTGTGCAAAATAGCTGGTTTAAAGTCTATAAGTGGCCCTTCACAATAAAAGGCTTGTATGTGTAATTGTGCAGGATCAATAATTGGCCGGACTGTTTTGCCAAGCTCGGTGCCGGTATGGAGGCCCATAATGGGTATACCAATTAGATGATTACTTAAAACAAGCATGGCTACATTATAAACTATCTTAGTTCAGTAGCGCTATTATCCTCAAGCTCACTTTTTCATAACCACGAGCTGTCTACCACTTAATCTAATATCTTGGGACAAGGTGTTTCGTTAAGGAGAGGTTTATGAAAAAGTGAGCTTGAGGATAATAGCTAGCTAGACTGAGTCGCCGACCTTAGTTGATAAATATACTTTACATACTTATCTTTCTAGAACATAATGTCATTAGACATGAATAAAAGAGCGCAATTTATTGCAGTGCTCTGTGGTTTTGCATTGGTTATTGGCGGGGGTATTCCAGCTGCAGCCCAAACTGAGCCTATAAACAAACAACCGGCTTTACCGGCGTTGATAATTGAGCTGCAAACTGGCTCAGAAAACACTACGAAAGATAAATTTGTTGTTATTTATAACCCTAATGAATATGCAATGGATGTTACTAACTGGCAACTCCAATATCGGTCGGCCAGCTCTAAGAGTGATGCCCTGTGGCATACCAAAGCAACTTTGAATTGTGAGCTGGTCGAACCAGCTGCTGGCCAAGATTGTCAGGTGCAAATTGCCGCACATAATAAGTTGTGGCTAGCGAGCTATGACTTGGGCCCAGATCGGCCATCATATGATCTTAAAAACTCTATGTCAGCTAAGAATGGTCAGATTAGACTGGTCTGTCCTGCTTCTGAAGGTCAACCAGAACTAGTCCAAGACGCGGTTAATTACGGTAACGTCGAGGTAGCAGCTGGCAATAAATCTGCACCAACCCCGCCACCAGGCAAGAGTCTCAAGCGCAAAATAGATGCCGATAGTAAATTTATAAATACTAACAATAGTAGCTCTGACTTTTTTGTAGAAGGCACACAAGAAGTTTTACCTGATTTGTCTAGCGGGCTACAGGCTGTAAATGTTGCTAAGCCTGACATGTCAATTGGCCAGCCAGCTAAAATATACCCAACTATAGATATTACTGAGTTATTGCCCAGAGCCAACACTGGTATAGCTGACGGTTTTATAAAACTGTACAACCCTCATGATGAACAAGCGGATCTGCAGGGCTATGTGCTGCAAACTGGTCCAGCTTATAGCCACCACTTTACGTTGCCGGTTATAACAATAGCTGGTCATGGTTACCTGTCGTTTAATACTAGTGCGACTCGTTTGTCATTAAGCCAGAAGGGTAGTGCGGCCCGCCTTTTGAATCCTAATGGTGATGTTGTTAGTACGACTAAACCTTATTCGGCTGCCAAACCTGGTCTGGCTTGGATGCAAACTCAAGATGGCGATTGGCAATGGACCACGACACCAACTCCAAATGCGGTGAGTGTACTAATTGCTCCATCAACCAAACCTTCTAAATCTGTCGATAAAACCGGGATCACCAAGGCTCAGAAAGCCCAAAAGACTCCAAAAGCTGCCAAGGTTAAAGCCAAAGACCCAATTTCACCCACATCCTTGGCACAAACAGCGGCACAACCAGCCAAGCTCAGCGCCAACTATTGGTTGATTGGTGCTGCCACTTTGGTGTTAGGCTACGCCTGTTTTGAATATAGACAGGACTTGCTGGGATTTGTGCAGAGAGTAAGATCAAAGCTATATAAAAGATAAGTTATTATTCAGAAAAGGGATTTGTCCTAGAGCCACTAGGCAATGGCGGCAAAGCCGACTGAGTGTCGCTGCTGCTGCGCAAGCTTTTGATTTTATCAATTGTGGCTTTATCAAACTTGATAGTAGAGCCAGCATTTGTTTGCTGATCTCGATAGCTGCTATCACTTGGCATTTGTAAGGTAGTATCCACCAAATACACAACAAGGCTCAAGCTCGCTATTATAATTATGCTAAACACAAAGTAATGATTTTTAATCAACAAAATGCCCAATGTCTCTAGCTTGTTGGTTGATTGCGGAGTTGGAGTTGTAGCCGGATGTTTTTTCATAATTACAAATTATTTCTTAATAAATACTTCAAGACCGATAGTTGGGTTAGATATTTGAGCTGGATTGCGCGGGTCAGGTGCCAGAGTTAAGCTAGTAATCTGCATTTTGGTAGAGTTTTGCTCTATCTGATGCAAAAAACTTAGCACCTGGTCGTATCTAATCGGTGCTAGTAGATTAACCGTAAAAGCAGTTTTGCCTCCACTTGGCTGACTGGTTTTGCCACTAGCATTTGTTGCACCAAAGTCGAACGAACTGATAGATAGGCCGTCACGAGTAGCGTAAGTGGTTAGGTCTTTTACGACTTGGTCTTGATAGCTATATTGTTGACCGTCGGCAGCTATCTGTCTGGCGCGATCAACAATATCTTTTTGGTTGACAAGAAATATTTGTAATTTTTGAAGCTTTTCTGATTCAAGCTGACTTAGCTCGGCGTCAATTTTTGCATGGTCAGTCTGAATAACTTGGCTACTAAGGCTGTGTCTCAGCCACCAACTACCTGTGCCCATGGCTATAATCATTAATATAATCATACCTATTAGTATGTAGCGAAGTTTAGTGGCTGTCATGACTTGGCCCCAGTGGGTGTGCCTGACTTTATAAACTGGCTGCTAAACTGAGCCGAAAGATTAACTATTACAGGATAAGCGGCGCCAATCGGGTCCTGCTTGGGATCGATTACATTGGTGGTTATGTTAGTAATACTAACGCTACTAAAGAGGTTAGAGGCAGCTAGATTATTCTTTAGTTTTATACCTTTATCGTAAGTTTTGGCTTTGGCACTAATGGATAGTGGCGTGTTGAACGAGGTGGTGCCTAGGGATAGATTACTTAGAATAACCTCTGACGGTACCATACTGGCGATGCGAGTTAGCAGATCATACATGCTAATCTGATTGGTGAGTATGGTCTGCGCCTGCTTAAGGTCATTTTTAAAATTATTAGCAGCTATCTTGGTTGACGCATAACTGGCTGAGGCTTGTTCACCTTGCTTTAATAGGATATTGGCTTTAGATCTTTCTTGTGAGGTAATCAAAAAGCCAGTCCCGTAGATTGATGCTAATAATCCGGCCGTCACAAGCATCATGAGGCAATAGTTGACTAATATTGCATTGATTCTCGCGGCCCGAAGTTGGCGTTTAGTTTCTGGTGCTATTAGGTTGATCATTGCCAAATCTCTTTAGTATCCATCATAGCCAAGCCAACTGCTGTAAGGTAACGGACTCGCAACTGACGGGGTGGAGGTGTAAGTTTGCCAAAATCTAGCAGGTTCCAAGGGTTGGCTACTCTGGCCGGCAACATTAAGGCCTCGGTCAAATAATCACCGATCCCAGGTACATAAGCGCCGGCACCAACAATTACAACTTGTTCGATTTTAGCTGCTTCACCAACTCGTTCGGCATAATAACGGATAGTTTTTTGTATTTCGGATACCATCAAGTCGAGATGTGGTTCTAGTGAAGTACGAATCTTGGTCTGCCTAGGGCCGGCATTGAGGCCATCGTGCGTTTTTAGGCGATGGGCTTCTTCTAATGTGACTTTCAAGTGCTTAGCGATGGCAAGAGTAAACGTATTGCCACCCAAAGATGCTCCGCCGGTTACGCGTATCGTCTTGTTTAATATGGCGAGCTCTGTAACGCTGGCGCCTATGTCAACTATGATTGTAGGGAAATCTCCGTGCTCGGTCTCGGTAATCAATCTTGCTACAGAACTAACAGACGGTTCAATCAACACTGGCCACAGCCCAGCGTTTCTAGTAGCTTCTACCATAATATTGGTTATATTTTTTGGTGTGGCGCTCATTAGTATGTCGAGCATTTCTGGGCCACGATCAATAATTTGGTAATCTATCGATAAATCGTCAGTTGGGATAGGGATGTATTGTTCGGCCTCGAGTTTTACTGCATCTAACAAGTTTTTAGCAGCACTGATCGGTACATTCAAGGAACGTGTAAAAGTGTGCGAGGTTGGCGCGCTGAGCACTACGTGGTTACTAGGTAATCGGCCGTTAATCCGGTCATGTATCAAGCTCTGTATGGTACGTGTTAAAAAATCTGGGCTGTGCTGAAGGCTTTCTTCTAACCGTGCTGGATCAACTTCTATGCTGCCATAGCCAAGCACCTTGCGCTTATTATTAATTGCCATAACTCGTAACCCCGTTTGGCTGATTTCGATGCCAAACGCAGGTTTATCGCGATATAAAAGTTTAGGCATAAAACTGTCCCACCATAAGCATCTTTATATATAGTTTAACACATGGAGTTCTTCTAGGGACTGTTCTGCTAGATCGTCTGACACTTACTACATAAGCCAGTTATTTCGAATGTATGGCCAGTCACTTTAAATTTTTGTTGGTCAGCCAGAATATTTATAATTTTTTCGAGTCTTTCTGACTGAAGCTCTTCAACATGACCACATGCAGTACATAACAGATGGTGATGATGTGGGCTATAAGGTGCAGCTAGCTCATATCGTTGTTTCCAGCCGTGCGCCACACTAGTTACTATGCCGAGTTTTAGAAAAATATCTATCGACCTATAGACACTAACCTTATCGATTGTTGGATTAATCTTAGCAATCTCAACTTGTGACAAAGGGGTAGCGGCCTTTTTGAGTGTCTCAAAAACAGCCTTTCGAGGAGTCGTAACACGCAGGCCACGAGCAGCAAATAAATCTGTAATTTCACTATTCATAATTGCAGTATAGCATCTTATTGCAACTAATTTGCAACAGGCGTCTAGGATATGTAGAATATGAACCACTACAAGGAGTTAGCTATGAAAATAAAATACGTATTACCAATTATGTCACTTATAGTGATCGCAGTTGCAATCACTGCCGTTATCATACTGCAGCCAAAGAATAATGCCACCTCAAGCAACCAGAAACTCAAAATTGTTGCAGCTGAAAACTTTTGGGGTAATATCATTTCACAGATAGGTGGTGACCGTGTGGAAGTTACATCGATTATTAGTGATCCAAGTACCGACCCACATCTTTATGAGTCAGACGCTCACGATGCTCTGGCCCTCTCCAATGCCAATTTAGTTATAAAAAATGGTCTAGGATACGATAATTTTATCGACAAACTACTGGCCGCCTCGCCAAATAACCAAAGGCAAGTCTTGTCAGTCGAAAAAATACTGAATATTGGTGGCGACAACCCCAACCCTCATGTTTGGTACAACGTTGCTATGGTACCAGCGGTTGCGGATGCTATCGAGCAAGCCATGGCCGCTAAAGATCCTTCAAACAGTGGTTTATATGCTACTAACCTCTCTACATTCAAGAAATCTTTGCAACCAATTATGGACACCATAAATCAAATAAAATCAAAATATTCTAAGACGCCAGTTGCTTATACCGAGCGCGTTGCTGGCTATCTTCTGGCTAGTAGCGAATTAGACGTAAAAACCCCCGCCGGCTTCGCCAGTTCAATCGAGGATGGCAATGACCCAAACCCTAGCGACACTGCTATAATGAACTCACTTATGACCGACCATTCCGTACGCGTACTGCTTTACAATGCCCAGGCAACCAGTGCCGTTACTCAACATGTTCGCGATCTTGCTGGCCAAGCAGGCATCCCTGTTGTTGGAGTCACCGAAACACTGCCTAGCGATCAAAAGACTTACCAATCATGGCAACTAAACCAAGCAAAAGCTTTACTTGCAGCCCTTGGGGGATAAATATGGAATTCCTTTTTTACTGGATTCGTGGGTCAAGTTGGGATGACGGAGAGAAGGCATGAGCCAACCCGTTCTAGCAATCAACCGTGCTAGCTTAGGTTTTGGGCAAAGAAGTTTGTGGCAGAATTTAGACTTGTCAGTTAAACCCGGTGAATTTGTAGCTGTACTAGGTCCAAATGGCAGTGGCAAAACCAGTTTACTAAAAACGTTGCTTGGCCTTAATCAGCTCGATGAGGGATCAATTCTGATACATGGACAGCCACCACGCAGAGGTAACAATCAGATTGGCTATGTTCCACAACAAAAAAGCTTCGATAAAGATCTACCGATACGAGGTAGGGATCTCATACATTTTGGGCTAGATGGTCATCACTTTGGCTTTGCCAGCCATAACAAAAGTGACCTACAAAGGGTGGGCAAAGTTATAGACGAAGTCGAAGCAACTCAGTATGTAGACCGACCGATTGGCCTAATGTCTGGTGGCGAACAGCAACGTTTAAGAATTGCCCAGGCATTGCTCGGCAAACCAAGCTTATTGCTCTGCGACGAGCCATTATTGTCGCTAGACCTCAAGTACCAACAAATGGTGAGTGCGCTAATTGATGATTATCGCAAACAATACGGTATGGCTGTAATGTTCGTGACTCACGATATAAACCCAATTTTAAACATGGTCGACCAAGTGCTCTACTTAGTCGCCGGCAAGTGGGCTATCGGCAAACCAGAAGAAGTACTTACAACCGAAAGATTAAGTCAGCTTTACGGCGCTCCAGTAGATGTTTTACGAGTTCATGATCGAATTGTGGTTGTTAGTAGTAATAATGCAGACGAACTAAATGGACATCATGTTTAATATGGACTTATCCTTTTACATATCCCAGCCATTTGCTCAGCACGCACTGCTGGCAGCTATAATTGTTGCCGTTATATGTGGCATAGTCGGACCGTTTGTGATTATGCGTGGCATGGCTTTTGCGGTTCATGGCACCAGTGAGCTAGCCTTTACGGGTGCGGCAGCTGGTCTTTTGGTTGGCAATAATCCGCTTGCCGGAGCACTCTGTGGCACTGTGATTTTTGCTTCTATTATCGGGCTGCTCGGAGTAAAAGAACGTGAACGCGACTCGGTAATCGGTGTTATCTTAGCCTTTGGTTTGGGTATGGGCGTTTTGCTGCTTAGTTTTTATCACGGCTTTGCATCTGAAGCGACTAATATTTTATTTGGCAATATATTTGGGGTTAGTAATGGCCAGCTTGTGGTCTTAACTCTGATTGGCATCGGGGCAGTTGTTGCAATGCTGGTGATGTACAGACCGCTCTTGTTTGCATCAGTCGACCCTGAAGTAGCCGAAGCCAGGGGTGTTAGGTTACGATTAATCGGCTTCTTGTTCATAATTATCTTAGCCCTAGCAGTTACTGAGGCTGCCCAAATTGTTGGCACACTACTAGTCCTAAGCCTGGCCATCACACCGGCAGCGGCAGCACAAAGATTATCAGCCCGACCTGTAATAGTCACCTTACTGTCGATAACTTTTGCCCTCATAGCCAGCGTCGGCGGGCTCATAGCCAGCCTAGCGCTGGGCAATGTTAAAGCCAGTGTCTTGATTACTTCTATAAGCTTTGGAATATATGTGATTGCTAGACTTGTTGGGCGCTAACCCTTCTCACTCCCCGTCATTCCCGACCTGACCCAAGAATCTAGGACAAATGGTTTGTTTTAAAAGCTTCTTCTAACTTATACCAATCATCTAGCGATAATTCTTGGGCTCGAGATTCTAGTGACATGCCGGCTTTTTGCAACAATTCATCAGCTTGAGCCTTGCTAATCTGTAAGCTGCCACTTAAACTACTGCGCAACTTTTTGCGTTTTTCGCTGAAACCAGCCTTCACAACTTTAAAATAAAGCTCTACATCAACATCTTTAAATAGCGGTTGCTGTCTACGAACCAGAGTTATTACCTGAGAATCTACCTGTGGCGGCGGAGTAAAGAGTTTTGGCGGGACTATTATCCCAAGTTGCGGTTCGGTATAAAACTGAGTGGCTATACCTAAGATACTTAGCTGCCCAGGCTCGGCTGCCATCCGTTCGGCCACTTCTTTTTGCACCAGCAAGGTCGCTAGTTTTGGCGGATTTGCAGATTCTAATAACCAGCGAGTGATCTTGCTGGTTATGTAATATGGCAGGTTAGCTACCACTTTGTAATCTCTGGGTAACTGGCTTAAATCGAACTTTAGAATGTCGCCATGGATAACTTCGAGGTTATTAGCCGCGACTCGACTAGGCAGATTAGCCGCAATGAATGGGTCGAACTCTACGGCAACAACTTTTTTAACTCTACTCACAAGCTCGGTGGTTAATGAGCCCAGACCTGGACCAATTTCTAGCACTACATCATCAGGCTGCAAATCAGCCGCATCGCAAATTGCCTGCAAGCTGGCACGGTCATTAAGCCAATGTTGGCCTAGAGACTTTTTTGGGTAAACCTGATTATCACTCATAACAGTCTATTTTAAACTAAAGTCATCAGTATTTTAACTACTTGCTCGCCATCATGCCGAATAAGTGAACGATGAATGGAGTTATCAACCATTAGCACTATCACTCAAAATCGCCTACAATATAGTCAGGTAGTATGCGAATTTCTGATGCAACACTCGAGGCCTTACTCAAAAAGACTGGCAATGTAACGCCAGCTAAGTTAGCTATGCTTCGTTCAGAAGAGATTAAAACTGGTAAGCCGTTGCAAGATTTGGTCATTAAATACGAGATCATGACCGATCATGATCTCACCAATCTTTACGCAAAAGAAATTAAAGTACCATTCGTAGAGTTAGATCCTAAAGAGATCGACCGCAAAACCATATCTTTGATACCCGAACGAATCGCCCGCCAGTACAACGCGGTGTTATTTAAAGTGTCTAGGCAGCAAAAACACTTGGCTATGGAAGATCCTGATGACGTGCAAGCTGTCGACTTCATTAAAAAATATATTGGCCAGGATTTTAAACTATACATAGCGACTAAAGAGAATATTCTGGCGGCTTTTGATCGTTATCGTGAGGGCATAGCCAGTGAAATAACTAGAGTCATTGCGGTGCAAAAAGACCAAGCAGCGCCCGAAGCAAAAGTCACCGAAAAAGAAATTGCCGAGGATTCCCCGATTGCTCAAACCGTTAACCTGTTGCTAGAATACGCCATTCTAGGTGGTGCTTCTGATGTTCATATAGAGCCCAGAGAAGACTTTGTGCAAGTACGCTATCGTATAGATGGCACACTTAGAGAAGCTAATAAGCTGCCGCACAATGTTTTGTCTGCCTTAGTTTCGCGTATCAAAATATTGTCTAATCTCAAAATCGACGAACGACGCGTACCCCAAGACGGCCGTTTTAAAGTGGTGGTCGGTGGCAAGATTTACGCTCTGCGTGTCTCGACTTTACCAATCACTGATGGCGAGAAAGTAGTCATGCGTATACTGGACGAATCAAATAAGGCTTTGACCCTAGAAGAACTAGGTTATTGGGGCCAGAATTTGCAAGCTATAAATGCGGCTATCGTGCAACCCCATGGGATGGTACTAGTTACGGGGCCAACCGGTTCTGGTAAATCGACAAGTTTGTACAGTACGCTGAGTATTTTAAATAACCCGACAATCAACATATCGACTGTCGAAGACCCTATAGAATACCGCATAGAAGGCACTAATCAGACTCAGGTTAACCCTAAAGCTGGCATGACATTCGCGAGCGGCTTAAGGGCGTTGCTTAGACAGGACCCCAACATCATAATGGTCGGCGAGATTCGGGACAGTGAAACTGCCGATCTAGCCGTGCAAGCTGCCCTTACTGGACACTTAGTTTTTTCTACCTTGCATACTAATAACGCCGCGACTTGTTTGCCGCGCTTGTTAGACATGGGCGTAGAGCCATTCTTGATAGCCTCCACCACTAGGGCTGTAATTGGTCAACGACTCGTACGACGATTATGTAGCGTCTGCAAACAACAATATCAGCCTGAGCCACACGAAGTCGAAAGTCTACTAGCTACCTTTGGCATTAAGAGCCAGGCTGAGTTAGAGCGCATACATTCACTCGAAGTCACTGCCATAAAAGCCAATGTTGGTGCCGATATTGGCAAAGATGAGGTGATATCAGGCAATACCATAACAAAACTGTGGCGCCCAAACGACTCAGGTTGTAGCGCGTGCGGACACAGTGGCTACAAAGGTCGAATGGGCATCTATGAAGTCCTGACAGTCACTAATACAATTCAAAAGTTAATTGTGGGCAATGCGACTAGTACTGCCCTGCAAGATCAAGCAGTCCAGGATGGTATGATCACCATGCAGATCGACGGTCTTATAAAAGCTTTGCGTGGTCAGACTAGCATAGAAGAAATCCTTCGAGTAACTAGAGAATAGAATTATGCCCAGATTTGGTTATACAGCATTAGATCTAGATAACAAGCCTGTATATGGCACTATCGACGCCGCAAATCGCAGTGTAGTTTTAGAGATGATCAAAAAGCAGCAACTCCGGCCAGTAGAACTACACGAAGCTTCAACCCAGAGCGCCGGGCTTTTGAAATTTGGAAAGTTGCTAAAGCCAAAGGTGCACAGTAAAGATATAGTGATCTTTACCCGCGAGCTCAGCACTATGGTCAGTGCTGGAGTGCCGATACTGAGAGCTCTAACCACTCTGCAAGCCCAGACGGATAACAGTACATTTAAAACTATACTAGGCGATGTAGTAAAGGATGTGCAATCTGGTGCCAATCTGGGTGATGCGTTCGCGAAACACCCAGCTGCCTTTAGTGACACATATGTAAATATGGTTCGAGCTAGTGAGGCGGCTGGAATTTTAGACGATATTCTAAAGCGTCTAGCTACTCAACAAGAAAAGAACGATTCAATCCGCAAAAAAGTTAAAGGCGCCATGACCTACCCGACAGTTCTAATAGTCATGACCGTGGGTGCATTTTTTGTCTTGATGTTGTTTGTAATGCCTAAGATTGGCAAAATTGTTAAAGACCTCAGCGGGCCGGACGCTAGTTTACCACCATTAACACAGGCAATGCTCAACATTAGTGACTTTTTACAGCAACGATGGTATGTGGTGCTGGGCGGTGCCGCAATAACCGTGTTCGCTTTGCGGCGCTGGATAAAAACGCCAACTGGCAAAATTACCTTCCACGAGTTTATATTGCGCGCGCCAATTATCGGACCACTAGCTAAAAAAGTTGCTGTCGCTCGTTTTGCTAGAACTTTTGCAGCCATGATGGGTGCGGGCGTGAATATGCTAGAAGCCTTGGAGGTTACGGGGCGGGCCACTGGTAATCAAGCCTATGAGCGTGAGCTGACTAAAGCTGCTGAAGCGGTACAGAATGGTCGACAACTATCAGAGACCCTCACTGGTAATTGGTATTTTCCGGCTATCGTGCCCCAGATGTTGGCTATAGGCGAAGAGACTGGTCAGACAGATAAAGTACTTGTTAAGGTGGCAGATTTTTACGAAGAAGAAGTTGATGCTGCTATAGATTCTCTGAGCTCAATTATCGAACCGGTTATGATACTAGTCATGGGCTCTATGGTCGGACTAATCGCAGCCAGTGTTATGGGGCCTATTAGTGATTTGGCTAAAAACATTAAAGGCTAAGCTGGACTTATCAAACAGCACATCTCGTCCTAAAGCGGACGAACTTCGCTACTAACCACCCTCACTTTTTCATAACCACGAGCTGACAACCACTTAATCTAATACTTTAAGACCAGTGTTTCGTTAAAGAGGGGTTATGAAAAAGTGAGAGTGGTTAGTAGCACACTATCTGTGAAAGCCCAGCAAAATATGATTGACCTTTATGTAGCCAAGCTACATAATAAAGTTTACAATGACAGAAGCCAAATTTAGACAGATACTTTCGGAAGCTCTCATCGCTCAGGATAAACGGTTTGATAAAAAATTTGACGAAAAGTTTGATGAGCGATTTGACAGAAGGTTAAAGCAAAGTCTAGATAGTGAGTTTGCTAAGTTTTTTGGTCATATTGCTCGTCTTTTTGAAAGCAATAAAGAAGAGATTCTGGCGGAAGTGAGCATCAAGATTGACCGACTCATTGTAACTATAGATGGGATTGCAGATAGAACTCTCACTTACGAGCAAGAACAGACTGCCATAGCCCACATCCAAAACAGGCATACTCTTTGGATTAAGCAACTAGCCACGACTACAAAAACCAAGTTAGCGCCAGAAATGTAAATAAAGGAGAGTAATATGTTCAAGGATTCACCAGCATTTAGCGGATTTTCAGTTAACGATCTAGCCAAAGCCAAGGAATTCTACGGCCAGGCACTAGGGCTTGAGGTAGAAGGAACTTCTATGGGTCTCAAACTAAAAATCGCCGGCCGCGAAAATATTTTTGTTTATCAAAAAGACGACCATACACCAGCCACATACACAATCCTTAACTTTCCGGTTACCGATATAGACCAAGCCGTAGAAGACCTAAAAGCTAAAGGTATTAAATTCGAGCATTACGACAATATGACTGATGACAAAGGGATTGCCCGAGGTATTGCTACTAACCGCGGTCCAGATATAGCTTGGTTTAAGGATCCTGCTGGTAATGTACTGTCGGTTTTGACTAATGGCTAATAATAGGGCTGGGATTCTATTGACTATACAATGCTTATGTTTATAATTACTTGTAACTACCAGCGTTTGCGTTGCTGTAACAAAATAAGGGGGGTTGAATGCTACAAAAAGAAGTAATTAAACAAAAGTTGAATAAAGGCTTTACGATTGTCGAACTGTTGATCGTGATTGTTGTGATTGGTATATTGGCAGCCTTAGTACTTAACAGCTTCTCGGGCGTACAAGCCAAGGCTAGGGACACCAAACGACAGACAGATATGAAGGCACTAGCTACCCAGCTTGAAGTTTGCTACAACGATAAGTGTGGTAGTTCTTATCCTACGCTTGTTCAGCTTACAGACACCTCGGCTGGTGGTTTTATACAGACCAACATGAAAGGTCTTGATGTTAACGCCTTAAAAGATAGCAATGGCGCCACAATCCAGGCTAACGCTCCGGCCGCAACGAACCAGTATCAGTATTCTCCAACTCCGGCTGGTTGTACTGGGACTACTGGGGCTACTCTTTGTACGAGCTTTACTCTACAAGCCTTTCAAGAGAAAACTCCGACTACTCCATATGTTAAGACTAGCTTGAACTAAGACTTAAGTGGATGTTTTTAAACGCTCCTGTCATTTGGCAGGAGCGTTTTTTTAAGCGTATGCTTTATAGTTATAGGTATGGTTAATAACTCGACTAATCGTTACGTTATAGCAAAGGGAGTACCCGGCTTTTCAGTTGTGGAGCTTTTGGTGACGCTTGTTATTACTGTTCTGTATGTGACTATATTCTTCCAGCTATACACGCTTAGCGACACTGTTACGACCACTACATATCAGTTGGCTCAAGCTGACCAAATCACTTATCGTAAAGTTCAACAATATGAAAACAGAAGCTTTGCCTCAATCCCAGTAATAAACGGCAGCACGCCAACGCAGGTGGAGGATTTTACATCAGAGTTGCCCACAACTCTGCCAGCACCTTATCAAGCTATTGTGTTAACAGCTCAAATGACACCAACTCTCAAAGCAGTTACAGTGCGTACAACCTATGGCCCGGCTGGTAGTGCACAGCAGGTGATTGAGTTTGCGGATTATGTACAACAAAGTGGGCTGGGCCGATGAACCCACAACCCCCGCACCACACACCATCAAACCCAGGCAAAGCCTGTCTTTGCTTGGTGTGTTCTTGGCGCAGGATACCCGTTTTCTCTGTGCTACTCCCTTCAACGTACTCAAGTACGTCTCGGTCCGTTGCTCGAGAAGAACGGGTATCCTGCATCCAAATGCGGGGGTTGTGGACGCAAACTGGTTTTTTGTTGATTGAATTATTGATCGCTGTTCCGATTTTTATGCTCGTAATCGCTGGCATTATAACCTTTATGATTAATCTTTACGGCCAGCTAATTATCAAAGATGCACGGGTCACAATGGCTCAGCAATCCCAGAGTGCTTTTAATAGTATTCGGAACGACCTCTTCTTTGCGCGTAACTTCGCCGAACGACCAAACAGCGTGATGGTAGATGTTAATGGCCCTCAAGGTACTGCCCAGAGCTGGTATTTTAATACGTCCCCAGCGACACTGATTGTTTATCAAGTAGCGCTTGATAGCCCATATCAATCCGGTAACCGACAAGTGGTGTATCAGAATACACCAGCTTCTGGCAATAGTTGTAGCCCCAACGTGATCGAGATGAATCCACCAGTGCTAAACAACCTAATCTACTACATTGATAGTAATAATAACCTACGTCGTCGAGTACTGGTTCCTGATCCAATTAATCCACGATGCACCGTGCCTTTTATGTCAGAAACCTGCCCAACGATCAGCACAAGAATACAACAAGATAGTTCTACGTCTAGCTCAACGGTATATTGCCCGGCAGATATAACTTTGGCCGAAGGAGTTACGTCATTCACGATTGATTACTACGATTCTAACGGCAACTTAATAAATTTGAGTACTGGCGGGTCACCGCTACAGGCCGAAAAAATTACACTCAAACTAACTCTTAGCAAAACTATTGTCGGCGATACCTACACTTACGCAACCGAGCTGAATGTTAAAAAGATGAATAAGGGAGATCCTAACATCCAATGAGTCCACAACCCTCGCACCACACACCATCAAACACAGGCAAAGCTTGTCTTTACCTGATGTGTTTTTGGCGCAGGATACCCGTTTGGAAAACAAGCAAATCTGGGTTTATGTTGCCTAGTGTAATCACAATCAGCGCCGTGCTTCTGATAATGAGCTTAGCTATTGCCCAGTTTATTATCGCCAATCAACAGGTCCTAGTTCAGGGCATGTTTAAACAAATCACCCAGACAGCGGCTAAATCTGGGTCTGACTATGCTCAAGAGCAATTCACGTCTACAGGCACATATAATGGTACTAGCGAACAAACTATAACCTCTAACAATAGGTATCGAGTCACTTTTGCTGTTACTGTGCTAAGCACTTCGGCGGACGGCTTCACAAAAAAGATTGAATCAACGGGTCGCGTATATCGGCCCGCCACGAGCACGACAGTATTACTCAGTAGCACTATCCGCAGCTCAATATATGTCAATTCTCCCAATATCACGCCTGATAAGTTTTCGCCGATCGCCTGGTATGATGCCTCAAATAATCCTACAGTTCACCAGCTAGGTACCCAGACTAACAACTGGACAGATTACAACACTAACACTGCTACTTACATGAACGAGCGAATCTCTGATGGTGCTCAAAATTCAGCGTCATGGAACGATACCACCCTCACTTTTGGCTACAATGCCAACCTCAACGCCACAACTTACACCGGTATGTTGTTTAGCCTTACGCCAATACCTAAAACGGCCACTATCACTAGCGCCTACATACAATTTAAAGCCGCCGGGTTGACCTCGCCGGGAAGCGATACAGTTAAGGTTGAAGCCTTGGCATACGCCGGCGTGCCATCTAGCGGTAGTTTTTCGCCACCGTCAGCTTCTAATCAACTAACAAACCAGCCGGTCTTAGCCCCAAATGTTTCTTGGAACATGCCGGCTTGGCCAGTTGCCGGACAGTCTGGTGTGCCGCAGCGATCGCCAGATATATCAGCCTTGGTCCAAGCCACGCTAGGTCAAGCGCAATATAACCCAGCCGTAAATAAGATTGGCTTTCGCTTTCAGCGCACTTCAGGCACCGGCACGAGATCTGCGGACCGTAGCGTAGCAAGCCTAGTTGTTTCTTATACCACAGCAGGGAATCCAACCCAAGCTAACAATAAAGATAAAGTTTCGATTTGGGATGATATCTCTGGTAACGGTCGAAACTTGGTTGCGGCAACTGGTAACGAGCCAACCTATCTTACCAATCAACAGAATGGCTTGGGCATGGTGCAGTTTCCATATGATAGGAACGTCGGCGGCATAGGTAAGTCTATGCAGACCTCGGCTTTTTCTTTACTTAACCCAGCATCATCTGGCTCGATGTTTATTGTCGCCCAGGGAACCAATAAATCTGGTGATAATGCTGCGTTTTGGCGGATGGATGGCATTATACCGTCGGAGCTAAATTGCATTGGCTTCTCGCCGTGCCTCCAGCGCGTATACGAATTGGGTCGCTCTGGCGGTAGCGGTGATTCTATATTCTATATTCAGAGAGTGTCACTGCTAGGAGCTTATACTGGCCAAAGTACCACCCTTAGTAACTCATTCTTAGGCTCCGGCGCACCTAACATGTTGGCTGGTGGCGTTGCCTTCACGCCCGGTAGCTGTAACCCGAGCTTAGCTCTAGCCGCCCTAGATTTTGCCTTCAACAGTGTTTATGCCACTAGTTGCCCTGGCGCGCAGAGTAATCCTAAGTCATTTCAGAATGGCCTGACTATCTATGCTGGAACCGGACGTGCAGGCGCTGTGCTTGACGGCACAATCGGCGAGATGATAGTTTACGACAAACAACTAAGTTGCCAACAAGTACAGTCCTTACAAGCTTACCTTCGCATCAAGTGGTACGCAGATAACACCACTTCCAACATAATTGCCTGCCCCCCGCCACAGATACCAGCTTTTTAGAAGAGGTTCTATGCAAGTTGAAATGTTGATGCCTTGTACTCCAGCGTGATACCCTGAAAGTGTATGAAGGTAGACTCAAAAGGAGAGCCACTGCATGGATAAAATCCACGATATTTACAAAGCAAGCGGCATTATTCTTAAAGATCGTAAGGTTCTGGTTGGGCGTTCGACGGGCAAAGAGTATTTTATTCATCCAGGTGGCAAAATTGAGCCGGGCGAAACAGCAAAGCAGGCTGTAATTCGTGAACTTAAAGAGGAATTCCAGATCGACGTGCTCGAAGAAGACCTCGAGGAATTTGATAAAAACTCTGCCCCAGCCGCCAATAGCCCTGAGATTGATGTGCATATGGAAGTGTTCCTAGTAAAAAAGTGGCAGGGCGATATCATCCCTGACAACGAGATAGAAGAAAACCGCTGGTTAACATCCGATGTACCTAAAGATATAAAGATCGGCTCAATTATGGAACATGAGACTATTCCAAAGTTAAAGTTTCAGAATCTGATCGATTAAGCAGGATTATAGACATGATCAAAGCTGACCAACCAACGATTTTTGATTATAAAAAACTACGAGTTATAGTGTCTTCTGCTAGTGATGGTAATATTAGCCCCAGGTGGGGGTCGCCGGAGACAGTCAGGACTAATATTGATGGCGCGCTTGAAGCTATGGGCGAAGTTCCAAAGCAGGTTATTGTTTTGAAGGTGGCTGACGATCAAAACAATTGGGACAGTATACGAGAAGTTGAGGAAGGCTCTCCATCAGATATTGCGGCCGACGCATTAGTCACCAAAGCTCCGGGTCTGGCTTTATGGCTACCGATCGCCGACTGTTGCCCGGTTGTTATGCATGACCCTGTGCACAGAGTAGTAGCGCTAGCTCACTTGGGCTGGCAAAGCACTAATGTAGATCTCGCCAACAAAGTAGTAGCCTTCTTAAAGCAAAATCATCAAACTAGCCCAGCAGATCTGTTAGTATATGCTGGGCCATGTATTAAGGCCGAGTCGTATGTTTTTACTAAGCAGATTCTTGCTAAGCGAGGCATCTTGGATGATCCCCGTTGGCAGCCTTTTTTGCATGACACCTCACGGGGTATAGAAGTCGATATTGTTGGGTACAATATCAATGACCTGCAAACGGCTGGCGTACAAAGTGACCACATTCAGGTTTGCCCGGTTAACACTGGTACGTCGCTAGACTACTTTTCGCACCATCGCTCTAGTCTAGTACCAAATGGCACGGAGCCAGAAGGGCGTTTTGCGACGGTTTGTATGTTGGTATAATTATGACCGACCCGGGTGGTGCTTTGTTGGCTTTGCGCAAGTTAGGGTTATAAGGAGCCGATTATGCATAATATAGAAGACACAGTCAGGGAATATCTAATAGAGAGAGGCTGGGATAAACTTAGACCTTCAGATCTCGCTAAATCTATTATTATCGAAGCAGCCGAACTTTTAGAAATTTTTCAATGGTCTAGTCTGACAATCGAAGAAACCAAGCAAGACGAAAAAAGAATGGCCGAGATCAAAAAAGAGCTGGCGGATGTTTTCATCTATTGTCTTGATATGGCTGTCTTGCTAGATCTTGATACCGAGAAGATAATTATGGACAAGTTAGAGCATATCAAAAACAAATACCCTGCCGAGCTGATGCGTAAAGATGCTAAGCATGAAACAGGATCTGGTAATAGTGACCTTTACTTGGGTATAAAGCAAGAATATAGACGTAAGGGGCAGTCTTAATTCTGTAGTGTTGTCACGCCGACACACACTCACCTTTCTTCAAACTGGTGACATCCGGTGGGGCAGCACCCAAAATTGTTTTTACTAATGTAAAAAAATTTTAGGGGCAGACTGGATGTCAGGACCCGTGCAGAAAGAAAAGTAAGGGTGGGTCAGATTGACGAGCCTTTTGGCGCAAGAGCTATCATATTAATCTCAATGCTCGCACCGTCTATCGGGGGTTGTGCAACTACGGTTGTGCGGGCCGGTGCTTGTCCGGCTTCGAAGTACTCGGCGTATATGGGGTTAATTCTAGCAAATAAACTGGCATCGGTTATGTATATAGTGGCACTAACTACATCTGCAAACTTGCAGTTTGCGGCGGCCAGAACTGCTTGCAGATTGCTCATAATCTGGCGCGTCTCGTCTTCTATCGACGCATTAACTAGCTTGCCATTATTATCCATACCAAGTTGGCCAGCTGTATAAACGAAGCCACCGGCTACCACTGCTTGAGAGTATGGGCCAATTGCTTTATATGAATTTGGGGCGTTGGTGATGTATTGCATAGGTAGAGTATAGCAAGAACTCGCGCTGACCTGTATTCATTTTTCCTTCCCGACATTCCCAACTTGATTGGGGATCCAGTTAAAAAGGAATTCCTATTTCTGTCCTAGATTCCCGATCGGAGCTGGGAATGACGTAGCCAAAGCAACGAATCCTAGAAGGAACCCTAGAAGACAGTCTTATAACAGAGGGAATTTTGCACCAGGTGTGCGATAATCGTGGGTTGGGTTAGCCAGATCTGATACAATACATCTGTAAATACTAAATAGTGAGGCTGACATGAACAAGTTCTATGTAGCTACGGCGATTCCGTATGTCAACGATAAACCGCATATCGGGCATGCTATGGGCTACATGTTGGCTGATGTTTTAGCTCGCTATCATCAGCAAATGGGTGACAAAGTGTTTTTTGAAGTCGGCACAGACGAACACGGCACCAAAATTGCTGCCAAGGCTGAAGAAGTAGGGTTGGAGCCTCAAGCCTATACAGACAAAATCGTGCCGTCTTGGCATGGGTTTTTAAAGGCTGTTAATGTTAGTTACACTAATTTTGTACGCACCACAGATCCAGCTCATGCTAAAGGTGCGCAGTATATTTGGAAACAACTCGAAAAGTTTATATATAAAGGTACTTACGAGGGTTGGTATTGTGCGGGTGAAGAAGCCTTTGTGACTCCTGGGGAAGCTACTGCCAACGACGGAATTTGCCCTGTTCATAAAAAACCATATCAACAACTCAGTGAAGAGAACTATTTTTTTAAGCTCAGTGCTTTTGGTGATGAGATTCGTGAGGCGATTGTGGCTGGTGAATTTAAGATCGTGCCTAAATTCCGTGAGACTGAGATCTTAAATTTGATTGAGTCTGGTTTGCAGGACATTAGCATATCTCGCCCAGTCAAGCATCTAGCCTGGGGTTTGCCGGTCCCAGATGATGAGCATCATGTTATGTATGTTTGGTTTGAAGCCCTAATGAACTATCTAACAGTGCTAGGTTACCCTGATGGCGAAGATTACAAAACTTTTTGGCCGGCCGATGTGCAAGTAGTTGGTAAGGATATCGTTCGTTTTCATGGTGCCATCTGGCCAGCAATGTTGATAGGCCTGGATCTGCCTTTGCCCAAGACCCTATTGGTGCATGGTTTTGTGCTGACGGGCGGGGCCAAGATGAGTAAGTCGATTGGTAATGTGGTTGACCCAATGACTATCGTGAAAGATTATGGCGTTGATGCTCTGCGTTATTTCTTTTTGCGCCATATCCCAACAATTGACGATGGGGATTTTACCTGGGAAAAGTTCGAGACAGCCTACAATAATGAATTAGCTAATGAGCTTGGCAACCTAGTGCAACGTGTGTCGAGCATGGCTATACGCTACCAAGACGGTGTAATAGGCGAGTTGCCACGGCCAAAGCATGACACAACAGCTTTTAAAGACGAAATTATGGCTATGCGCTTGGATCGTGCTTTGGATCAAGTTTGGGCTATGATCCGCGGCCTCAATGTTTACCTAGAAGAAGTTAAACCGTGGGAAGCCGCCAAGACTGGTGATACTGAACATCTGCAAGAAATTTTGTTATACAGCGCAAGCTCTCTGCGCCAAGTAGCAGATTTACTGTGGCCTTTCTTGCCTAATACCAGTGAGGCAATTAAGAAGATCTTTAACGATAACGGTACTATAACGCCTTTCAAAGGGGTGTTGTTCCCTAAGATCTTCTTACATACTCCCGACCCGAGGAATCAAAAACCAGCAGTAACAGTATGAAAACCTACCAATATATTCTTCTTGATTGGGATGGTAATCTGGCAAAAACTCTTGATATTTGGCTGGATGCTTTTAGATCTGTACTTGAGGTGCGTGGATTCCATAAAAGTGATGAAGAAATCGCTGCGACCTTCGGAGGTTTTACTAGGATTGTATCAGGCTGGGGGATAGATGACGTCGACGTTGCTATGGACGAGGCCGATAGATTGGCTAAGCAGAAGTTACCTCAAGTTGCGCTCTACCCAGATGCTCTAGAAGTTTTGCAAAGTCTACACCTGAGTGGCAAAGAGCTAGCTCTAATTACCAGCTCTAGCCACGAAAATGTTCAACATTTGCTGCATGCTCATAATATTGCTGACTTGTTCAAGGTTGTTATTGCCTCTGACGATATCGTTAATCACAAACCACATCCAGAGGCGTTACAAAAAGCGCTTGATCAGCTCGGAGGTACAAAGGATCAAGCTATCATGATAGGTGACTCAGATAAAGACTTGGGTGCCGCTAAAAATATGGGAATCGATTCAATACTTTTTTACCCAGCTGAACATAAAAAGTTTTATGATTTCGAAAAGCTTAAAGAACTAAGACCTACTTATGTGGTTGAGGATTTTAGAAAAGTCGTGGAGATTGTTGGATGACAGGCGTTGTTAAAAGAAGTGGTGGTTTTGTCTGGGAACAACAAGGGGGCTAGGTGCCATGCAGCTAATTGATACCCATTGCCATATCCATGAATCACAGTCTGATATTGATGGCCCTACTCGTGAGTTGTGGTTGAAGGCCGGCAATCCAAAGCCAGAGGCTATAGTTGCCGACGCTGTTGAGAATGACGTAACGGATATAATCTGTGTCGGTACGACTGTTCGTGATAGTTACTTGGCAGTTGATCTTGCAAAATCTAATCCACGATGTTGGGCTAGTATCGGGGTCCATCCTCACGAGGCGCATCCAGAAGAAGCACGGCTTGGCGAGTTAAATTTGCTAGTTAAAAAACCAAAGGTAGTGGCTATAGGTGAGTGCGGTTTGGACTATCTTTATAACCATTCGCCTAAGCAGGCTCAGGTTCGGGCACTAAAATACCAAATTGAATTAGCATTAGAGAATAGCCTACCTATGGTCTTTCATGTACGGGAAGCTTTTGATGATTTTTGGCCGATCTTTGATAGCTATAAAGGCATTCGTGGCGTATTGCACAGTTTTACTGATACTAAAGAACAGCTTGATATGGCTCTGGAGCGAGGCTTGTATATTGGCGTAAACGGCATTATGACATTTACTAAAAATGATTGGCAGCTAGAGATTGCAAAGGCCATCCCGGCGGACCGTTTGCTTCTAGAAACGGATGCCCCATATTTGACCCCAGTTCCATTTCGTGGTAAGGTGAACGCGCCTGCAAATGTTAAGTATGTAGCGCAGTTCATGTCAGAATTAAGGGAAGAATCTCTTAATCGACTTGCGGATACTACGACTCAAAATGCGCGACAGCTCTTTTCTATTTAAGATCAATATGTAAAAATGAACTGCTAAGGTCCTATAAAAGTAGGGCAGGAGGCTGAAAATGCCTGCGGGCTTACAATCTACTAGTAAAAAGCAAACTACTTTGTCTTACTCGCAAGCTAAGGCTAAACGAGAAGCTGAAGAAGAACTCACGCGTTCTATAAGTCTTGATGCCTTGGATATCGTCGCGAATCGTAGTGCTATGAATTCTGACGCGAAAGCAGAAGCTTTAGTAGATAAGCGTGCTAAACAAGCATATTCCGAAGAAGAACAAGTCGATCAAATTATTGAACATATCTCTGGTTCCAAGGCGTAATCATGCGCAAGTTCTTAAAAAAAACCATAAACTTGATCGTTGGCACGCCTCCTAAAACCAATAGGCCGCATCGGCCTAAGCTCCATAAACCGACAAATCGTGAACTGATACGCATGGAATCCAAGATCGGCTCTAAGGTTTTTGGCCCTTTGCCAGAGGGGCACCATAGAGAATTCTTTTGCTTAGACGAACGAACTTGGGTGTGGTACGAACAATGGCGAGATGTTAATGGTCACTCGGTGGAACTTACTACTCGTTACGAGATACAACCAGGGGGCATTCTAAAAGTCCAAGATGGCCAAAAATATGTGATGCTAGAGGGCGAAGAGCTACGTAATTTGGCGATGGCAGTAAAACTTTATCGTAGGCGTGTCACTAAAGAAATTTATAAGCGTGATCCAGCCACTGGCGTACCTCTGTCATCGGCAGTCTAAGTTATAATAGATTGAAGGGTTTAGCCTTTTTAAGGCTTGTTATTCCCAGTCAAGCGGGGAGTGACGACCTGGCCCAACCTTAATTTTTCATAACCTCTCTTTAACGAGACACTAATCTTTAAATATTAGATTAAGTGGTAGACAGCTCTCGTGATTATGAAAAATTAAGGTTGGGCCAGAGTGAGGGCAATGTTAAATATATGTTAGGTACAATATAGAATGAGCCAGATTTATCTAGATTATGCAGCTGCTACTCCACTCGACGAGCGAGTGTTGCAAGCTATGCAGCCGTATTTGCAAGATCAATTTTATAATCCATCTAGTGCTTATTTGGCTAGCCGTAAAGTTAAAGCCGCGATTGAGGCTGCCAGAGCCCGGGTTGCCTATTGGCTGGGTGCTAAGTCTAGCGAAATAGTATTTACGGCTGGGGCTACGGAGTCTATAAATATTGCAATTCACGGTGTTATGCGTCACTTTAAGGGTGGCAATGTGTGCACGATTCAAATCGAGCATGATGCAGTCCTGGCCAGTGTGGCTGCTTATGATAATAAAATTATTCCGGTTTATCCAAATGGCCTTCTAAACCTAGATGTTCTGGGTGCAGCCATAGACAATAAAACTGTTTTGGTAAGCATTGGTTATGGTAATAACGAGATTGGCACAATTCAGCCACTGCGTGAAGTCTCGCAGTTAATTGCTATTGAACGTGAGCGGCGTCTGGCAGCAGGTAATGATCTGCCTATATATCTACATACCGATGCTTCGCAGGCGGCTGCATATTTGGATCTGCATGTCTCACGTTTAGGAGTGGATTTAATGACTATTAACGGTGGTAAGATTTATGGTCCAAAACAAACTGGCGTACTGTTTGTGCGTGCCGGCGTAAAAATGTCGTCGTTTATTAACGGTGGCGGCCAAGAATCTGGCTTGCGTAGTGGTACCGAGAACGTACCTGGCGTTATCGGCTTAGCAGAAGCGTTAGACATAGCGCAGGCGGATCGCAAAGCAGTAGCTACGCAGCAAGCCGAGTTGCGTGATGAGCTGCAAAACCACTTGCGAGCCTGCTTTCCTAATATGGTAGTTAATGGTAATCTCAAAAAACGCCTACCTAATAACCTACATGTTTCGTGGCCAGGTATAGATGGCGAACGACTGGTTATGCAATTAGATGAGCAAGGACTGCAAGCTGCTACTGGCTCAGCTTGTGCGGCTAATAAAAATCGAGTCTCACATGTATTAAAAGCTCTTGGTCTTGATGATTCTATGCGACAGGGTAGTTTACGGCTAACACTTGGCTCAAAGACCACAACCCAAGATATAGAATTAGCTGCAGAAATTATTACTAAAAGTGTAAATACACAATTGGTATAATAAGACAGGGAGATATTATGTTTATAATTCGTAAATTAATCTTTTTTGTAGTGGTTATCGTAATTTTAGCTATTGGGCTAGTAGCTCTATTTGGTCGGATGTTGAATATAGATGATCTGGCACAGTGCGGTGTGTCTCCAGACGTGTCTAATAGCCACTGTCGACCAGCCGATGCTATTGTGGCGATTAGTGGTGGAGATACAGACGCTAGAACGCAAGAAGCTATTAAACTCTATAAGGCTAATTGGGCACCACGTTTAATCTTTTCTGGTGCAGCGCTGGATCGTCAGGGCACCTCCAACGCGGCGGCTATGCGCACTCAGGCTTTAAATGCTGGCGTGGATGCTTCGGCTATTACAATAGATGAAGTTGCCGTCGACACGGCTGATAATGCCAAAAAGACCAAACAACTGCTTGAATCTGGTGTGCCACAACGAGTTATTTTGGTTACCTCACCTTATCATCAGCTGCGCGCTAGCATAGAATTCAAGCGAACTCTTGGGCCAACTGCCGAGATTGTCAGTCATCCAACTCCAAATGATAAAGCTTGGCCTTCAAACTGGTGGCTGACACCTTCGGGCTGGGGTTTAGTGATTAGCGAAACCGCCAAGGTGATTTATATAAATCTGGGTGGGCATAGTTAGAGTCATGCGTCAGAATCCTGTGTCTGGTTCTCGCGTAGTTTCCCCGTCATCCCCGGCTCCGATCGGGGATCGAGTTGGGGATGACAGAACGCATGTGTATGTTGGTATGAGCGGCGGTGTGGACAGCTCTGTAACGGCTGCTCTTTTAAAAGAGCAGGGCTACCAGGTCACGGGGATTTACATGAAAAACTGGGCCGAAGACCTACCTGGTTTTGTGTGCCCTTGGGCAGACGATCTAGCTGATGCCAAACGAGTGGCAGTCCAACTTGATATCCCATTTAAAGTATTCGACTTTCAGAAACAGTACAAACAATTGGTAGTAGATTACATGTTGGCAGAGTATCAGGCTGGCCGCACGCCTAACCCTGATGTAATGTGCAATCAAGAGATAAAGTTTAATCTATTTTTGAACGCCGCTTTAGACGATGGCGCTGATATGATTGCTACTGGCCACTATGCAAAAACAAAAGATGGTCAGCTCTATATAGCCAAAGACACAAATAAGGACCAAACTTATTTTTTGTATCGCGTGACCGATGATGCTCTTAAGCGCACAATTTTTCCGTTAGGCGAACTCACAAAAACCGAAGTCCGAGCTAAAGCTACCGAGCTGGGCCTGGTGACAGCGGCAAAAAAAGACAGTCAGGGTATCTGTTTTGTAGGTAAGATCGGCATTAAAGAGTTTTTGCAGAATTACATCAAGACTAAACCTGGCGATATCATTGACCAACAAACAAGCAAGGTGATTGGCCAGCATGATGGGGCGGTTTTTTATACAATCGGCCAGAGGCATGGCCTAGAAGTCGGCGGCGGCTTACCTTACTATGTAACGAGCAAGGACATGGCCAAGAATATCGTCTATGTCACCACCGATCTAGCCAATGATAAATTATGGCGCAGCGATCTAAACCTAAACCAATTACACTGGATTAATACTGCTCCTAAGATCGGCCAAACTTATAAGTTGCGTCTTCGCCATAGGGCTAAGTTGGTTGATTGTATGGTCACGAGCTTAATTGATGATACTGCTATTCTAAAACTCACCGAACCAGAACGTGCCATTGCTGCCGGTCAATCAGCGGTATTATATGACGGCGATCTAGTCATCGGTGGTGGCATTTTGCAAACTTAGCCTATATATTGATACTAATGCAAATATAGTTTATTATAATACTATAATGAGAGATCTTGAACTTTACAAACCTCCTCTGCGAGGCGAGATAGGTGGCGATGATCAGGAATATGAAGGTAGACCACCTACGAGAGAGGAATTGGCCGAATTAGATCTTGCTCTAGTTGGTTATTGTCGCGAAGTAGCCTGGTGGCGCTATGTAAGGGATGCACTTGTTGCTTACTGCGATGAAGCTAATATGTCTGATCGTGTTGAGTCAGATGTAGCAGGCAGTCACGTTAAGCTACCCACAGCTGATATTGGCTATGGCGACATGATCGTTGGTGATGGGGAATGGGAGCGATTCGTATGCGTACTAGAAGTTTTAATCACAGATGTACCAGCAGAAGGTTCGCCACAATCACAATCTAGTGCGGATGGGTATGGGCCAGCTCATCCAGGAGTAGCACAAGATAATAGTGAGTTTTCGGTCGAGACTCGTGCAACCGGCCAAGACCATTCGGTGACTATTGGAAGTGGTGGCTTCGCGAGCAGACAAATATTTGCTGCTACGGTGTTTGATCACCCTAATCTTGAGGAAGCTCGCGTTATAATTGAAGGTTTCAAAGATAGTGATGCCGCTGAACTATGGGATGCTGCTGAATGTGCTGTCTTGCGGCTAGCTTTACAAGATCAAACTGAAAAGGCACGGGCCGTGCGTAAACAGTACGTGGCTGCTTTACTCTACCCAGGCCTTAATCCGAAGTTCTCTGGGTCTGATATATTCGACGATGCGTCCATGGATGAGCTGGGGTTGCCATTGCAGGGTCGTAGTACTGACTAGCTATTTGACTATGTTGCGCCTTTCGTATTAAAATGGTGTTATGGAAAGTTATAGACAACCAAATCCGTCATCTGAGTTTCAGGCTCAGAGAGAAGACACTACCCCCAAGTTTACTCCACCTGAGCAAGCATCTAATCCCCATGCAGGCGAAGGTGTTGTCGGAGAAGGGCAGACTGATGCTGAACTCATCGATCAAGATCCTTTTGATCGAATGCTTGGTTTGTCTCCTAATGAAACTAAACCTGGAGCGGGCGAGATATTTGATGGTTTAAGCTTTGACACAAGTGACAAAGCTGTATTACCGGCAGGTGGTGTAATTGGCCAAATTCCTGAACGAACTGATCATGAGGTAGGGCAAGACCCTGAGCAAGCATCTGATCTTCATCCTGATGAGGGCGTTGCCCGAGAAGAGCAGGCTGACGCACAACTACACGATGAGGATGTCGATCAAGATCCTTTTGATCGAATGCTTGGTTTGTCTCCTAATGAAACTAAACCTGGAGCGGGCGAGATATTTGATGGTTTAAGCTTTGACACAAGTGACAAAG